>NZ_JBSFEO010000006.1:0-333289 GCF_053594475.1 Embleya sp. NPDC001921
CGCAACTCCTGCAGGCGGCGCGGGACGTGCACGGCCCAGGAGGTGTCGCGGAAGAAGCGCTTCATCTCGCCGGAGATCGTCGGGATGGCGAAGGTGGGGAACTCGTACCCGAACGCCGGGTCGAACCGGTCGATGGCCTTGATCAGGCCTATCGTGCCGACTTGGACCATCTCCTCGGTGGTCTCGCCGCGCGCCCGGAATCGTCCGGCGACGTAGCGCACGAGCGGGATGTTGAGCTCGATGAGGGTGTTGCGCACGTACTGGTACTCGTGCGTGCCCTCCTCCAGCACCTTCAGCCGATCGAAGAGCACCTTGGACATCGCCCGGGCGTCCGTCGCCGTCATCTGCGCCATGTCCTCGGCCGTGGGGGTGTCGACGGAGGGCAGGTGTCGTTCGGTGGCGGTCGTCTCGGTCGTGCTCACGGTACTCGGGCTCATCTGGGCATCCCCTTCGTTGGTCGGACGGGCGCGAGGGCTACTTGCCCGGCACCGCCCCGGGTACACCCGTTTGCAGTAGTGGGTCTTGTCACCGATCTCGGCGCCACCGCCGGAGTACCGGCGTTTCCGTTGCGTGATGCCCCTCGCTGGAAAGGGCGCGGCGTGTCGGCGGGAACGGCGGAGACCGGGGTCACCGTGTGGAGGTGCAGATTCCCTGCGGATCACAGCGGCCCCGGCCGTGGTAAAGCACCTGCCCCCGAAATCGGGATTCATCTCGGGACCACGGCTTCGTTACCCGGCGCCGTTTCGGAAAGTGGTCGAGGATGCCGAAACGGGCTGTGGTCCGACTCGTGTTTCCGAGTCGGACCACAGCCCGTTTCATCGTGTCGCCCGAGTGGCCGGCGCTGCTACCAGCGGTACCAGCGACCACGACCGCCGCCGCTGCCGACCGAGCGGAAAACGAACCCGAGCGCCCACACGATCAGGACGATCACGGCGATCCACCACAGCGCCTTCAAAGCGAAACCGGCACCGAAAAGAATCAGGGCGAGAAGCAGGACTACCAGCAGGGGAATCATTGTTTTTACCTCCGACCCGCTTGTGCCCCACCCATTCGGGCGCATGCCTGAAAAGAGGGTGGTTTACCGGGGTGTTTCCGGGACAGGATTCGGCGCCGTTTCCGCCGTTCCCGAGCGTGTTCGCTCCGAAGGCGACCACGCCCATGACATCGCGCGACGACCCGGCACGGACCGTGGTTTACAGGCCCGGAGAGTCGAGCGGGTGTGTGACCGGATCGACGGGGCAGGCGCGGTTCGAACCATTCGAGACGACGGCTCCCGCCGTGGCAATCCGCCTGCGGTGAAGGAGTTCGTCAGGAGTTGAGGAGTTCCCTGTGAGCACCGGCGACAACGTGTGGGGTCACCGCCCCGAGTCCGGCTACACCGCGGGAACGAGCCTGGCCGGCTACAAGGTCGATGCCACCGACGGTCACATCGGCAAGGTCGACAAGCACAACGACGACGTCGACGCGTCCTACCTGGTAGTCGACACCGGCGTGTGGATCTTCGGCAAGCACGTCCTGCTCCCGGCGGGCACGATCGCGAGCATCGACACCGAGAACAAGGTCGTCCACGTCTCGCGCACCAAGGAGGAGATCAAGAACTCCCCCGAGTTCGACAAGGACAAGCACCTCGACGACCACGACCACCGCGGCCGCACCGGCGACTACTACGGCAACACGACACCCGGCACTCCCGGCACCCCCGGCGCCGGCCCCGCGGGCACGCTGTAGTCCACACACAGACCTGAACGAAGGGTGGCGCTCCGCCGGCAACCTCGCCGGCGGAGCGCCACCGGCATGTGGAGCGGTATGCGAACGGCATCGGATGCCGCCGGGCCGACACGCGGCGGGTGTCGGCTCGTGGGAGGAGACGGGCTCGGGTCATGTCGGGTGTTTCGTGGGGGCGACGAAGACGTGGTGCGGCCACAGTGATCGGGGCGGAGGTTCGCGGGTTCGGGCGGTCGACCGCCCGGGCCTGGCGAGGTCCGGGGCGCGAGCGGGATCTGGTCTGGCAGTCGGCCAAGGCCGCGCTCGCGGCGGTGCCGAGTTGGGCCGTGGCGGGGTGGTGGCTGCGGGCCCCGATGGCCATCATGGCGCCCTGGGTGGCGATCGTCTCGTTCAGGCGACGGTGTACCGATCGGTGGCCCAGGCTCTCCAGGTCCTGGTGTCGATGACCTTCGGCACACTGATCGCCGCCCTCGCCTGGGTGATGTGCGGCAGCACCATCGGAGCGATGGCGGCGGTGCTGCCGATCACGATCCTGCTCGGCAACTGGCGGCGGTTCGGGGACAAGGGGATGTACAGCTCGACCAGCGCGTTGTTCGTGCTGTCCTACGGCCCGGTCACCGGCGCCACCATCGCACACCGCCTCGGGGAGGCACTCCTCGGCGCCCTGATCGGACTCGCGGTGAACTTCCTGATCCGGCCGCCGATGCATCTGCGGGACAGCCGCCGCGCCGCGCTCGACGTCGCGGACGAAGTGGCCGAGATCCTGGCCGAGTCGGCCGCCGGGCTGCGCGAACAATGGACGCGGCGGCCGCGGACGGACGGTATCGACGGGCACTGCGGGTCTCCCACCGATGGGAGGACCTGCGGGCGGCCACCGAGCACGCGCGCGCGAGCGTCCGGATGAACCCGCGCCGGCACCGCCACGGACCGGTGCCGGAGATCGAGCACGGCTTCCTGCCCACGCTGCAGGATCTGGCGGTGCGCACGATCGCGATCACCAGGACCATTCGGGACGCCGCGCGAGCGGACGGGGTGGACCTGACCCCGGACGGAAGAACAATTGGCGCCCTACGCGGCCTTCCTGGACGCGCCGGCGCGAGCGGTGCGCGAGTACGGACGGGCCGTGGCCACGATGGGTACGTCTGCGCGGTCGGGGCCGGTGACAACGGCACTGACCGGTTCCCTGCTCGCGGAGGCGGGCCGGCTGCTGAGCGACCTCGAGCCGGGCCCGGACGCCGGTCCCCATCCGGTCGGCAACCGACCCGGACCGGAAACCGAAGCGATCGGAGACACGCGTGTATCGGCGATCGCCGGGCGGGGCCGCCGGTCAGCCCGCGCCCGGAAGGCGGACCTGGAGTTCCTCGCCGATGACGCGGGTCTCGAACAGCGGTTGCGGCGCGGTCGCCGGCCCGTGCACGACCTCGCCGTCGGCAAGGGAGAACACGCTGCCGTGCCAGGGGCAGGTCACACAGCCGTCGGCGACATCGCCTTCGGACAGCGGACCCGACAGGTGCGAGCAACGATCGGCGAGCACGCTCGCCCGCGATCCGTCGCGGACGACCAGCAGCGGGGTCTCGCCGAGGAAACGGCGGGCGGGTTTTCCGTCGGGAAGAGCGGACAACAAGCCCACGGAATGCCACTCGGAGCCGTCGCCGACCACGTGCGGTACGTGTTCGGCGTGGTTGACCCCGGTTGCCTGACGGTAGGCGAGGTGCCCGCCGAGCAGCCCGCTCGTCCCGACCGCCGCCAGCCCGGCCAGGGCCAGCACCCGACCGTGCAGCCGCCGCTTGCGCAGTCGGGCCACCAGGGAGGCCGAGTACAGGCCGACCGCCACCATGTTGCACGCGGCGTGCACGAGACCCACCCGCTGCTGTTGCTCGTGCGTCTCGGCCCAATCCACCCATCCCGCGGCCGCCGCGGGCGCCGCGGCGCCGATGCCCACCGCGATCAGCACCGTGGACGCGGGCCCGGTTCGCGGGACGAGGTCGAGCATCGAGGCGGAGAGCCAGGTCCCGATCGGCACCTGCACCAGCAGCGGGTGCAGCGCGTGGCCCAAGGGCACGCCGTGCAACGTGTCCCGGACGGGGCCCTGCGGCAACCTCCCCACCACGGTACGTACCAACGCGGCGGGACGATCCAGGGCCTTGGCCTGCTCCAGGCGGCTTGCCGTAGTCGTGATCCTCATGGAAACCCGCTTCCCGAGAACCGGCTCGCCATACCCACCACGCCCGGTCGGCCCCGCCCGGTGCCCACCGGAACCTCCTTCGGGGCGTGAGACATCGGCTCGGCGGGCCGGGGTAGCCGTGCCGACATGACTGCTCTGGCACAGTTCGCATCGGCTTCGCCCAAAACCGTCGCGGGGGTGGCGATCGTGGCCGTCCTGCTGATCGCCGTACTGCTCGTCATCCCCGTGGTGAGCGGCGTGCGTCGCAGGCGTCGCCCGCCGCCGGCCCCGCCGCGGAACCTGCCCACCGCTTCGCCCCCGGCCCCCGGCGGCGAGAGCCGGGAGCCCGCGGAGATGCCCCGGGACGGTCGCCGGCGCGGACCGCACGACCTGCCCGGCTACGGCAACCTCGGTTCCCGCCCGTCGGGATCCGGTGCGCACGAGCACGACCGGGACGCCTGAGTCGCGTCGGTACCGACCACCCGACCAGGTGAACCGCACGGACCTGCCGTGATGCGCCCGTCGTGGCCCACGGCCGTACTCGCCATCGCCTCGCCGGCGGGGATGGCACCGGGAGCCGGGCGGGCGTCGCGAGGCGGCCGACCGCACGATCGGTCGGCCGGAGCCGGGCGGGTCCTGGGCTGCCCGCCTCGGCCGCCACCGGACCTTTCGGTTCGATCCGGACAGCGCGGGCAGCTCTGACTCCCGCGACCGGTTCGGATGCCTACTTCGCCGAGACCGAACAGGTCGCCTTCCCTTCCACCCCGGTCATCTGGTCCCCGGCATCGACATCACCGACGACCCGCTGCTGGCGGGCCGACTGTTCTCCCATCTCGACACGCAGATCAGCCGACTCGGCGGCCCCAACTTCGCGCAGATCCCGATCAACCGCCCGCATGCCCCCGTCAACGACATGCTCCGGGACGGCCTGCACCAGAACGCCGTGCACAGCGGCGTGGCGCCGTATCGACCGAACTCGCTCGACGGCGGCTGCCCCTTCACCGCCGGTACCGGTACCTCGGCGGATACGTCGAGGTACCGGTACCGGTACCGCTACCGCCGGCGGCCAAGGTGCGCGAGGCCCCGGCATCCTTCGCCGACCACACGAGCCAGCCCCGGCTGTTCCGGCTCAGCCTGACCCCCATCGAGCGCGAACACGTCATCGCCTCCTACACGTTCGAACTCGGCAAGTGCCACGAACAGGCGATCAAGGAACGCAATCTGCGGGTCCTGGCCGACATCGACCCGTTGCTGTGCGCGCGCGTCGCCGAGGGCCTGGGGCTGCCGACGCCCTCGCCCTCGGGCCCCCCGGCCTCGGTCGAACCGAGCCCCGCGCTGTCCCAGATAGGCGGGACGTGGCCGATCACCGGCCGCGTGATCGGCATCGTCGCCGACCCCGCAGCCGACCTGGACGCCGTTCGCGAGGTGCGACGGGCGGTGTTCGACGCGGGCATGGTGCCACTGGTCATCGCCCCCACGGGCGGCACCCTCGGGGCGGACGGCGACGCGCCCATCGCCGTCCAGCGCGCCTTCGCCACCGCCCGGTCGATCGAGTTCGACGCGATCCTGCTCGCCGGCTCACCGGCGCCGGGCAAGGACGCGTACGGGGCACGGGACGCCAAGGCGGGCAACGGCACACCGCTGTCCGCCACCGATCCGCGGATCCTGCTCATGCTCGCCGAGGCATACCGCCACGCCAAGGCCATCGGTGGCTGGGGCGACAGCGAGGACTGCCTGGTCGCGGCCGGCATCCCCACCAACGCCCCCGGAGTGGTCGTCGCCCGTGACGCGTCCGCCGTACAGGCCCGGGTCGCCGAACTCCTCGGCACCCACCGGGTCTGGGAACGCTTCCCCACCGCGGACACCGACACCATCTGAGCCCGCGCTCGCCCCTCGTCCCCTCGTCCCCGACGCGGATCGGCGCGAGGACGAGTTCGATCCCGGCGCGCGCCCCGCACCCCGGCGCGCGCCGGGATCGACCCGCGCGCGTGCGGCGGTCACGCCCGAGCGCCGTTCCGCGTCGTCACCGCGGAGCGTAAGGCGGGACGGGGAAGGTGGCGGAGCGGGTGTGGTGCCGTTCGGGGTCGTCGGGCGGCAGGCGGTCGGGGGTGGTGGGTCTGCCGTACCAGTCCAGGCAGACGACGAGGGCGTCGTCGTCGGGGACGGGGCGTCCGCGGTGGCCGGTGAGTTCGCGCAGGAGCGCGCGAGGCATCTCGGCGGGCGGCAGCAGACGGGTGGCGCTGATCGACCGGGCCAGCGCGCGTTCGCCGTAGGCCTCGCCGGCCGGCGAGGCGACCGCGTGGACGCCGTCGCTGACGAACACGAGACGGTCGCCGGGCCGGACGCGGAATTCCTGCGCCGTGTAGTCGGTCTCCTCGAACATGCCCAGGGGCAGTTGCGCGTCGAAGTCGACCGGGGTCACCGTTCCCTCGCGCAGGCGCAGCAGGCGCGGGGAGCCTGCGTCGACCACCTGGACTCGGCCGGTGGCCAGTTCGAAGTCCAGCAGCAGGACGGACAGGTAGGCGTCGCCGCGGTGCCGGGCGTAGACGGCCTGGTCGGCGAGGGCTGCCTGGTCCGCGAGAGGGATGCCGGCACGTCGGGCGTTGCGCAGGGCGTTGATCGTGAGGTTGCTGAGCAGGGCGGCGTCGATGCCCTCGCCCATGCCGTTGGTCACCGTCAGGACGAGGTGGTCGGCGTCGGCGGACCAGTCGAAGTTGTCGCCGTGCACGGCGTAGGCGGGCTCGAGCTGGGCGCCGATGGCGTATTCGTCGCGGCTGCAGGCTCGCCCGGGCAGGAGTTGCCACTGCATTTCGGCCGCCAGGGTCAGGCGGTCCTTGCGCCGGGCCCGGCGGTAGAGGTCGGTGTCGCGTTCGGCGACGGTCACCGCGTGAGCGAGCATCTCCGCGATGTCGACGAGCTCGGCGGGGATCGCCGGCGAGCAGGCGTCGGTCGGGAGGGTGACGGTGAGGACACCGAGGCGGTCGCCGCGTACGGTCACCGGGAGGTGGACGACCGTGACTTCTCCTTGTTCCTCGCGTGCGGGCTCCTGGGCGCCGAAGACTCGACCCTGAGGGCTGTTGTCGATGGAGAGGGGTTCGGCGACGGGTCCGGTGGCGGGTGGGGGCGCGGACACCGGCAGCAGGACGGTCAGGCTGTAGTCGGCCATCAGCAGCTCGACCGATCCTGCCCGGTAGTGCCGCGCCAGCACGCCGCGAATGGCGTCCGGCAGTCCCTGCGGGGGCGCGGCGCGCAGCGCGCGCTCGGCTTCCTCGTATGCATTCACAGTATGTCTTCAGCCGTTCTCTGCGGGCGCGGCAAGGAGCACCCTCGTGGCGTGTCTGTGGAACGGCCCGGACCGCCTGTCGGATCAACCGCTTTTACAACGTCTATTGTGGTGACGGCACGGCCGTCGGACCGGCGGCTGTTTCGGGCGTCAGAGTAAGGCGGTGAGCGGGGTTACCTCCTCTCGACACGACCATTCGGACGAGACGGCGCGAGTGGCGACCGCCGCGGCCGAGTTGCTCGAAATGCTGCTGGGGCGTGCGTCCACGGCCCCCGTTTCTCCGTCACAGCTCCGCGCGCTGTTCCTGCTCGAGCAGCACGAGGGCATCAACCTGCGTACGTTGGCCGACGGCTTGCGGTCGACGCCCTCCTCGACGAGTCGCCTGTGTGACCGCCTGCAGGCGGTGGGTTTCGTCGAACGCCTGCCCAGCGCCAACAGCCGTCGTGAACTGCAGTTGCGGCTGAGCGGGCGGGGCTGTGCCTTCCTGGCGGATCTGCGGGCCCGCCGTGAGCGGGAACTGGCCGTCGTCACGGCGCGCATGTCGGGCGAATCCCGGGCGATGCTGCTGAAGGGGCTCGAATCCCTGCGCGGCGCCGCCGTTCCCGTCATGGACGAGGTCGCGGACAAGACATCGCTCGCCTCGCGCGCGCGAACCGCCTGAGGCAACCGGCCACCTCGCACGGCCTGCGCGGCGTGCGCGGCCTACCCGCTCCAGCGCGCGCCGGGAGTGCCGGCCGCGCCGGGCGCACGTGTGCCGACCGGGCGCCGGCCGATGCCGCTGTCCCATGGCGACCCCCCTTTCGTCGGACGAGCGAGCGATGACGCCCGGCCGCGAGTGAGCGGCTCGAGCGACGACATCGATGTCGTTCCCTGACGTCGACGGCTGTGCCCTGTGCCCTGTCCCCCGGCGTCCCGACGCGAAGCGTATCGAATTATTGACTGATGACAAATGTTGCGAGTGGACATGCGTCACGGATGCGGTACGCGTGATCTGGCATCGAACACGTGAGCGCGCACGGCCGCTCGCGCCGAGTCGGCGACGACTCCGCCGCACAGCGCGTGGCGTGCACCCGGGAGGCGGCCGGGGCGCCGGGGGTCGCGCACCCGGCGAGCGTTGATTCGTGTTCTCGTCGACATCTGGTGCGGGAACGATCCCGCTGGCATGATCCGTGCATCTGCTGACACGTGTCAGCTAGATGCACGTCGCGGCGTTCCGAAACGCGTCCGCACCGCGATCGTGCGCTGCGCCCCGGTCGGTGATGGGCCGATGCGGTCCGGCGGCGACAGACCCCTCGAAACCAGCGGTGAGGACACATGACGGACAACAGCTTGCGCGTGCACGACGACGGGGCGGCGCTGTCCCGGCGCACCGACGGGCCGGGCGTCGCCGACGGGAAGTCCGGCAGGCGGCTGGGGCCGCTGTATCTGACCCTTCCGCTCTCGAACACCGCACTGAATCTGGTGTGGATGGGCGCGGGCTCGTATCTGATCCCCAAGCAGGTCATCGAGATCACCGGGGGTACGGACCCGGACGCGATGAAGAACGCGGTGGCGCTCGGGGCGCTCCTCGCCGCGGTCGGCAACCCGCTCTTCGGACAGCTCTCCGACCGCACCCGCTCCCGGTTCGGCCGCCGGGCCCCGTGGGTCCTGCTCTGCGGCGTGCTCGGCGCCCTCGCGCTGGTGGGCCAGGCCAACGCCCATTCCATCCTGGCCCTGGGACTGACCTGGGGCGCCGTCCAGTTCATCCTCAACGGCTACCAGGCCGGCATCACCGCGGCGATGCCGGACCGGGTGCCGCCGGCGAAGTACGGGACCTTCTCCGGCCTGATCGGCCTCGGCATGCCGATCAGCATCGTGGCGTCCGCGTACGTCATCGGCGGCGTCGACCTGTCCAGGTTCGGCGTCGACCGCGTGGTCGGCGGCTTCGACGGCACGTTCGCGGGCGCGAACGGCTACTACCTGCTGGCCGGGTGCATCGCGGTCGCCGCGCTGCTGTTCGTGCTGGTGTCGCCGGACACCTCCAGCAAGGACATGTCGATCGAGAAGTTCAACCTGAAGGCCTTCCTGGGGAGCTTTTGGCTGGATCCCAGGAAACACCCGGACTTCGCGTGGGCGTTCCTGTCCCGGTTCGGCGTGATGGCCGGCTTCTTCATCTCCCTCACGTACAGCTACTTCATCCTGATCGACTTCGTCGGGGTGCCCGAGGACGACGTCGACCCGGTCATGGGCTACCTGATGGTGGTCAGCGCCGTCGCGACCATCGCGGCCTCCGTGGTGATCGGGAGGATCGCCGACCGCCTCAACGCGGTCAAGCCGTTCGTGATCGCGTCGGGCGTCGTCTCGGGCATCTCGCTGATGATCCCGCTGTGGTGGCCGACGGTGGGCGGCCTCGCGGCCTTCAACATCGTCAACGGCTTCGCGTTCGGCATGTACATGGCCGTCGACATGGCCCTGATCACCCAGGTGCTGCCGGACGGCCGGGACGCCGGCAAGGACATGGGCCTGATCAACATCGCCAACGCCGCGCCCCAGGTGGCCGCACCGTTCGTCGCGTCGTGGATCGTCGACGCGGGCGGGTACGAGGCCATCTTCCCGGTCTCGGCCGGGATCGGCGTCGTGGGGGCCCTGTTCGCCTTCAAGATCAAGGGAGTGCGCTGACACACGGCAGGGCCGACCCGGCGGGAGCTCAGGGAACGGGACGGCCGGGACGGCTCCGGCTCCGGCCGCGCGTTGCCACGGTCGGCCCGCGCCCGGCCGGAGTCCGCGGACCTCGACGCGGGCGCGGGAGTGGCTCGCTGTGCCCCGTGGGGGGACGCCCGGTCCCGGGCGTCCCCCCACGGGTGGTTCAGCCGAGGTCGGCTTCCGTCTCCCCGGTGGTCGTGGTGCGGTGGAAGTGGAACGGGCAGTGCGTTCCGCCCAGTCCGATCGTGGTGACGCGTTCGAAGCGGAAGCCGTGCCGGTCCGGATCGATCGCCTCGATCCAGGCACTGTCGAACGCGCACATGGCGGGCGTCAGTTCCGGGGCGGAGTTGGCGACCAGTACGTCGTGGTAGAAGCAGCGGTGCACGTCGAGGAGGTAGCTCCGATCGTCGTCCGCAGGTCGGTCGAAGGTGAACGTGGCGCCGAAGGATTGCTCCTCGCGGGTCTTCGACAGCGCGACCATGGCCGTGAACGGGTCGGGTGCGGCGTCGAGCATCGCGAGTGTCCCCACCCGGAACGTCTCGTGGAACGGCTCGACGAACGCGGCTCGAACAGCGGCGAGGGCGTCCTCGCGGCCCAGATACGGCAGCAGCGTGCGGTACGCGGCGACCAGCACCAGGGTCAGCCGCAGATTGTGCCGGGACGGCTCGTCGTCGATCAGGTGCGCGTTGGCGGCCTCGAGGTCGTCGTGCAACACGCGGATCGCGCCGGGCAGTTCGTCTGAGAGCGACCGCTCTCGAATGGTTCCGGCGAGGTGGTCGTGGAACGCGTCGAGGAGAGCTGCGGTATCGCGATCGGGATCGGGGACGTAGCCGCCCTCGTCGATCTCGATGTCGGAATGGTGGTCGGTGGCCATGACGGTCCTTCCGAGACGGGCTCGGTTCCGACACACGGCGCGGCGCCACCGGGGCAGGGCCGGCCGCGCTCGCAACCGGGCGAGCACGGCAGCGCGCTCCACCGACCGACCAGGCGCTGACGAACTTGGGTGAGTATCACTCTTGCCCGCCCAGTCTGGCAGATGGACGGCCGGCCTGTCCCGCCCCGACGACGATCCCACCGCCGACAGTCCGTCTCTCACAGTCGTCGGGGCCCGACACCATCCCCGGCGAGCGCGTCGCCGGGGTTCAGCAGAGCGCATGCCTTCATCGAGAGACATCCGCAGCCGATACACCCGGTGAGTTCGGCCTCGAGTCGCTCGATGGTCTGCCGACGCTCCTCCAGCCGACGCCTCCAGCCGCGCGAGGCGCGCTGCCACTCGCGATGACTGGGCGGACGGTCGAGCGGCACGTCGGCGAACGCCTCTCGGAGGTCGAGCAACGGGATGCCGATGCGTTTCGCCACCGAGATCAACGCGACTCGGCGAAGCATGTGCCGCGGATAACGGCGTTGGTTGCGCTCGTCGCGTTCGGACGCGATCAGACCGAACTCCTCGTAGAACCGCAGAGCGGAGACGGCCGCGCCGGTCCGGGCGCTCACCTCGCCGATGCTCAGCCAATCGTCCGGGCCTGCTCGAACCTCACCGGAACGGTAACTCGTCATGCGGAGCCTCCTCTTGACCTCGACATCACTTGAGGTCATACGGTCGGCCGCAGGCCCAACGGTCGGCCACGTCGGAACGACAGGCAGGAACGACCCCGGAGAGGACGGCAGTTCGATGACGTTTGTGATCGCATCGCCCTGTGTGGACGTCAAGGACAAGGCATGCGTCGAATCGTGCCCCGTCGACTGCATCCACGAGGGAGAGCGCATGCTCTACATCCAGCCGGACGAGTGCATCGACTGCGGCGCCTGCGAGCCGGTGTGCCCTGTCGAAGCGATCTTCTTCGAAGACGACACCCCGCAGGAATGGAACCACTTCAACGCGATGAACGCCGAGTTCTTCGAAGACCTCGGCGCCCCCGGCGGCAGTTCGAAGCTCGGTCCGATCGGACGGGACCATCCGATCGTGGCGCAACTGCCGTCCCAGGGTGCCGTCGCCTCACCCTTTGCGCTCCCGCCCAAGCGCTGACGACCCGGGGGCCGTGCACACCGCGCCATTCGGTGCGGGCCGTCACCGGGCTCGCCGATCGCGTGGGCGGAACCGGGGACCGGGACCGGCGGCAACATGCCGTCGTCACGAGTCGAGTACGCCGTCGAGGAGCGACCGGGCGCGGCGGGCGCGGCGGCAGGTGTGCGGCTCGTCGTGGGCCACGGGCGGCATGCCCACGACGGGCTTCCCGGACGAGGCTCGTCGTCGGCTGTGCCGATACGCCGAAGGAGGACGACCTGCCGACCCGTCTCGCCCCCGCGGCAGCGGTGCCGGTCCGGCCCTTCGGCCGCGCGTCACTTCGAGATGCGGGCTGCGATGCCGTCGAGCAGGAAGTCGAGGCCGATCCGGAAGGTCCGGTCGGCGTCCAGATGGACGGCATCGTGAACCACCGTCGCCAGCGCCGGGAATCGGCCGGTGGCGAAGGTCCGCACCAGATAGGGACCGAGAGAGGCCTGCCACCGCCTCTCGTCCATCCCGGTGACCCGCTCGGCACGCCGCTCGGCGATCTCCCGACGCACCGCACCGATCACGTACGCGTCGACCGCGGTCACCACCGGCATCACGTCGTCCACGTCGATGCCGTCCAACGCGGCCACCACGGCCTCCCCTCTGGCCAGCGCGTGCGGCCCGAGTTGCGGTCGCCCACCGAGCAGGTCGGCGAGCCATTCGTGCTCGTGGACGGCCTGCCGGGTGGTTTCGGCGAGCGAGCGCAGCACCTCTCGCCAGCCGTCTCCGACCGGCCGGATCTCGGCGTGGATCGCGTCGACCATCAGGTCGAGCAACTCCTCCTTGCTCACGATGTAGCCGTACAGCCGCATCGGGCCGACGTCCAGCGCGGTGGCGACCTTGCGCAGCGACACCGCGTCCAGGCCGTCCGCGTCGGCCAGTCGGATCGCCGTTCGCACGATCCGCTCCCGGCTCAGCGGGGCCGGCACGGGTCGATTCGGTGGCTCCGGCCTCTCCCACACCAACATGCCGCCAACATTACATCGCATCAGGCGATACAGTGTATCGACCAGTACGGCGTATCGAAGGAGGCGCAATCTCATGACCACGACCACGACCACGACCATCGCCATCGTCGGAGCCGGTCTCGGCGGCCTGGCTCTCGCCCGTGTGCTGCATGTGAAGGGCATCGACGCCGTCGTGTACGAACGCGAACCCTCGCGCGACGCGCGCGGCCAGGGCGGCATGCTCGACATACATTCCGGACAGCGGGCGCTGCGCGAGGCCGGCCTGATCGACCGATTCCACGCGATCGCCCGTGGTGAGGGCCAGGACATGCGTCTCCTCCAGCCGGACGGCACCCTGCTGCTGCAGGAGGACACGCCCGACGACGCCCCGTTCGAGCGGCCCGAGGTGGACCGTGCCGACCTGCGCAACCTGCTGCTGGACTCTCTCCCCGAGCACGCGGTGCGCTGGGGGCACGCGTTCGAACGCGCCGATATCGGCCGGCTGCACTTCACCGACGGCAGCAGCGCGACCTGCGACCTGCTGGTCGGCGCGGACGGCGCCAACTCCCGGGTCCGCGCGCTGCTCACCGACGCTCGCCCGGCGCATATCGGCCAGAACATCGTCGAGCTCGGCATTCCCGACATCGACCGCACGTACCCCGACCTCGCGGAGATGGTCGGGCGCGGCAACTACTGGGTGCTCGGCAACGGGCTGTCGCTGGCGGCGCAGCGCAACGGTGACGGCCGCGTTCGCATCGGCCTCAGCTTCTACGACACCGCCGAGGATTGGTTCGCGACCAGCGGGATCCCGTTCGACGACCCGGCCGCCGCCCGGGCGCGGCTGATCGACCTGCTCTCCGGCTGGGACGCGCGGTTCACCGCGCTGATCGCGGCCTGCGACGACACGGTCGTGCCGCGGTCGATCACCACTCTCCCGGTCGGCCTGACCTGGCCGTCGACGCCGGGCGTCACGCTGATCGGCGATGCCGCGCACCTGATGCCACCGGTGGGAGAGGGTGCCAACATGGCGCTGCTCGACGGCGCCCTGCTCGGTCTCGCGCTGGCCGCGCACCCGGACGACGTTCCGGCCGCCGTCGAGGAATACGAACGCGAGATGTTCGAACGCACCAGCGCCGCCGCCCGGATGTCCGCGGACATGCAGGAACTGCTGACGTCGCCGAACGCCGCCCAGAAGTTGCTCGCCTTCTTCCAACCAGGCTGAAGGCCACCGCATACGACCGGGAAGCGGCCACCCGGCCGGGTCGGGTCACCTGCGGTCCGCATCGGCGCGTCGACGCGAGGGCGCGTCGGCGCGTGGACAACGGCGGCGTTCGGCGCCCTCGCGGTTGCGCCGATCGGCGCGTGCCGTCGATCTCTCGCCGCCTGCTGCCACAGCGAGAAGCCGGACGTCGTCGCGCACGCAGGAGCGGTGACGCCCTTGCCGGTGCCGCCCTTACCCGAGCGCCCGCTCGTGGGCCTGGGCGGCGGAGACGAGCCCGGTGAGGGAGGTCCGGGCTTCCGACAGCGCGGAGATCCGGTCGTTCAGCCCCTGGAGGTGTTCCCGAAGGGTCTCCAGCTTGCATGCGGCGACCGTGCCGTCCTGGCGAACGCACGGCAGCAGGTCGCGGATGACCCGGGTCGGCAGGCCGGCGTCCAGGAGCGAGCGAATGCGGCGGACCACGGCGGGGGCGCTGTCGTCGTAGCGGCGGTGGCCGCTGTCGAGGCGGTGGGACTCCAGGAGTCCCTGCTCCTCGTAGTAGCGCAGCAGTCGAACGGAAGTATCGGTCGCGGCGGCGAGCTCGCCGATCTTCATGTGGTGCTCCTCACAACCCCTTGAACCTCACATCGATGAGAGATCCTAGTGTCACGGCCATGACGAACACGGATCAGCCCATCTCCCTCTACGGATTCCTTCGCCCCAGGCCGGAGCGCAGGGACGAAGTCCGGCGCGTCCTCTCCTCGTTCGTGGCCCCCACCCGGCAGGAGCCCGGCAACCTGCAGTACCACCTCCACGAGCACGAGGACGGCCGCTTCTTCCTGTACGAGGTCTGGCGCTCCCAGGAGGATCTGGACCGGCACAACGCGACGCCCCCGCTGCGCGCCTTCCTGGAAAACCTGTCGACCTTCCTGGAGGAGGCCCCGGACGGCTACTTCGACACCATGCTCAGCCCGTACCCCGAGACCGAACCGGTTCCCGCGTAGGACTCGTAAGGCACCGCTGGGGGGAGGGCCCGCGCCCGACCGCCTCGGCCGGTCAGGCCGCCCGGTTCGGGCTGCCGACGGGGAACATGTCGCCGAAGCGGTGGGCGAGGGCGTCGGCCAGACGGGTCCTGGCCTCGGTCAGGCGGGCGATGCGGGCGTCCAGCTCCGCCAGGCGGCGGACGGCGACCTCGGCGACCGGGCAGTCGCCCGCACGGACTCGGGGGCCCGGGCCCGGGGGCTCGCCGTGGAGCGGGAAGACCATGTCGAGCACGTCGAGGAAGTCCTTCAGGTCGCCGATGGTCAGACCGGCTTCGAGAAGTCGGCGTACGGCGAGCAACCGGTGCACGTCCTGGGCTTCGTACTCGCGGTGGCCGGACGCCGAACGCCCGGCCCGGAGCAGGCCCTCCTGCTCGTAGTAGCGCAGGGCCCGAGGGGTCAGGCCGGCGGCTGCCGCCGCATCGCCGATACGCACGCGTGATCCTTTCGGGGTGGATGCCCGGGGACGGTCACGCATCACAATTCCACGAGCACCGCACCGATGTGTCGTCCCTCCAGCAGTTCGCACAACGCCCGGGGCGCCTGATCGATGCCGGAGAGCCGGACGTGCGGGAAGGCGATGGTTCCCGCGCGCAGTCCGCGCCCGAACTCGCGCATTCCCTCGGGGATCGCGTCCAGGTGATCGATGCCCGCCATGCCGCGCAGGGTGATCCCGCGCAGGATGAGCGAGCCGGTGTCCACCTCGACGGGAGCGGAGAACCCGCCGCCGAGTTGGCCGGAGAGCGCGCCGACCAGGCCGACGCGGGCACCGCGATTGGCCACCGCCAGGGCCGCCGTCAGTTGCTCGCCGCCCACGTTGTCGAATACCGCGTCCAACCCCTCGGGAGCCGCTTCGCGCAACTGCTCCTCGATCGGGGCGCCGCCCCGGATCACCGCCGCGTCGTACCCCAACTCCTTGATCAGGTAGTCGGCCTTGCTCCGCGAGCCGGTACTGCCGATCACCCGTCGCGCCCCGCGCAGCCGCGCGAACTGCCCGGCCATCGTCCCGACCCCGCCCGCCGCGCCGGTCACGAACACCGTGTCCCCGTCCCGCACTTCGGCACCCCGCACGACGCCGAGCCAGCCGGTCATCGCCTGCGACAGATGCGCGGCCGCGTCGGGCAGCAGCTCGGGGTCGACGGGCCGGGCCTCGCCGATGTCGACGGCCGCGTACTCGCGCCAGCCCCGCATGTGCGTCACGAGATCGCCGGCCGCCAACTCGCCGCCGCCGGGTGCCGCGACCACCTCCCCGAGGGCGGGCCCCCACATCGGCTCGCCCAACTCGGCCGCCGGGACGGGCAGATCGTCGCCGCCCTCCACCAGCGTCCGCATCACCGCGACCACGCTCATCAGCCGATTGCGCACCAGCACCTGCCCGGCCCCCACCTCGGGGACCGGAACCCGGACCAGCTCGAAGTCGTCGGCCGTGAGCGCCCCGTCCGGCCTGGCTCGCAACCACACCTCGCGCTGCTCGGCGGGGACGGCAGGGACGGTGGAAGCAGGGGGGACAGTGGAAACGTCGCCGGTCATCACGACTCCTGGGATCCGAGGATTGGGTCGCGACGACCGTAGAACTTGACGCATACGTCAAGTTCAAGCCCTGCCGCGGAATTCGCCTCCGGTTCGGTCCACCCGGGCCTCCCCCACTCGCCGCGTGATGCCGGGCGTCGTCGAATCGGGGTGACTGATCCGGACCGTCCTCGGCACGACCGTATCCACGCCCCGAAACGCGTGGGCGCCCGTCCCGACGCGGTCGTGCCCACCTTCGCGCGTACCGGCAACATGGCCGCGGCCACGCTCCCCCTGCAACTCGCCCTCGCCACCGAACAAGGCCGTCTGCACCCGGGCATGAAGATCGCACTGTTCGGTCTGGCCGGCGGCGGCATCATGCTCATCGACTGGACAGCCCCGAGGACGAGCACTCTCTGGGCCGTGCATCAAGCGGCCACCCACGGCCCGTGCCGACGCACCTCGCTGCCGGACCCGGCTCAGCCGGGGCTACGAGATCCCGCATCGGTGACGGGCACGCGCCCCGACCGATCCGAAGACTCCCCGTCGGCGCGACGGCACACGAACGCTTGGCTTACCCGAGTGATCATGATTCGACACGATTTGTATGAGTTGTTCACTGGTGATGCGATTCGTGCGCGAGGCGTCATGATCGCCGAAGGAGCGTGCGCACGGGCGGTGGTTCGGCGCGCCGCGGGTGGCGGGGTGGGCCCGTCCACTGCGACGGGAGGCTGTGCGTGGGTGACGCGATCGGTCGAGTCCTCAGTCCCGCGATCGGTGTGGCGATCAGTCCGATGCCGCTGATCGCGATCGTGCTGATGCTGGCCACGCCGAAGGGCCGGGCCAACGGGATCGCGTTCGCGCTCGGCTGGATCGTGGCTCTGGCCGCGGCGATCACCGCGCTGGTCGCGGTGGGCGCCGGTGGCGGCGCCGACGACGACGGGACGCCCGCGAGGTGGGTGTCGTGGGTCGAACTCGGCGTCGGCGTGCTGTTCCTGCTGCTGGCCGCCAAACAGTGGCACGGTCGGCCCCGCGGTGACGCTCGGGAACTCCCGGGATGGATGCGGACGATCGACCGGTTCACCCCCGCCAAGTCCGCCGGTCTCGCGTTCGCCCTGGCGGTGGTCAATCCGAAGAACCTCGCCCTGGTGATCACCGCGGGGGTGTCGATCGCCGGCGCGACGTCCGACACCGACGCCCGTGTGGTCGCGGGCGCGGTGTTCGTCGCCCTGGGCTCGCTGTGCGCCGTCGTCCCGCTCGCGGTGTACCTGGTCGGCGGGAACAGGGCCACCACCACCCTCGACGCGTGGAAGACGTGGATGGCCGAGCACAACGCGGCGATCATGGCCGTCCTGCTCCTGGTCCTGGGCGCCAAGTCGGTCGGCGACGCCGTCGGCGGCCTCACCGGCTGAACATCCCGCGCAGACGGAGAACGGCACCGCCTCCCGCCGCGATTCGACGCCGATCGGAGACACCCGTGAGCCCGCGCCCACCGGCCGCACCCCGCAGCGAACGCGCGCGTCGCGCGTGGCCGGTGCTGTCCTGGCTGCCCGGCTACCGCCGCGCGCACCTGGGCAAGGACACGATCGGCGCGCTGACCGCGTGGGCGCTGATCGTGCCCGAGTGCGTCGCCTACGCGCAGATCGCCGGGGTGCCGCCGCAGAACGCCTTCTACGCGGCGCCCGTCGCGCTGATCGCCTACGCGGTCTTCGGGTCGTCGCGGTTCCTGGTCGTGGGCGCGACGTCCGCCGCGGCGGTGCTGTCCGCCGCCACCGTGGCGGACGTCTCGGGCGACCCGAAGGTCGCCGTCGCCCTGTCCGCCGCACTGGCGATGCTCGCCGGGGGGATCCTGGTGGTGGCCGGGCTCGCGCGGCTCGGCTTCATCGCCGACTTCCTGTCCGAACCGGCCCTGGTCGGCTTCCTGTTCGGCATGGCGCTGACCATCATCGTGCGCCAGTGCGCCAAGATCCTGGGGATCCCCGGCGGCGACGGGAACTTCTTCGCCCGCACCTGGCACCTCCTCGCCCACGTCGACGACTGGCACCGGGCAACGATCGCCGTCGGCGCGGCGGCGCTCGCCGCGCTGTTCGCCCTGGAGCGCCTGCTGCCGCGCGTGCCGGCGTCGCTGGTGGTCCTGGCGGCGGGAATCGCGGTCTCGGCGGCGTTCTCGTTGGACGAGCACGGCGTCGAGACCGTCGGAAAGATCCCCGGCGCCGTGCCGGTCCCCGGGTGGCCCGACATCCCGGCGAACGACTGGATCGCCCTGATCGGCGGCGCGTTCGGCCTGGCCCTGGTGGTGTTCGCCGAGAGCTACTCGATCTCCGGGCGGTTCGCCCGCGAACACGACGACACCGTCGACGCCAACCGCGAGATGCTCGCCATGGGCGCCTCCAACGTCGCGGCCGGCCTGTTCAAGGGCTTCGCCGTGTCCGGCAGCGCCTCCCGCTCCGCCGCGGCCGAGGCCTCCGGCGCGACGAGCCAGATGGTCTCCGTCGTCGCCGCCGCCTTCGTCCTGGTCACCGGCGCGTTCCTCACCCCGCTGTTCACCGACCTGCCCGAACCCGTCCTGGGCGCCATCGTCATCGTCGCCGTCCGCAGCTTCCTCAAAGTCGGCGAACTGCGCCGCTATCTGCGACTGGACAAGCCCAACTTCGCCATCGCCGCCGCCGCCCTGTTCGGCGTGCTGCTGTTCGACCTGCTGCCCGGGCTGCTCATCGCCGCCGGGCTGTCGCTGATCATGTTCATCGCCTACGCCTCCCGGCCCCGCACCGCCGTGCTGGGCCTGGTCGCCGACACCGGGCTGTACGGCGACGTCGAGGACCGACCGGGCGCGAGCACCACTCCCGGGCTGTTGATCATCCGCCCCGACGGCCAACTCTTCTTCGGCAACGCCGCCCGCCTCAAACTCGCCGTCCTCGAACACGCGGCGCACACCGACCCCGCCCCCGATACCGTCGTCCTCAACCTCGTCTCCAGCTACGGCCTGGGCATCCCCGTCCTGGACACCCTCGAGGAACTGCGGGTCGAACTCGCCCACCGCGACTGCCTCCTGCGCCTGGCCCGGGTCCACCCCCCGACCGCCCACCGCCTCGCCGACAGCCCACTGGGCAGGGCGCTGGGCCCCGACCACATCCACCCCGGCGTCGCCGACGCCGTCCGGGCACGACACACCCAGCACTGACCACGACCGCCGAGCCCGCCCCGAGGGTCGCCGCGACGACGGGGACGGCGAGCACGGCGCCCAAGACTCCCGGCACGGCTCCCCCGGCAACCACGCACGCGTGCGGACGCACCGACGCGGCGGGCTTCCGCGATGGTGCGTCCGCGCGGGCGGCGCCGCCTGTGGTCGTCAGGGTGTGACGATGGCGAACTCGGGGTCGGATGTGTCGAGCAGGGCCGCCAGGCGGGCGAACACCTGCGGATCGCCCTCGACGTGCACGCCGTCCAGGCCCTGTCCGGCCAGGACGCCCAGCAGTTGCGGTCTGGTCAGGGTCAACGTCAGGTCGGCGGCGGGCGTCGCCGTGCCGTCGCGCTGCGTGTCGCCGGCGGCGGTGCTGCGATGGGTCAGCGCGCCGTTGGACAACAGCAGGTGCCAGGAGCGCTTCTCGTCGGTCACGTGCCAGGTCATGGAGAGCTTCTCGTCCCACGCGCGCGGCCCGTCGACGCGCACGGCGAGGGCATCGATGAGCATGTCGACGGTCAACGCCATCGCCATCTCCGGGTTGGTCGTCTCGATCGCGGTGTGCGCGACGCTGCCGCGCAACTCCTGCGCGCCCATCAGGTAGAAGTTGCGCCACGTCCCGTTCTCCGCGCCGTGCCCGAGCCTCTCGAACACGCCCGCCAAGGCCTCCCTCGCCGCCGCGTCGTCGGGGGCGGCGAACACCGCGTGCCCCAGCAGGGTGGCGGCGAACCTCAGGTCGCCGGCCTGCGCGTACTGCCGGCCCTTGGCCACCAAGGCGTCCACGCCGCCGTAGTCGGCGGCGAACCGCTTCGCCTGCTCGACCGGCGGATGCTCCCACAGGTGTGCCGGGTTGCCGTCGAACCAGCCCATGTAGCGCTGGTAGATCGCCTTGACGTTGTGGCTGAGCGAACCGTAGTAGCCCCGGTTGGCCCACAGGTCCGCGATCCGCGGCGGCAGTTCCAACTCCTCGGCGATCTCCGCGCCGGTCAGGCCCCGGTTGGTCAGCCGCAGCGTCTGGTCGTGCAGGTACGCCCACATGTCGCGCTGCCCCGCCAGGTGCTCCACGATGCGGTCCCGGCCCCATGTGGGCCAGTGGTGCGACGCGAACGCGACGTCCGCCCGGTCGCCGAACAGCGCGATGGCTTCGTCGAGGTAGTGCGCCCAGATCCGGGTGTCCCGCACCACCGCGCCGCGCAGGGTCAGGATGTTGTGCATGTTGTGCGTGGCGTTCTCCGCCATGCACAACGCCCGCCGATCGGGGAAGAGGAAGTTCATCTCCGACGGCGCCTCGGTGTCCGGCGTCATCTGGAAGACGATCCGCACTCCGTCGACCGTCTCCTCCTGGCCGGTGCGGGTGATGTCCACGGTCGGCGGGATCATCGTGATGGTGCCCGTGGACGTGGTCATCCCCAGGCCGCAGCCGATCTGCCCGGCGGGGCCCTTGGCCAGCTCCACGCCGTACATGTACACCGCGCGGCGGGTCATCGCCCCACCCGCGTACACGTTCTCCGCGACCGCGTGCTCCAGGAACCCGGCCGGCGCCAGGATCGGCACCGGCGGGTGTCCGTGCGGCAGCACACCCCGCGCGCCGCCGAAGTGGTCGCCGTGCGAGTGCGTGTAGATCAGCCCGGTCACCGGCCGATCGCCCCGGTGCTCGCGGTACAACGCCAACGCCGCCGCGGCGGTCTCCGCCGAGATCAGCGGATCGATCACGACCACCCCGGTGTCGCCCTCGACCAGCGTCATGTTCGACAGGTCCAGGTTGCGGACCTGGTAGATGCCGTCGGTCACCTCGAACAGGCCCTGCTTGTTGCACAGCCGGGACTGCCGCCACAGGCTCGGATGCGCGGTGTCGGGGCAGTCGCCGTCCAGGAACGCGTACGCCTCCCCGTCCCACACCACCCGGCCGTCGTCCGCACGCACCATCGCCGGCTTCAGCGCCGCGACGAACCCCCGCTCCACGTCGTCGAAATCCGACCTGTCCGCGTAATCGAGAACACTCATGGACCCCGAATGACCCGATTGGCAGAGAATTACACTCGACCTGCGCACGACACCACGTCCGCCGCACGGCAGGCGTGCCGAGCCGACCCCGGCACCCACCGAGGGGCCCGTGCCGGATGCGGCACGGCCCCTCGCGTTCTTGCGGCGTGGATCAGTCGGGAAGGCGGTCGAGGAGCCAGGTGCACAACTCGGCGGTGACCTTGGTGTGGCGCTCGTTGTCCGAGGCGCATGCGAAGTCGTCGACGGCGACCTGGTCACGGTCGAGTGCGTCGATGTTCGTGTAGAGGTCGTCGTGGGTGTCGAGGCCGCGGTCCGCGGCGATGGCGCTGACGGTGGGAACGAAGCAGTGCTCGGTGACGGGGTTGGCGACGCCGAGGCCGATGACCTTGTTCAGCGCGTCGGCGAGGATTTCGAAGCTCTCCAGGGTGCCGCCGGGGGCGCCGTCGATGTCGGGCAGTCCCTCGGCGCGGGCCTCGTTCTTCTGCGGGGTGAGCACCCGCAGCGTGGCGGAGAGGGTGTCGGCTCCGGTGGGCGTGGTGCGCAGGTCGGTTCCGATGATGGCCAGGCCCTTGCCCTTGACGGCGGTGGTGCCGGGCGTGATGCCGTTGCCGGCGCCGGTGGCGACGCCGTTGGCCAGGGCGAGCTTCAGCGGGATCCGCGGCCAGGTACCGACCCGCTCCAGTTCGTCGAGGAACCGGGTGCGCAGTGGGTCGACTTCGGGCTTGGCGGACCAGTTCTCGATGTGCCGCCACAATAGTTGCCGTGCGGCGGGGCTGTTCATCTGGTCGGAGAAGCGGGGGTCGAGTCTGCGGATGTAGTGGGCGAACGCCTGGAGCGAGAGCGGGATGTGGGCGCCGTTGTGCGGGCTGTCGTAGGAGAAGTAGACGCCGGTGCGGTGGTCGATGTGCTCGGACTCCATCTTGGCGAGCGCGTAGCGGGTGACCAGGCCGCCCATGCTGAAGCCGCCGACGGTGAGCCGAGTGTCGCCCACCCGGTCGGCGTTCGTCCGCATGATCGCCGCGACGGCCGCTTCGGCGTTGTCGAGGATCGAGGCGCTGCGTTCGGCGAAGCCGAGCAGGATCACGTCGCGGCCCCGGCGGCGCATTTCGGTGATCAGCGGGAAGTCGCCGCTCTCCAGCCCGGCCCACAGGAATTCGAGCGTGCTGGGTCCGGTGTTGAAGCCGTCCGCCAGGATCACCGGCCGGACGATGCCGTGGTTGCCCTCGCCGCGGTACACCCAGGCGCTGCCGCGGGGCAGGTCCCAGATCTCGTCCGGCTCGGGAGGCGCCTGGTGCGGGAGTACGTGTGGGGCGGCGGCGAGCACGATCGGCGCAGCCGTCGCGAAAGCGGCGGAGATGTCTTGTTCGGTGGGTTCGGACATGCGTGTTTCCTTTGACCTGGACGGGAGTTCGGGACGCCCGACGCCGGGGGCGCGGGCCCGGACCCATCCTCGGCCAAACAACCGGTGCGGTGTCGAGACCCGGCGGTGAAGGTCACCCACGCGGGTGACGGCCGAGTGGCCCCCCGGAGGGGGCGATCCGCTCGGCGGCGATCCGAGCGCGTTCGGCACGGCGGGTCGAAGGCTTTGTGTGTGGCGGATCAGGATGGAGGGGTGGCGTGCCCGGTCGTGGCGGCTGCGGTGTCGACGAGTTCGAGCAGGGTGCCGGTGAACTCGGGGAGCAGCCGCACCGCGACCACCCACGCGTCGGTGTGGTCGAGTCGGGCGCGGACGCGGCGGATCAGCTCCCGGGCCGCGGGGTCGCGAAGGAAGTCGGGTGTCCGTGCCGCGTGTTCCGTGATGATGCGAACCGCCTGCGGCGCCGGCGTGCACGCGGTCGCCGCCACGTCCAGCACCGTGAGCGCGCCGGAGGCCAGGCGTTGCGCCGTCCATGTGCCCAACGTCCCGAGCGAGGCAAGGCTGTGCAGCACCGCGGTTTGGAACTCGGTCGGGCAGTCGGGGTGGTCCAGGAGGCTTCGGGTCAGGTCGCCGTCGAACGGCCGCTCGGCCTGTGCTCGCAGGAGCTCCGGCCAGGGAAGGTCCTCGTCCCGGAACGGGAGCACCACGCCGACGGCCTCGCGCAGTTCCGCGATCACCGCCTCGGGACGCGCCGCGTCGTCGGCCGCCGCGCGCAGCAGGTCGAGTCCCGCTTCGGGTCCGGCGGCCAGTGCCCGCCGAGCCGCCGCTCGCACCCGGGCCGGCCACGTCTCGGTTCCGGTCCGACCACGCAGCGGCGGAGGGCTCGTCGCCTCCAGCAGTTCCCGTACGTCGTGCGGCCCACCGTATTCCCACAGCCGCACCAGCATCGCCAGGCGCGGCGCCGCGGTCCGCCCGGCCGCGTGCGCGGGGAGGTGCCGCAGCATCAGCGGATGCCCCGACCGCCGGGCGGCCGCGATCCGGTCGAGGAGCTGGTCCGGTGGCGGCTCCCGGTCCCAGGTGGCGACGCTTTCGGAGACCGGGACGGCGCGCGGGCGGCCGTGCCGGTCGGTACCGGAGGCAATGCGCACGCGTTGGGCCCGGGTGAGCCGGGCGCGGGCGTACAACCGGGCGTTGATCTCGGGGTCGTCGCGGTCCAGCAGCTTCGAAGTCTCCTCCGGCGACAGGTCCGTCGTATACGTCGCCATCGCCAGGGCGGCGGCGCGGCCGTGCTCGGCGAGGATCGCGGCCCGCGACGCCGCGTTCACGCCGCCGGGCATGCAGAGCAGTTCCAGGGCCCGGGGCGGCAACCTCGGGATCAGCGCGCTTTGTACGTTCGCCTCGGTGCACATGAACAGGATCCGGAAGGCCGACTCGACGGGGTTCGCCGAGTGGGGCGCGCCCGCGAACGTGGTGTTGTGGCGTTCGGGGACCTGTCCGGTGACCGCCGAATCGACGAACCGCCTTGCGGTACCCCGGAACCAGGCCCTTCCGGTGAGGATCGCGGTCCACGCGGCGATATCCGTGCCCAGGCACGCGGCAAGGCGCGCCACGGCGCCGCGCACGCCGGGTACGGCCAAGGGAAGAGCGGCGAACACACCGGTCGCCGGGGCGACCGAGTCCAGTACCTCGTCCGGGTCGTACCGGCCTTCCGCCAGGCCGCGCGACAGCAGCGGCTCCCACACGACGCCGATCGACGTGCCGGTCTCGAACGCGGTGATCCATTCCAGGGGGACGACGTCCGGCGCGACGGCCAGGACCCGGTACGGCTCTTCGCGGTACGCCTCGGCGGCCAGGTCCGCCGGGCATCCCGCACGCGTGGTCAGTGCCGCCAGGCCCATGCCCGTGAACGGGCGGCGCGCGTGTTCGGCCAGGATCAGGTCCCACGGCAGCGGTTCGTCGGGGACCGATGCGAATTCGGTCCACGCGTAGACCGCGAAATCGGCGTTCCAGTCTTCGTCGTCGTCGTTCGCGTACCGGTCCTCCTTCGGCGCCCGCCGGTCCAGATGGCGCAACCCGAGCAGCAGCAGGTGCGCGGCGAATGTGGCATCGTCGAGCGGCGGCGGGGCCGGAGCCGCTTCGCGCCGTTCACCGGACGTGCCGCGGACAACGGTGAGCGGCGCGGCCGGTTCCGCCAAAGCCGCGAACCGCTCGTCGGCACCGGACTCCGCCAACCGGCGCCTCGCGTCGAGCCGTACGGCGGGGGTCGGATCGTCGCCGAACACCTGGAGCGCGCGGGCGATCGGTTCGGGGAACGGGCCACGCAGCGCCGGGACGAGGCGGACGTCGGCCCGGGTATCCGAGAGTCGTTCGACCAGGCCGCCGGGCTGGTACCAACGCGGATCGGCCGGATCCGCCGCGGCCAGCACCGCGGACCTGACGCGGAGCGCGGCCAGTGTCCGGTTCCGGGTCTCGGCCCGAGCGGCCTCGGCACGGGCGCGGGTGTCGGCCGGGCTCGCCCCGGGTGCGGTCGCGTATCGCCCGGGCGACTCGGCTTCCGACGGGTGGTCGGCCAGGTACAGCCGCACCGCCAACTCCGGCCAACCCAGCGTCGCGAGCGCGACCGCGACGTCCGCCGTCAGCGCGGTCCCGCGCGCGAGGGCGTTGCGGGCGAGGGCCGCGTGGGTCTCGGGGCCGGCGCTCGCCAGTAGGCGCCGGACGAGCTCCGGCGGCAGATCCCGTGCCCGGGCGAGGGCGTCCAGGACCGGTTCGCGCAACCGCAGCGCGAGGTCCGCCACCCGCGCCGGATCACACAGCATCAAGGCGGCGCTCACTCCGGCAGCCCCATCGGACATGTTCACGCGCACCATCCTCCGCCACACCCCACGCCGCAACCATCGACGTGCCCGACCGGCCCTCCGGCGGGTCGGCCCGAACCGCCCATGCGGCGACGGGTGATCGCGCCCGTGAACGCCGACAGGGCGGCGGACGCCGACGCGGGGTCGGAGTGCGCCGCCCTGGGGTGGGACGAGGTGCGGGAGGCGGCCCGCGCTGTCATGACCGCTACCTCGGGTCGCGGTTGAACTTCGAGGTCGACCAGAGGTAGCCGAGGATGGTCAGGCCCAGGCACCAGGCGATGGCGAGCCATCCGTTGTGGCCGATCTCGGTGCCCAGCAGCAGGCCGCGCAGGGTCTCGATGGCCGGGGTGAACGGCTGGTACTCGGCGATCGGTTGGAACCAGCCCGGCATCGTGTCGGCCGGGATGAAGGCGCTGGAGAAGAGCGGCAGCAGGATCAGCGGCAGCGCGTTGTTGCCGGCCGCCTCGGCGTTCGGGCTGACCAGGCCCATTCCGACCGCGATCCAGGTGAGTGCCAGGGCGAACAGCGCGAGCAGGCCGAACGCTGCCGACCACTCCAGGGCGGTCGCGTCCGTGGACCGGAAGCCGATGGCCACGGCGACGGCGCCGACGAGGACCACACCGACGATCGACTGCAGCACGCTGCCGACGACGTGCCCGATGAGCACCGACGGGCGGTGGATCGCCATCGTGCGGAAGCGGGCGATGATGCCCTCGCTCATGTCGGTGGAGACCGACACCGCGGTCCCGACCGTGGCGCCGCCGATGGTCATCATCAGGATGCCCGGGACGATGTAGGCGATGTACTCGGAGCGGTCCGCGCCGGCGCCGCCGATGCCGGCGCTCATCACGTCGCCGAAGATGTAGACGAAGAGCAGCAGCAGCATGATCGGCGTGAGCAGCAGGTTCAGGGTGAGGGACGGGTAGCGCCGCGCGTGCAGGAGGTTGCGGCGCAGCATGGTGTTCGAGTCGCGTACGGCGAGGGAGAAGGCGCTCATCGGACGGCTTCCTTCAGGACGGCGGGTGCCGCGGCGTCGGGTGCGGGGGCGGTGGGGTGGCCGGTCAGGGCGAAGAAGACGTCGTCGAGGTCGGGGGTGTGCACGGTGAGTTCGTCCGCCTCCACGGCGGAGGCGTCCAGCCGGTCGAGGATGGCTCGCAGCTCGCGTGAGCTGCCGTCGCTGGGTATCTGCAGCGACAGGGTTTCCTCGTCGCGCACGACCTCGTGCAGGGCGGCGGCGGCATGCTCGTACGCACGCTGTTCGACGAAGCGGAGTCGGACGTGCCCGCCGGGGACGAGCCGCTTGAGTTCCGCGGCGGTTCCCTCGGCGGCGATCTTCCCGTCGTCGAGGACCGCGATCCGGTCCGCGAGTTCGTCTGCTTCCTCCAGATACTGCGTGGTGAGGAAGACGGTGACGCCGTCGGAGACGAGTTCGCGGATGATCTGCCACATGTTGTGGCGGGAGCGAGGGTCCAGGCCGGTGGTCGGTTCGTCGAGGAAGATGATCCGCGGGCTGCCGACCAGCGTCATCGCCAGGTCCAGGCGGCGCTTCATGCCGCCGGAGTAGGTGGAGGCGGGCTTCCTCGCGGCCTCGGTGAGGTCGAAGCGCTCCAGCAACTCGGCGGCGACCCGGCGTCCCTCGCGCTTGGACAGGTGGTGCAGGTCCGCCATGAGGAGCATGTTCTCCTCGCCGGTGATCAGCCCGTCGACGGCGGAGAACTGCCCCGTCACGCCGATCGCGGCCCGTACCGCCTGCGGGTCGGTGGCCAAGTCGTGCCCGCCGACCCGCAGTTCGCCGGAGGCCGGGTCGGCGGAGACGAGGGTGGAGAGGATCTTCACGGCGGTGGTCTTGCCGGTGCCGTTGGGGCCGAGCAGGGCGAAGATCGTTCCTTCGGGGACCGTGATGTCGACGCCGTCGAGCACGGTCTTGTCGCCGTAGGACTTGCGCAGCCCGTTCGCGGCGATGGCCGGGTTGGTCATGGGTGCTCCTGCTTCAGAGGCTGCGGGCGGTGATGGTGCCGTGGCCGGTGGTCGCGTGGATGGCCAGGTCGGCGATGCCGTCGGTGTTCTTCAGCGCGTTGTGAATCCGTCCGTGCCCGGTGCCGGCGTCCAGGGACGCGGACACTCCGGCCGCGGCGCCGACCGCCACGTCGCCCATCTGCGTGCGCAGCACGACCGTGCCGGAGAGCGCCTCGGCGATGTGGATGTCGCCCTTTTGGGTGCTGATCTCCGCGGGGCCGCCCGAACGTCTGCATCGTGCCCTCCGGTGTCTGCTGTTTCCGATATCGAGAAAGCTACGTTGCATTTAAAGATTGCTCAACAGTTTCATTGCGAATGATCACCATCTTTGCAGCTCAAAGCCATGGAATCGTTGCAACAGTAGTGCGCTTAATGCAACGACTTCTCCGTCGACGTTGCAATGATTGAGAGGTGAACGCTATGCTGAGGTCGACAGGGACGAGCGAAGGGAGATCGTGATGCCGGGAGGCAGACTCACTCAGCAGGAACGCCGGCAGATCGCACTGGGGTTGGCCGACAGCCTCGCCTACGCGGAGATCGCCCGAGGCCTGGCACGCCCCACCTCGACGATCACGCGTGAGGTGATGCGCAACGGCGGACCCATCGCCTACCGCGCCGACCTGGCCCACCGCGCCACCGAACGCCGCGCCCACCGGCGCAGGCAGACCGCGTCCGGCGGACAGGGAGTGCCCGCACAGGCCCACGGACGCGACGACGAGGCCTTGCGCGAGTACGAGGAGACGTTCACCACCGTCCTCATGCAACAGGGCCTGCCCAGGATGATGGCCCGGGTGCTGACCTGCCTCTTCATCACCGACGAGGGCAGCCTCACCGCGTCCGAACTCGTCCGGCACCTCCAGGTCAGCCCGGCGTCCGTCTCCAAGGCGATCGCGTTCCTCGAAAGCCAGGGCCTCGTCCGCCGCGTGCGCGACGAACGCCGCCGCGAGCGCTACCTCGTCGACGACGACGTCTGGTACCAGTCGACGATCGACAGCGCTCGCGGTACCGCCCAGGTCGCCGAGATCGCACGGCAGGGTGTCGGCATCCTCGGCCGCGACACCCCGGCCGCCACCCGCCTGGAGAACGTCGCCCGCTTCAGCGACTTCATCAGCGAGAGCGTCCTGCGCGCCGCGATGCAGGCCCGCGAGGTCCTCGGCACAAAACCCGAAACGCGTGCGGACGGCACCGCCGAACCTCACCCGGAACGCGGATAGAGGGCCCGGGCGGAAGTCCCTGTCGTCGTGCGGGGTTCGGCCTGATCGCGTCGCCGCCGGATCGAGGTGAACGGCGTGACGCGGCCGGCGGCCGGCTCGACGCGCCGCTCTCGCGTTCCCGGGCGGGGCGGGCGGTGGCGGCGCCCGCCCCGCCCGGGAACGCGAGAGCCGTGCGGGCGATGACCGCGGTCATGGCGCCCACCCACGTGGGAAGGACTGCGGCACACGGACCTGTTCGGACGGGGATCCGCTGCCCCATCCCAGCAGGCGGCGGCGCGACGGGCGCGCCATTGCTCCTTTCGGCGGCGAGTCCCCGCGCCGCGCGGGTGAAGACGGCGTCGTCGGCGACTCGGGAGCGGTAGTCGGGAGCGGTGGTGCTGCTCGGCTCAGCCGGGGAAGTCGGCCGGCGCCTCCCACTCGTGGTCGAGAATCGCGTACACGACGGAGTCCCGCCACGCGCCGCGGACGTGGACGTGCTCGCGGATCGTGCCCTCGCGGGTGAACCCGGCACGTTCCATCGTCCGCCCGGAAACCTCGTTCAAGGGAGCGCGAGCCCCCCAGATCCGGTGCAGATCCAGGTTCCGGAACGCGAGTGCGGCGAGGAGATGTACGGTCTCGACCCCGTACCCGTGTCCCCACACGTCCGGACGGAGGGCGAAGCCGATGGTGGCTCCACGCGGACTGTGCGGGTCCATGGCAAGCCGAGCGAACCCGATCACATCGTCGCCACGGGTCACCGCGGTGGCGTACTCGGTGCGCGGGTCGGCGTTCGCCGAGGCGATCGAGCGCTCGACGATGACCGCCACCTGCTCGCGGGTCCGCGGTTCGAACGACAGATGGCGGGTGGCGGCAGCGTCGCCGTAGATCGCGACGATCGCGTCCACGTCGTCGGGGCGGAACTCGCGCAGCCCCAGGCGGGCGCCGGTGATATCGACCATGGTCGTGGACTCTATGCCGCTCAGTGCCCCGGCGGGGGGGTCCATCGCCGCCGCGCCACGGGCCCCTCGCCCGACGAACCATGCGTGACCACCGACGCCCGCCCGCGCGGCAGGGCGCAGGCGCAGGCGCAGGCGGCGAGTTTTTCACTTGACTTCCCACTCAATTCAATATGGAATCAACTCCATGGAAAGTGAGGGCAGGCGCTCGTACCGTATGGGCGCCCGGGCCGCGGCTCTGGAGGCCACCCGGGCGCGCGTGATCGGCTCCGCGGCCGAACTGTGGTCGCGGCGCTGGCACGACGAGGTGACGTTGCAGCACATCGCCGACGCGGCCGGCGTGTCGGTGCAGACGATCGTCAACCACTTCGGCGGCAAGGACGGTCTCGCCGACGCCGTCGCGGACGCGGTGGCGGCACAGACCGAGCTCGCGCGCCAGGCGCCGACCGGCGATGTGGCGGCGATCGTCGCCGTCCTCTTCGCCGACTACGAACAACAAGGCGACGCCAACGTGCTCTGGATCGCGCAGATGGACCGGATCCCCGCTGCCGCCCGGGCCGCCGCACACGCCCGCGGTCTCCACCGGGCCTGGCTGGAACGGGTCTTCGCCGACCGGCTCCCCGCCGCCGGACCGGCCCGCGATCACGCGCTGAACCTGCACTACGCCGCCACGGACATCTACCTGTGGAAGCTGTGGCGCCGCGACCTCGGCCTCTCCCGCGAGGAAGCCGAACGAGCCATGCGCGACATGTTGACCGCGATCGACCCTCGGAAGGAACACCATGCCGAGTAACTTCCTCTTCGCCACGTGGGCCGGCGGCGGAGCCGTGCCACCCGTACTGTCGGTCGCCCGCGCGCTGAGCGAACGCGGCCACGGCGTGCGGGTATTGGCCGACGAGTCGCTGCGCGACGAGATCGTGGGCGCGGGTCTGGAGGCGGTCGCCTGGACCACCGCGCCGCAAGGCGACCCCAGCGACCCGAGCAAGGACGTCATCCGCGACTTCGAGGCCCGCACGCCGCTCGGCGCGGCCGCCCGGCTGCGCGACCGCATCGTCTGCGGGCCGGCGGCCGACTACGCCCGGGACACCCTCGCCGAGTTGCGCGCCCGGCCGACGGACGTACTGGTGTCCGAGCACATGCTGCTGGGCGTGGCCACCGCGGGTGAGGCGGCCGGCGTCCCGACGGCCTCGCTGACGACGACGATCTATCCCTTCCCCACCCCGGGGGCGCCGCCGCCCGGCCTCGGCTTCGCCCCGGCGAAGGGCGCGCCCGGCCGGCTGCGCGACCGCGTCGTGACGCGGTTGTCCGGCAAACCGTGGGTGAAGGGGCTGCCGGCCCTCAACACCGCACGCGTCGCGAACGGCCTGGAACCGCTCGGCTCGGTCGTCGAGGCGTTCGAGCGCGTCGACCGGGTACTCGTGCTTTCGCCACGGGCCTTCGACCACGCCGGGCGGCAGTTCCCCGACCACATACGCCACGTCGGCCCCCGCCTGGAAGACCCCGCCTGGGCCGGGGACCTGACCCTGCCGGACGGCGACGCACCCCTGGTACTGGTCGGCTTGAGCTCGTCGTTCATGAAGCAGCACGACCTGCTGGAGCGCATCGCCGAAGCCCTCGGCACCCTGCCGGTCCGCGGGCTGCTGACCACCGGCCCCGCCGTGGATCCGGCGACGGTACGCGCACCCGCCAACGTCCTGGTCACCGCCTCCGCGCCGCACAGCCTCGCGCTGCGCCACGCCGCCGTGACCGTCACGCACGCCGGCCACGGAACCACCGTCAAGTCGCTGGGCGCAGGGGTTCCCATGGTCTGCGTGCCGCTCGGCCGTGACCAGATCGAGGTGGCGGGGCACGTCCGGCTGGCGGGCGCGGGCGTCTCCGTGGGCAAGGGCGCCTCGGCGCGGACGATCGCGCGCGCCGTCGAGCGGGTACTGAACGACCCGTCGTACCGCTCCGCCGCCGAGCGGATGGCGCGGGCGATCGCCGCCGAGACCGCCACCGACCGGGCGGTCGCCGAACTGGAGGCCCTCGCCGAGCGGGGCACACCCGGGGCCGCCGGCACCCTCGGCCACGAGGCGGCCGAACCGTCGGGGCAGACGGGCACGCTCGCGGGCTGACGCCCCGTCACACCCGCTGCGGGCCATCGACCCGACCGAAGGGGACGACAGCACCCGCGGTCGGATCCCGTACGAGGGCCGTGGCGCCAACCACGACGCGGACGACAGACGACGGAGTCCGGTCCGCCACGCGGTGGGACCGGACTCGGTCGTCACGCGTCTCTACCGGATGTGCGCCTGCGCCTCCTCGATCCGGAGCACGATGTTGTCTGCCCCGTGGGCCCGCGCCGGCGCGTGGGCCTCGGCCAGGATCGACACCGCGTCGTCGTGGCGACCCTCGGCGGCGGCGATGTAGCCCGGACCCACCATGTTCGACGCGACTCCGTCGGCCTGGCCGATCTCCCGACGGATCCGGGACGATTCGGTCAAGTGTTCCCGAGCCGCCGCCAGGCGACCGGTGGCGTGGTCGGCGATGCCCGGATGGCGAAGTGCCTCGGCGCGGGTGTCCCGGTCGCCGACCTCCGTCGCGAGGTCGCGGGAGCGTTCGAGAAGGGGTACTGCGGTCGGCGGCCGACACACACGTGCCGCCTCCGCGCGGTCCCGACGGGAGGGACCGTACGAAGGCGGCGGGTTCGAACGCGGTGGCGGGAGATCCACCGTGTGCGCGGGGTGCGCGGCCGTCAGCCGACCGGCGCCTCGGCGCGGGTGTCGCCGGCCTGCGACTCGGCGGGGCGGATGGTTTCGGCGGGCGGGTTGGCGACACGGCGCGCCCACAGGTAGTAGAGCGCCGACGTGACGGCGAGGCCGACGATCCAGGAGATGTCCGCGCCGTCCAGCTTCTTGGTGAGCGCGCCGGTGTACATCTTGGTGGCCAGGAACGGGATCTGCACCGCCACGCCCACGACGTAGCAGGTCAGTGCGGTGACGTTCCAGCGGCCGTAACGGCCGTTCGGGTCGTAGAGCGCGGGGATGTCGACGCGCTCGCGCGAGATGAGGTAGTAGTCGACGAGGTTGATCGCGCTCCACGGCGTGAAGACCATCAGGAGCAGCAGCACGAAGTTCTTGAAGTTGGTCAGGAAGTCCGCGCTGGCCGCCATCGCGATGATCACCGAGACCGCGGTGAACCCGATGATGTACGCCGCGCGGGCGACCTGCGAGATCCGCGAACGCCCGTCGAACGCCGTCACGATGGTCAGGATCGACATGAAGCCGCCGTACGCGTTCAGGCAGTTGACGGTCAGCTTGCCGACCACGATCACCAGGTAGATGAGGAACGCCACGAACGCGGGGCCCGCCAGATCGCCGAGGAAGCCGACCTGGTCCGGCAGGAACGCCTTGCCCGCGACGGCCGCGGTGAGCGCCCCCAGCGTCATGGCGATCTGGGAACCGACGACGGAGCCCGCGAACGTCGACCAGAACGTCGCGCGGAGGCTGGTGTCGCGCGGCAGGTAGCGCGAGTAGTCGGCGACGTACGGGCCGAAGGTGAGCTGCCACCCGGCGCCGAGGCCGATGGCGAGCAGGAACGTCGCGATGTCGAAGCCCTTTTCGCCCACGTGCGCGCCGACGTCGTACTGCGTGAAGAGGCGGATCATCAGGTAGCCGAGGCCGAGCGCGCCGACGACGGTCGCGATGCGGCCCGCGATGTGGATCAGGCGGTAGCCGGTGACCGCCACCACCGCGGTGAGTGCGCCGAAGATCAGGATGCCGACCTTGGCATTGTCGATGTGCAGCATCTCGCACACCGCCTGACCGGCCAGGACGGTGCCGGTCGCGGCGAAGCCGAGGTACATCAGGATCACCAGCAGCAACGGCAGGACCGCGCCGTAGACGCCGAACTGCGCCCGACTGGAGATCATCTGCGGAACCCCGAGCCGCGGCCCCTGCGCCGAGTGCAGCGCCATCACGGCCCCGCCCAGCACGTTGCCGATGAGCAGGGCGAATATCGCCCACAGCGCGTCGGCGCCGAAGACCACCGCCAGGGCGCCGTCCACGATCGCGGTGATCTGCATGTTGGCGCCGAACCACAGGGTGAACTGGCTGAGCGGCGTACCGTGCCGCTCGGCGTCGGGGATCACCTCGATGGTGCGGCGTTCCAGCGCGAGGCCCCCCTCGGGGGTCTGCTCGATCGGCATGCGTGGCTCCCAAGGCGTAGCGGCGATCACGCCGAACTGTGTCTGTGTCCCGCCGAATCTGGCATGGAGATGAACAGACTTCAAGATCATGAATGAAGAATTTCATTCGGTGGACACCCCGCAGCCGGCCACACGGGCACCGAAACGCGACGGATTCCCGGCGTCGACAGCGAACCGGCGCCCACCGACGACATCGGTGCCGCCGGGAATTTCCGACCGTGAAACCGCCGGGAGCCGCGTGCGGGATGCCGTACGGTGACCGCGCGGCGGCGGGTTCCGGCCGGGTCCGTCACCTACCCGGCGGGCGAGGACGCGAGCACGACGATGTCGTCCTCGTGCAGGCTGCCGGCGACCACCGTGCCCTCGTGCTCCGCGACGCCGGTGACGAAGCCGTACGAGACGTTGTCGGCGCGGAGGTCGTGGACGACGCGCCGGTCGAGGTCGAAGGCCATCACCCAGGCGACGGGTGCGGCCTTGGGCCGTAGCGCCTCGGGCAGGTTCCACAGGAGGACACGCGGGAGTCCCGGCAGGGGCAGCAGCCTGTCCAGCAGCGCGTTGCGGGGCGCGGCGATGGACACCCAGAGCAGCCCGTCGCTGCCGAGGCTCATGTTGTCGGGCATGCCGGCGAGGTTCTCCACGAACGGCTCGTCGGTTCCGGCCCTCGGGCCGGTGAGCCAGTGGCGGCTGATCCGGTACCCGGCGGTCTCGGCCACGAGCAGGTGCGAGGCGTCCGGGGCGAGGACGAGTCCGTTGGCGAACTTGAGGCCTTCGCGCAGCACGGTGACGGTGCCGTCGGGGTCTCGGCGGCAGAGCAGGCCGGTGCAGGAGTGCTCGACGATGTCGCCGACGTAGTGCTCCAGGTCCCAGCGGCGGGTGGACACGGTGAACCAGATGGTTTCGTTCGGGCCTTCGACGACGTTGCTCGCGAAGGTGAGCGGCCGGCCCGCGATGGTGTCGACGAGCACCTCGACCGATCCGTCGGCGGACATCCGCAGCAGACCCCGGTTGTGGTCGCAGATCAGGATGCCGCCGTCGGCGGCCGGTTCCAACCCCAGCGGACGGCCGCCGGTGCTGCCCACCACCGTGCGGGTTCCGGCGGCGGGGTCGATACGTACGACGGTGCCGTCGCCGAGACCGGTGAGCAGGCCGCCCCGCCTGTCGAAGATCACGTCCTCGGGGCCGTGACCGCCGGTGGCGATGCGGCGGGCGACGACGAAACGGCCGGTACCGGGTGTGCGCCCCCGGTCGGCGGGGGCGGGAGGCGGTGTCCAGCGGCGGGGCGAGATGAGGCGGCGGTTCAAGGACATGGCAGGCTCCCTACCCGGGTGTCGGCAACCCATCGACCGCCCTCGCTCGTGGGGCCGTCCGTCGATTGTCCCCGACGCGTGGCACGAGTCGGGATCCGATCTCGCCCGGGGAGCGGCGAGTTACGGAGCCCACCTTCGGCGGTGAGGGGTGTCGAGGGCTGCCGCCGGTGATCACCATCTTCGTGACTCCCCCGGACCGTCATGCGGAACTCCACGACCCGCTTCGCGGGAGGACAAACCCCGGACAACGGGCCGGGACGTGCGCCAGACTTTCCCACAGCTCGGCCCCGGGACAACCGCCCCGGGAAGTGATGTTCGAGTGGGGGGAACCCATGAACATACCTTGGCCAAGGCTGCACAGAGCAACCATTGCGACGATCTTCGCGCTCCTGCTCGCGTTAACCGTGGCCGCACCGGGGACACCCCGGGCGGCCGCGGGCTCCACCGACATCGGCGTCAATGACGCTCCGGCCCAGCCGGTCACCTGCCCGTGCACCTTGTGGGCATCGACCGAACAACCCTCCTCCGGCCCCGATCCGGACACCGCCGCCACCGAACTCGGCGTCAAGTTCCAAGCGGACCGGTCCGGTTACATCACCGGCGTGCGTTTCTGGAAGGACGCCACCAACACCGGCACGCACACCGGCACCCTGTGGTCGGCGTCCGGCGATCGACTGGCCACCGCCACGTTCACCGACGAGTCCGACTCCGGCTGGCAACAGGTCAACTTCGCCCAGCCCGTCCCGGTCACCGCCGGCACCACCTACGTGGCCTCGTACCACGCGCCCAACGGCAGGTACAACGCCGACCAGGGCGGCCTGACCACCGCGCACGTCCGCGGCCCGCTCACCGCACCCGCGAGCGACGCCGCCGGCGGCAACGGGGTCTACCTCTACGGCACCGGATTCCCGAACTCGACCTGGAACGACACCAATTACTGGGTCGACCCGGTGTTCAACACCTCCGACGCCCCCGCCCCCGCGCCGGTGGTCATCGACATCTCCCCGACGCAAGGAGAGACCTCCGTCCCGGTCGACACCAACATCACCGCCGCCTTCGACCGGGAGGTGCAACCCTCCACCATCCAGTGGGTGGTCTGGCAAGGCGAGAGCGGCGGGCGTCCCGGCACCACGACCTACAACGCCGCCGGCCGCATCACCACCTTCGATCTCACCTACCACCTGGCGCCCGCCAACACCTACTTCGTCGACCTGGTCGGCGTGAAATCCGTCGACGGCACCCCGATGCCCGCCAAGAGGTGGACCTTCACCACGGCCGACAGCCCGCCGCCCGTCTGCGATCCGTCCTGCACCATCTGGCCCTCGAACGCGACGCCCGCCGTACTCGCGGACAACGACACCACCAGCATCGAAGTCGGCGTCAAATTCGGCGTCAACACCCGCGGGTACGCCACCGGCCTGCGGTTCTACAAGGGCCCCGGCAACACCGGCCCGCACACCGGAACCATCTGGTACGGCGCGGGGTCTCGACTGGCCACCGCCACGTTCACCAACGAGTCCGAATCGGGCCGGCAGCAGGTGACGTTCGACCAACCGGTCCCGATCTACCCCAACCACACCTACGTGGCCTCGTACTTCGCCCCCGCGGGCCGGTACTCCTCCACCGACGGCGGATTGACGGAAGCGGCCGGCGGCGCGATCATCGCCCCCGCGTCCGGCGGCGTCGGCGGCAACGGCGTGTACAAGTACGGCTCCAGCGGCTTCCCGACCAGCGCCGGGAACGGCACCAATTTCTGGGTGGACGTCGTCTTCACCACCAACGGCTAGCCAGTTCCTTCGGACATCCGAAGGCCGGTTGATGTGTGTCGTCGACCGATGCCCGGCGGGCACGGATCGAGCCGCTGCTGCCGGAGCGCACGCCTCGGCGGGGTGGGCGGTGGCGGCATCACCGGCAGGTGATCGACGCGATCGCGTTCGAGTACCGCGCCGGGACGCCGTGGATGGACCTGCCCGAGCACTTCTCCTCGTGACAGGGCGCCCACAACCCGCTGCGGATGTGGGCCGCGGACGGCACCCGGGCGAAACCCTTCACCGCCCTCCCGGCGCAGCCGACGCCGAAGGAGATCTCGACCGGGTCGTCGCGGTCGACTCCACGATCTTCCGTGCCCACCGGCATGCCGCCGGGCCCGTCAAAAGGGCCCGGCGGCAAGCCGCCCCATCGCCCTCGAGATTTCGCGCGAGCCTCTTCATCGATCATGTTTTGGGTATTATGTGCGTTTCTGTCCCGTGAGAGGGGCCACGCATGGATGGGCTCGGGAAACCGGATCCCGGCTCCGTCGACGCCGCGAGACTCGGGATGCTACGGACTGCCTGCGCCGACGCCGACATCGACGAGGTCGAGTCGGCGCGGCTGGCGCTGCATCACGCGGTGACTGCCACGGGGGCCCTGGCCGGATTCGTGCACCTGCGGGCACCGGACCGAAACGTGCTGCGGTTGGCCGCGATCAGCGGACTCCGGGCGAGCCACGCGGGTCGATGGGAGGACCTCCCCGCCGACGGCTCCAACGGACCGGCACGGGCGATGCGCGAGGGCAAAGCCATCGCACTGGCCCTCTCCGACACCGACCGAGGCACCGGCACCGGCAGTATCGGCGAGGCCGACGGTTGGCCGCTCGGCTACGGTGCCGCGGAAATACTGGTCCTGCCCATCCCCGACGGCCGGCAGGGCGCCGGAACCCTCACCCTGATCACCACGACGCCCGTCCCCGAGGAACGACGCGCGTTCCTCGCCCGTCTGGTGCACACGGTCGGCACCCGGCCCGCGCGGGCCTCGACCTCGGAACGGGTGATGCTGCCCTGGTGGTCGGGATCCGGATCGCGTCTGCGCGAGGCCATGGCGGGCGTACGGGTCGCCACGTGGGAATGGGACATGCGGACCGGGGAACTGCTCATCGACGAGGTGGGCTTCGACGTCATTCTGCAAAGCGCCGGATTGCGCCGTGACGAGTGGGACAGCCGCGTCGAGACCTGGATGCAACGGGTACACCCCGACGACCTGGAGGGCGTGCTCGCGGCGATGGAACAGGCCATCGCCCGACACGAGGTGTACTCGGTCGAGTATCGGGTGCGTTCGGCCGACGGACGGGTCAACTGGGTCGAACTGCGAGGCCACACCAGCTACGCCGACGACGAGACCCCGTTGCGGATGACCGGCACCGGCTGGATCACCACCGCCGAGCGCATGACGGAGCAGGGCGTCGCTCGCGTGCTGCGCCATCTCCCCGACGCGTTCCTGATCGTGGACCCCGTCGACTGGCGCGTACTGTACGCCAACGACCGGGCGAGTCTTCTCGCGACCGACCACACCTCCCCGACCGGGCGCACGCCCTGGGAGGTGATCCCCGAACTCGCGGATCGAGGACTCCCGGAACAGTTCGCGAAAGCGATGGACGGCGACCTGCCGGTGACCGTCGACATACGGCTGGGCGAGACCTGGCAACGACTGCGCCTGGTGGTGGCGGACCCCTACCTCGTGGTCTTCATGGCCGATGTGACCGCGGAACTGGAAGCCGAACGAGCCGGCGCCGAACGCGGACGCCGGATCGGCGCATTGGCCGAAGCCCTCGCCCAGAGCCTGACCACGCGGGATGTGGTCGAGGCCGTGGCGGCCCAGATCCTCCCGGCGTTCGGCGCCGACGGCGTGCTGATGTACGCCCGGGAGAACACGAGACCGCGCCTGGTGGGGGCGGTCGGCTACGACCCGGCGCTCGTCGCCCGACTGAGAGACCTGGACGAACCGCGTCCCCTGTACACCGACGTCGCGCAGTTCATCCCCTCGCTGGAGGCGTTCGTCGAACGCTACCCCGAGCTCGCCGACCTGGCCCGATCGGGCGAACGACGAGCCTGGGCGCTGCTGCCGCTCACGGCCGGCGGCCATCCGGTCGGCAGTTGCGTGATCGGCTTCGAGCACCCCCGCTCATTCGCCGGCGCCGAACGCGGCGTGCTCATCGCCCTGAGCGGTCTGATCGCCCAGGCCATGGAACGGGCCCGCCTCTACGACCGTGAGCACGAGCGCGCTCGCCGATTGCAGGAGCAACTGCTGCCCTGGCGGCTCCCCGAATCGGCGGCCCTGACCTCCACCGCCCGATACCGTCCCGCGGGCAAAGGCGTCGACGTGGGCGGCGACTGGTACGACGCCATCCCGCTCTCGGCCGAGCGCGTCGCCCTGGTCATCGGCGACGTGATGGGGCACGGGCTGTCCGAGGCGATCACCATGAGTCGACTGCGCACCGCGGTCTCGACCCTGGCGATCCTGGATCACCCGCCGGAGGAGATGCTCGCCCACCTGAACGACGTCGTCGCCGGCCTCGACGGCGACCTGTACGTGACCTGCCTCTACGCCGTGTACGACTCCACGACCGGGGTGTGCACGCTCGCCTCCGCCGGCCAGCCGCCCCCGGCCGTGGTCGACCCGGACGGCACCACGCGCTTCCTCGAACCCCCCATCGGCCCACCCTTGGGGACCGCTCAACTCCCTTACGAAACTCTTGACTTCGTGCTGCCCGAGGGAAGCCTGCTGGTGCTCTACACGGACGGTCTGATCGGCGTCGCGGACTCGGATCCCGACGTCGGGATGCATCGACTGCACGGGGCACTGACCGACGCGATCGACGCACAACGGCAGGACGACGCGCCCGACGACGAGGCCGCCGAACTGGGTCGGTTGTGCGACGCCGTCATCGGAGCGCTGCTCCACGACTCCGGGTACTCCAAGGACGACGCCGCGATCATGGCCGTGCGCGCCCACCGGCTTCCCCCGGAGCACGTCGTCTCGCTGCACCTTCCGTTCGAACCCTCCTCGGCGGCGGCGGCCCGCAAGCTCGTGCGTGATCAACTCACCCGGTGGGGCTGGGAGGACCTGATCGCGACCACCGAATTGGTGGTGAGCGAGCTGATCGGCAACACGATCCGGCACGCCGCGGGACCGATCACCCTACGCCTGATCCGCGGCACGACGCTGACCTGTGAAGTCCAGGACGGTAGTCAATCCAGTCCACGCACCCGGCACGCCGCGCTCATGGACGAGAACGGCCGCGGTCTGCAACTGGTGGCGGCCGTGACCCACCGTTGGGGGACCCGATACACCGGTTCCGGCAGCAAGACCCTGTGGACGGAACAACTGCCTCCCGCCTCTCGGGACTGAACCACCCGATCAGCCACGGTGTTCACGCCCGGCGAGCACGAACCGATCTGGACCGGGGCCGGCGCCCCCTTGTCGGGGCCGTTCGGCATCCGGGCGTCGCGCCCGCGCGGTCGCGCCGATCGGTGGTGGGCCGCCGACTTCCGGTCAAGGCAGGAGCTCGACGTAGCCGTCGGTGCCGTGTACCCGGATTCGTTGTCCGTCGCGGATCAGGCGGGTGGCCCCCTCCACGCCCACGACGGCGGGCAGGCCGTACTCCCGGGCGATCACCGCGCCGTGGGTCATCAGGCCGCCGACCTCCGTCACCAGGGCGGCGATTCCGACGAACAGGGGCGACCAACTGGGGTCCGTGAAGGCCGTGACCAGGATGTCGCCCGCTTCGAGATCGGCCTCCGACATGTCATGGATGACGCGGGCCCTGCCCTCGATCGTTCCGGCGGACACCGCCAGGCCGACCAGGGCGCCCGCGGGCACGTCGTCCCGCCGGTAGGCCCCGGTGACGGCCTCGCCCTCCGAGGTGAGCACCCGGGGCGGTGTGAGCGCGTGGTACGACCGGAACGCTTCCTCGCGTTCCCGGATGAGCCGGACGAGCCGGTCATCCAGCCGGTTCGAGCGCACGACGTCGCGGAACTCCCCGAACGTGAGGTGGAAGACGTCCTCCCGCTCGGGAAGCACGCCGGCCCGCACGAGGCGCTCGGCCTCCGCCAGCAGGGCTTGCTTGTAGACGAGGAAGCGGCAGATGATGTTGTACTTCGGGTACTCGCGGTACCCGATGAAGGTGCGGACCCGGTCGATCATCCGCTTGGCCTCGTCGGCTTTCCGCTCCCCGTCCGGCAGGGCCCGCAGGCGGGACAGCACGTCCCGCTCCTTCTCCCGCGCCTTCCGCAGCCCCTGCTCGAAGCGCCGTTCGGCGGCGCCCGGCTCGAAGTTCCGGACGTTGTCGAGGATCACCGGCACGAGCGTGGTGGGGCGCTCGCGCCAACGCGGCCTGGTGATGTCGATCTCGCCGACGCAGCGCATTCCGTACCGGTCGAGGTAGGCCTCGATCGCGTCGCGCGCCTCCGTCCCGCCCGCGAGCTTCGCCAGTTCGTCCAGGAAGCCCTCGTCCTCGACGCCCCGCAGGAACGCCACCACCTCCGGATGCGGGCGGATCGCGTCCGCGACGTCGAGCAGCGCCAATCCCATCTCGGACGTGACGTTGTCGGGAGCGGACAGCGTCAGCGTGTCCGCCGCGTTCTTCTCCCCCAGCCACTCCCGCAGCTTGTCGTTGAGCCACCACGTGGCCTCCATCCCCGCCATGATCACCCGCATGCTCAGCGGATCACCGAGGATCCGCTTGTGCTCCGCGAAGGCCTCCGACAGGTAGTCGAACAGCGCCGGTCCGGTCTTCGTCCGGATCTCGCGCCTCAGGCCGGCGATGGACGCTTGGCTGCGCTCGATCAGCTCGGCGACGATGGCCGGATCGGTCTCGATCGGGGCGGGCGGGCCGCCCGCCGGCGGCCCTCCGGGGGCCGCGTCCGGGAGCAACGGGACGAAATCGTCGCGGTCCAGGACGGTCGCCAACGCGTCCCCGGTCAGCGGATCGCCTCTGCCCACCATGTCCAGGAGGCCGGCGCGGCCCTCCGGCGAGGCCACCGCCCGGGTGACGTCGACGAACAGCCTCCCGCCCGCCTCGTGCATCGGCGCCATGGCCATCAGCCGCCACATCGACAGCCCCAGGGGCTTCATGGGGTCGGTCATCATCTGCTGATGACCGACGGAGACGTAGACGCGATTCTCCTGGTCGCCGACCTCGGGGACGGGGAACAGCGTCGTGATCGGGCGGCTCTGCACGATCCGGAACTCGTCGCCGTCCAGGCACCATTCGATGTCCTGCGGGCGGCCGAAGTGCGCCTCGATCCGCCGCCCGAGTCGTACGAGCCGCACGACCTGCGCGTCCGTCAACGCCGGCTCCTCCTGCCGCCGCACGTCGACCGCCACCTCCCGCGTACCACCGGCCGCCAGGGCCCGCACGGCACGCTGTTTGGCGGCGATCGCCTTGGCGACGACTTCGCCGTCCCGCACCCTGAACACGTCCGGGTTCACCAGGCCGGAGACCAGGGCCTCGCCGAGGCCGAAGCCGGCGTCCACGGTGGCGACCTTCCGGTTGCCCGTGACGGGGTCGGCCGTGAACAGGATGCCCGACGCACGCGGAAAGACCATCTGCTGCACGACCACGGCCATCCGGACCGCACGGTGGTCGATGCCGTTGCGCCGGCGGTAGGTCACGGCCCGTTCGGTGAACAGCGAGGCCCAGCACCGGCTGACGTGCCCAAGGATCGCCGTGGGACCCACGATGTTGAGGTACGTGTCCTGCTGGCCGGCGAAGGAGGCCGTGGGCAGGTCCTCCGCCGTCGCGCTCGATCGCACGGCGTAGGCTGCCTGTTCGCCGTGCCGGGCGAGCGCGCGGGTGATCGCGGCCGCGAGATCGGCCGGGACGGCGATGCCTTCGATGGTCCGCCGGATCTCCGCGCTCAGTGTGCGGATCGCCTCCCGGTCGTCCGGGTCCACGCGCGAGAGCAGATCGAGCCGATCCTCGATCGACGGGGCTTGCGCCATGATCCGCCGGAAGGCGTCCGTCGTCACGCAAAAGCCGGTCGGCACGCGGATGCCCTCGATCCGCGACAGTCCGCCCAGGTGCGCGCCCTTGCCGCCGACGACCGCGACCTGCGTCTCGTCGATCTCTCGCAGGTCCAACACGTACTGCTCGCTCATTGCCATCCCTCCGAGGCAGCCGCCGTGCCCCATTGCCCCGCATCGGCCGGTCGGATCACCGGCACCTCCGGCTCTGTCGAGCCGCTTGTCGTCGGGCACGTCCTCGTCGGTGGTCGCCTTCTCTCCCACGAGTCCCGCCCGCGATCACACTGCGAGGCCCACCGTTGTACGGACGTCACCGCATCCCTGGAGATCGACGGCAACACACATCTGTCGTGCCCCATTTCCGCAGGTGGTGGCCTCGGTCGACGATTCTGCGCCACCACCGGGGCCTTGCCGCAAGGCCCCCGGTGCGCTATAAGTTGGGAGAGGCAGGGAGAGCGATCTCCCTGCCTTTCGCCTTTGTCGGCACGGACGAGCCGCGCGGGAACGACGCGGTACGGAACAGGCCATGCGGTCGCCGGCACGACCCCGCGACGGCCGCCCGTGCCCCCGGCGTGCGTTCCCGTCGGCGCCTTCACGTACCGGGTTTGATCTCCGTGCCCTGTGCGGAAAGCAGGCGCCATCCGCCGGTGTGGCCGACCGAGAAAACGTGGGTGTAGCGGCTTGCGGCGGTGAAGGACGAGCCGTCGGCCTGGGTGAAGGCCATGCTGGTCCGGCCGACGATGACACCCACGTCGCCGATGCGCCGAACGACGGCCTCGTCCGGGAAGCACCGCACGGCCGGGAATCGAACGGCGCCGGAACCGACGGCTTCGAGCAGCATGGCCTTGGTGACCGACGCGCCGTCGCTGATGCCGACGAGGATGAAATCGTCGGTCAGCAGTTCGTCCAGGCGCGCGCCGTCCGCGGCGACCAGCGCCCGGAAGAAGTCCTGGTCGCACTCGATCAGCGCGGCGCGGTCGGCGGGGTTCGCCGTGGTGGTCATCGACGTGGTTTCCGTTCTCCTCGTTGGCGATGGCAATCGCTCGAGAACGCTACGCCCTGACGTCGGCGTCAACGCCACCACGACGGCCGTGTTCCGACGGCCACCGGGTCACGTGGCGCGGGGCGGCCTCAGACGTCGCCTCCGGCACCGCGATCGGGTGCGCTCATGTCGCCCGTCGCGGGCGTGCCGTCGGCGAGCCGGTAGCGCAGGTACACGGTGCCCTTCGGACCGGCTGCCGGCGGTTCGAGGAGGGTGAGGTTCGTGGGCACCGCGCCACCGTCGAACACCTTCTTCCCGACGCCGAGCACGATCGGATGCACCCAGAGGTCGAGACGGTCGAAGAGCTTCTCGCGCAGGAGGGTCTGCACCAGGTTCAGGCTCCCGACGACCTTCACGTGCTCGTGCCGGTCGCGGATCTCGCGTACCGCGTCGGCGAGATCCGGACCGAGTTGGCTGGACCCCGCCCACGAGAGGTCGGGCTTGCCGCGGGAGGCCACGTACTTCGGGACGCCGTTGAAGAGCGCGGCGATCTCGTTGTCCTCGCCGTCCTCCTGGTACGGCCAGTAGGCGGCGAAGATGTCATACGTCCGCCGGCCGAGCAGCAGGGCGTCCGTGCCCTCGTACGCGGCACCGACCTGCGCGCCGGCGACCTCGTCCAGCAGCGGTGCCTGCCAGCCGCCGAACGGGAACCCCACCGGGTCCTCGTCGGGGCCGCCGGGCGCCTGCCCGACCAGGTCGAGGGTTGCGAACATCTCGATGTGGATGAGGCCCATGTCCTGCTCCCGATGCGTCGGTTGTCTCGGTGGGGAGGTAGACCTGTGGGAGTCGGCGAACTCATCGCTGCTTCGGCGCTCGGCTCCGTACCCGTCGATCGCCCGGTGCGTCGGTCACCACCCCGCCCCGCGGTCGGCGTCCTCGCGTCGCCCGGCGGCAGGCTAGGCGGGTATGCCGTGCGCCTTGATCCGGGCCGCGCGTGCGATTCCTCGAACGGCGCATGCCGACCGTTCCCGAGGCGCGCGGTGCGGTGCCCTGCCCGTGCCACCCGGCCGGAGGCCGCACCGACGCTCCCCACCCACGATAGATCACCGGCCGCGTCCCAACTCGGTGGCCGCCTCGCGTCCGGCGCTACCGTGGGTCACCGGTTCCCTACGGTGTCGAGGTCGGCCGTCCCCTTTCCCGGCCGTTCCCGCTTGCCACCGGCGGCGGGCGGTCCGCGTCGGGACCGGGGTCGGGGTGAACCGGCCCGGCCCGGCACGCGTCACCCGAACCCGGTGCGTCGCCACGGGCCAACCGCTTCGCGACCGGGGCCGACTACTCGACCGGCACCTGCGGTCGGTCGGGCCGGCCGGCGGGCAACACCTCGCGAATCGCCTCGGCGAGCGCCCGCCGCTCCTCGGCCAACTCCATCCGCGTCGCCTCGGACGCTCGGTACATCCGGCGAGCGCGTCCCTCGATCTCGCGACGCTCGGCAACCAGCACGCCGTCCGCCTCCATCCGGCGCAGCAGCGGATTCACCGTGGCGAACGTGACCTCGAAGTCGTGTCCGGCCAGGTCCGCGAGCATCCACGCGCTGTGGAACTCCCGTTCGACCGCCCGATCGATGATGTGTCGCCGCATCGCACTCCGCCCGGACCTACCCACCACGTCCCCTTCTCCGCCGAGGCCATACGGCCTGCGTGCGTCCCCCGTTGAGCACACCGGCCTCAGTCAACAGGTTCGAGCCGGGCCGATCTCCCACCTCACGCTGAACGCAGTGCGAACAGTGGGTGACCGACGCTCCGATCCGGCGGCGCGCGCCGACGCGACGCGTCTCCCGTTCCCGTCCGGGGGCCGCCCCGCGATCGGCAACGCCGGTGCCTATGTGGGCAATCCGACGGCGCGTTCCCCGTTGCGGCGTTGTTGGATGACGACGGCGACGACCAGGAGCGCCCCTTGGGCGACGTTTTGCCAGAAGGAGTTGACTCCGACGACGTTGAGGCCGTTCTCCAGGGCGCCGAGCAGGAAGACGGCCAGGAGTGTGCCGCCGACGCCGCCCTTGCCGCCCTTGAGGGCGCAACCGCCGAGCGCGGCCGCGGTGATGGCCTTGAGTTCCAGCCCTTCGCTGCCGGAGGTGGGCTGACCGGAGCCGGTGCGCGCGGTCAGGATGACTCCGGCGATCGCCGCCACGACGCCGGTGAGCGCGTACACGGCCACGAGGTATTTGTTGATGTTGATGCCGGCCAGGCGCGCCGCGGTGTCGTTGCCGCCGATGGCGTAGATGTTGCGGCCGATGTCGGTGTACTTGAGCAGGACGTGCACGGCGACGGCGACCACGAACAACGTCCAGATCTGGACGGACAGTCCGAGGATCTTGCCGCGGGCCACGAAGATGAAGAAGTCGTCGCCGAGCACATAGCCCTGTGCGCGGCCGCCCGCCAGCAGTTGGGCGACGCCCTTGTACGCGGCGAGGGTGGCCAGCGTGGCGATGACGGGGTTGACCCGCCCGTACACGATGATGACGCCATTGACCACGCCCGCCGCGATGCCGACGCCGATCGCGGCGAGAACGCCCAGGGCCGCGTTGCCGTCGGTCGAGGTGAACGCCATGGCGCTGACGACGGACGCGATGCCCGCTTGCGAGCCGACGGAGATGTCGAGCGCGCCGCAGATGATGACGACGGTCTGGACGACCGCGAGGAGACCGGTGACCGCGACGGTGTCGCCGATCACGGTCATGTTGGCGGTGGTGAGGTAGCCGTCGTCGAGCCAGGCGAAGGTGCCGACGACGACGACGAGCGCACCGATGAGGCTGGTGTTCTGCGCGCCGACGGCCGTGGCGACGCGGCGGGGTAACGCTCGGGCGTGGGCGCCGGTGGTGGTGGCGGGTATCGGCGGCGGCGCGTTGGTCGTGGTGGTCATGACGGATTCCCCTGGGTCGGTTCGGCGAGGTCGTGTGCCATGGCGAGGGCGAGGATGCTTTCCTCGTCGGCGTCCGCGCGGTCGAGTTCGCCGGTGATCCCGCCGTTTTGCATCACGACGATGCGATCCGCGAGACCGAGCACCTCGGGCAGTTCGGAGGAGATGACGAGGATGGCGACACCGGACCCGGCCAACTCGTCGACGAGGCGGTAGATTTCCGCCTTGGCGCCGATGTCGATGCCGCGGGTGGGTTCGTCCAGGATCAGGATCTTGGGTCGGCGGGCGAGCCAGCGGGCCAGGACGACCTTTTGCTGGTTGCCGCCGGACAGCTTGCGCACCTCGTGGTCGAGGGAGGGGGTGCGTACTTCGAGGCGGTCGACGAACTCCTGGGCGAGGCTTCGTTCGCGACGCGCGCCGACGAAGCGGAAGCGGCGCAGGCGGTCGAGGACGGCGACGCTGATGTTGTGCCGGACCGAGCCGGTCATGAACAACGCCTGGGCCTTGCGTTCCTCGGGTGCGTACCCGATGCCGGCCCGCACGGCGTCCCGGGGGATGCGCAGCCGGAGCCGCCGGCCCTCGACGCGTACCTCGCCGGAGCGGATCGGCAGGTCTCCCACGAGGGCGGCGGCCAGTTCGGATCGCCCGGCGCCGACCAGGCCGGCCAGGGCGACGACCTCGCCCTCGTGTACCTCGAGGTGCACGTTCGACACGTGGTCGGTGGTGAGGTCGCGAACGTCCAGGACCACGCGGTCGCGCGCGCTGCGTCCGCGGGCGAACAGGGTCGACAGGTCGCGGCCGACCATGAGGCGTACGACCTCGCCCTCGTCGGTGCGCGAGGCGTCGCGTACGCCGGCGAGTTCCCCGTCGCGCAGGACGGCGATGCGGTCGGCGAGGCGGAAGATCTCCTGCATGCGGTGCGAGACGTAGATGATGGCGAGACCTTGGTCGCGCAGGCGCCGGATGAGGTCGAAGAGCGCTTCCACCTCGTGTTCGGACAGCGACGAGGTCGGTTCGTCGAAGGCCAGGACGGCGGCCTCGGTGGTGAGGGCGCGCAGGATCTCCACGAGTTGGCGCTGCGCGGGCGAGAGTTGGGAGCCGAGGGTTTCCGGAGCGATGGCGTGTGCGAACCCCAGGCGTTCGAGGTCGGAGCGCATGCGCCGGTACAGCGTGCCCCGGTCGAGCACGCGGCCCGTCTTGCGCGGCAGTGCGCCGATGTAGACGTTCTCGGCCACGCTGACGTGCGGGACGATCTCGGGCTCCTGGGCGATCACGCGGATCCCGTGCCTGCGGGCGTCGGCGGGGCTGTGCAGTTCGCGTGGTGTGCCGGCGACGAGGACGCGGCCGTCGCCGGGTCGATGGTCGCCGTTGATGATCCTGATCAGGGTCGACTTGCCGGCGCCGTTCTCCCCCATGAGCGCGGTGACGCTGCCGCGGGGGAAGTCCAGCGTGATGCCGCGCAGTGCGTGGACTCCGGCAAAGTCCTTGTGGATGTTCTCGACGGCGAGCGCGGGGCCCGGGAGGTCGAGAGGTGGGCTTTTCGTCATGACTGGACCTCGAGGGCGTTTCGGGAGGTCGCGGCGGCCCGTGCGGGCGCCCGGGTCGCCGCGACTCGTGCCGGGCGGTGCCGTCAGGGGTGGCGGCGGGCGGGTCGACGCGGCCGCGAGCCGGGCCGGGTCACGTGCACTTGAGGCCGGATTGTTGCCAGTTCGACGGGTCGACCATCTTCGTGGTCGCGAACGCCTCGGCGGGGAAGGGCTTGCCGTTCCTGAGCCGATCGACCATGGTCTGCACGGCGAGGCCGCCCACCTCGTGGCCGTTGATGAACAACGCGGCCTTCATCCCGGTCGGCTTGCCGGAACCCCAGTCCTTGCACGCCAGATAGCCGCCCAGCCCGACGCCGATCACGTCGTCGGCTCCGTAGCCGCCGTTCTGCAGCGCGGTGACCGCGCCGCTCACGTTCTCGTCGTTGCAGCCCCACACGATCCAGTGCTTCACCGATCGGTTGCCGCTCATCGTGGCCGCGGTCTTGTTCTGGGCGTCGGGCGGCGTGTTGTCGGTGCCGACCTCGAGTACCTTGACGTCCGCGCCGGTCGCTTGTTTGAACGCCTCGTGAGCGGCCTCGACCCGATCGGTGCAGACCGTCACGTCCTGCTTCCAGGCGGCGATGATCGCGGTGTCGGCGGGAGTCCAGCCCGCCTTCTTGAATTCCTCGGCCGCGCGTTGGCCCACTTGCGTGCCCATCTGGGGGCCGCTGAAGCCCACGCGCGGGACCAGCTTGTCCTTGGCGCATTTGGTCGGGTCGGCCCCGCCGACGCAGATCTGGTCGTCGGACGCGAGAAGCGGTGCGCCGCCCCGCGCGGCGATGTCGACGACCTGCGGTCCCACGGCCGGGTCGGGCACGACGATCACGACACCGTTGTACTTCTGTGCCATTGCCGCCTGAACCTCGCTGACGGCCTTGTTGGTGTCGTTTCCGAGGTTGACGACCTTGAGGTCGACCCCGAGGGCCTTGGCCTTCGCGCGGGCGCCGTCCGCCTCGTCCACGAAGTACTGCTGGTCGCCCTGCTTCTGCAAATAGGCGATCTTGATGGTGCCGGATAAGGAAGCCGGTGGGCCCGAGGGCGATCCGGACTTGTTCTCGTCCTTGCCGGACGAACAGGCCGTGAGCGTCACGGCGAATGCGAACGCCGCCACCATCGCGGCCCTCCGCCGGGTGTGTCTGCGGTGCGTCATGATCAACCCCTGTGAATGTCGGCGGTTCGGAAGAACCGCGCGTGTTCGATGGTCGATGCGTCCACATGCCCGGCCGTCATGCTTCGCTCCCCTCGACGGAAGGGCTCCGACCTGCGGAAGGGTGGGATTTTCGAAGCGGAATCCCCGTGCGCTCGGGAAAGGTCGATCTTGTAATCGAACATGGATGCGCGGTATTCACTCGTAATGCAACTCACATATCTAGCAGTTCCAACATTAACCAACAAGACTCGGTTTGGTAAACACTCCCGCCACCCTGCCTTCTCCGGACAGGAAAGGCCGTGCACAAAGGATCTTTCCCGGAGGCAAGGCGCGGCACGGGAAACGAACACTGCTATGTTGAAATATGTTGGTTACCTACGGGCGGGAGGATCGGGAATGCTGGCACGTCAGCGACAAAACACGATCTTGGAAATGGTCGCCGATCAGGGTTCCGTCCGTGTCGCGACGCTGGTGCGGAAATTCGGGGTCTCGGACATGACCATCCGACGCGACCTCGAAGTGCTGGCCGCGCAGGGTCTGATCGTCAAGGTGCACGGCGGCGCCACGTCGAGGGACGGCAGCTCGACCGAGGAGCCGGGGTTCGTGACGAAGTCCGGGCTCCAGGCCGCGGAGAAGGAGGCGATCGCCCGGCGTGCGGCGGCGATGGTCGCGCCGAACAGCGCCCTCGCGTTGTCGGCGGGGACGACGACGTGGACACTGGCCCGGCAACTCGTCGACGTCCCCGGACTCACGGTGGTCACCAACTCGATTCCGGTCGCGGACGTGTTCCACCAATCCGGCCGTTCCGACCAGACCGTGGTGATCGTGGGCGGCGTGCGCACGCCGTCGGACGCGCTGGTGGGTCCCGTCGCGGTCGCCGCGCTGCGGAGCCTCAACGTCGACATGCTCATGCTGGGCGTCCACGGCATCAGCCCGCGCGTCGGATTCACCACGCCGAACCTGCTCGAGGCGGAGACCAATCACGCCCTCGTGCGAGCCGCCCGTCGCCTGGTCGTGGTCGCCGACCACACCAAGTGGGGCCTGATCGGGATCAGCACGATCGCCCGACTCGGCGACGCGGACACGCTGATCATGGACACGGGCCTGCCCCAGGAAGCACGCGAGCAACTGACCGAACACATCGAAGAACTCGTCGTGGTCGACCCCGTGCACCCCGCCGCCCCCTGACGCGGTACCACCGCACGGGCCCGATCACCGCCGCCGACCGCAGCCGCCACCCGCGCCGGCCGGCGGCGCCACGGAGGCGGGCGTCGCGGGTGCGCGGTCGAGTGGCGAGGTTCGCCCTCGGGCCACCGACCGCGACCCGTCGCAGCCACCTCGTCCAGCTCGGATGCCCATCCGGAGCGGGCCGAAAAGCATTCCGCTGTCGATCATGTGCCGTGCGAGGATCGTCCGATCTCCTTGCCCCGGCCGCAGATTGAGAGCCCTCCGCATGTCGACCGCGACCGGCCCGGCGTCCCCGTCATCGCCGGCGCATCCCGAACTCCTGGAGCGCGGGCACCCGTTCCGGCAGTGGAAGACCTGCCGGATACCGGGGACGGAGCTCACACTCACGGGATACTCCCGGGCCAACGACAAGACGTTCTTCCACATCCCCGAGCTGCGATGCGGTTTGGACGCGGGACTGTGCGAGGGCCGGCAGGTCGACACCGTGTTCCTCACCCACACCCACCACGACCACGCCAAGGACCTCGACTTCCTCGCCGCCAAGCCCGGCGGCACGGACATCTACCTGCCCGCCGACGCCGTGCCGTACGTGGAGTCCTACCTCCGTGCGAGCGCCGAACTGAACCACGGCGCGGCGTTCGACCCCGCGCTGACGGGCCACCGGTTGCACGGCGTGAGGCAGGACGACGAGTTCACGTTCGGCCGCGGTGGGCACCGGGTGCGGGTGGTCGAGTGCGAGCACAAGGTGCCGTGCGTCGGCTACGCCTTCTCCGAGCGCCGCAAGACACTCCTGCCCCGCTTCGAAGAGCTGCGCCGAACGCTGGAACAGGAAGGCCGTGGGCGGGAGTTCGGCCGGATGATGGCCGAGCGGAAGAAGCAGGGCGTCGAGGTGGACAAGGTGGTCTCCCGGCCGCTGTTCGCCTTCCTCGGCGACACTCACGTGAACGTGTTCGAGCGGAATCCGTGGCTGCTCACGTATCCGGTCGTCATCACCGAGTGCACCTTCCTCGACGACGCGGAACTGGACCGCGCGAATCGGATCGGGCACACGGTTTGGAGTCGGCTCAAGCCGGTGGTGGAGGCGAATCCGCGGACGTTGTTCGTGTTGACCCACTTCAGCCTGCGGTACTCCGACCGCGAGGTTCTGGCCTTCTTCCGACGGCAGCACGAAGACCCCGAAGTCTCGATGCCCGACAACGTCATGGTGTGGGCCCACCCGGACAGCCGCCTACCCGAACAGCACCAACACTCCCCTACCGGATCAACGCGTTTTGTCTGATCGGGAGTTGATCTGCTGTCAGAATTGTCGGGCGCCGCCGCCCACCGCGACCTCGTCTCGTCGTGCTGTCGAGCGCGGCGGGGGCTTGGGGGGTGCGGCGCCACGCGGGGCGCCCGGCGGACTTCGACGTGGTGATCCAGCCGCCGCGAGGGGACACCGACGCCGCGGGCGGATCCCGCACAGCCGACGGATCGGCGCCGGACCGCGGTAGCGCCCGGTCCCCACCGCGCCACCGCGCCACCGCGCCACCGCGCCACCGACGACCCATCCCGACCTCGCACGTGCTCCAACCGCGCACGTGCTCCAACCGCGATCGGCGACGGCGGCGGGGCCGCGCCTGCCGGTGGACTCAGCCGTCCAGGCGGCGCTTGCCGAGCCAGGCGACCATCTCGGGGTCGCGGTGGTCGAAGAACAGTGTCGTGCCGGTGTCGAGGACGGCGATCCGACTCATCTGGTCGTTGGTGAGTCGAAAGTCGAAGACGTCGATGTTCTGCGCCATCCGGTCGGGGTTGACCGACTTGGGAATGGCCACGATGTCGCGCTGGATGAGCCAGCGGAGCACGACCTGCGCCGCGGATTTGCCGTGTGCCCCGCCGATCTCGCCGAGGACGGGGTTCGTGAAAAGGTCGTTCCTGCCTTCGGCGAAGCCGCCCCACGCCTGGTGCCGGACACCGTGCTCGCGCATGAGGTCGTGATCGGCGGTGCGCTGGAAGAACGGGTGGGTCTCGATCTGGTTGACCGCCGGGACGACCTCGTTGTTGAGGATCAGGTCCAGGAGCCGGTCGGGATGGAAGTTGGCGACGCCGATCGCCTTGGCCAGGCCCTCGCGGTTGGCGGCCTCCATGGCGCGCCACTGGCCGTAGACGTCGCCGAAGGGCTGGTGCATCAGGTACAGGTCGACGTAGTCCAGACCCAGCTTGGTCAGGGACGTCTCCAAAGCGCGCCGGGTGTGGTCCTCCGCGGGCGCGTCCTGGATCCACAGCTTGGTGGTGACGAACAGCTCCTCGCGCGGGATGCCGCTGTTCCCGACGGCGCGGCCGACGGCCTCCTCGTTGCCGTAGGCGGCCGCGGTGTCGAGGAGGCGGTAGCCGGCGGCGAGGGCGCTGGAGACGGCCTGCTCGGTCTTCTCCGCCGGGATCTGGTAGACGCCGAAGCCGAGGATCGGCATCCGGACGCCGTTGTCGAGGGTGACGGTCTGCACGGTGTTCTTCCTTTTCGCTGGGGTGCGCGGCTGCGCCGGGGTGCGCGGCGGGTCGGCGGGCGGCCGGACGGCCGGAGGCACAGCTCGTCGTGTACCCACCCTCGCGCTTTCCCGCGCACGCGGGCAGGCCGCACTGTTCGGGGGTAACGACAGGGCCCCCCACCGCACGGCCACTCGGGTCGGCGCGGTGTGACACTGAAGGCATGGCATCCGAGCACCCCACCGGCGGCGGAGAGGGCGCGGAGCTGGGCCGCTACCTGCGCGCCCGCCGCACTCAGACCAGCCCCCGGCAGGCCGGCCTCACCGTCGGCACCGGAATCCGCCGCACCCCGGGACTGCGCCGCGAGGAGCTGGCCACCCTCGCCGGGATCAGCATCGACTACTACGTACGCCTGGAACGCGGCAAGGAAACCCGTCCCAGCCCCTCCGTCCTCGACGCCCTCGCCCGCGCCCTCCACCTGGACGACCAGGAACACCGACACCTGCGCGAACTCGCCGCCCGCGCGGCCCGCTACACGCCCGAACCGCCCCGCGCACCGAGCCGCACCGTGCGCCCCCATTTCGAGCTGCTGCTGGAATCGCTGCGGCCGAACCCCGCCTACGTGATCAACCGCAGCATGGACATGTTGGCCTGGAACCCCGGCGGCCTCGCCCTGTACGCGGGCCTGGACGACTGGCCCGTCAAGCAGCGCAACCTCGCCCGCTACCTCTTCCTGCACCCCACCGCCCGGGACCTGTTCCCCGACTGGGACAACCAGGTCCGCGCCTGCGTCGCCCGCCTGCGCGCCACCGCGGGCACCGCCCCCGACGCCCCCGACCTCACCAACCTCGTCGGGGAACTCCTGGTCAAAAGCCACGACTTCGCCGGACTCTGGGAACGCTACGAGGTCACCGGCCGCAAACCCGCGCAGAAGACCTTCCACCACCCCCACGTCGGCACGATCACCCTCACCGCACAGTCCCTGCACCTGGAAGGCACCCCCGGCCAACGCCTCGGCGTCTACCTCGCCGCACCCGACACCCCCGACCACGACGCGCTGCGCCTCCTGGACATGACCGCCCCCGAACCGCCCGGAAACAACCGGACGACCACGCGCACCCCGCCGTCCGCACCCGGCACCGAAACCCGGTAGAAACCCGGCGGGGCGCATCGTCACAGGACATGCCGCGATCGACCGTGCCCCACGACGGTCTCCGGAGCCGGAATCCGAGCCGGATCCGGAGTCGGAGCCGGATCCGGAGCCCGGCCGCGAAAGATGCGGCGGGCCGGCCGGCGGCGGGATTCCCGCCGACCGTGTCCCGGCCGCCGGAACGGTCGGCCGTGCGGACGGCGCCGCGTTCGTAGCCTTGCGGCCGTCCGTCCCGTGGGGGACGGGGAGAGCGAGGCACACATGGGCGACGAGACGCACCACCATGTCATCGTCGGAGGGAGCGCGGCCGGCATCTCCGCCGCTCTCGCACTGCGCCGGCACGGCTTCGCCGGACGCGTCACCGTCGTCGAGGCGGGCGAGGAACTCCCCTATGAACGACCACCGTTGTCGAAGGCGTTGGCCGGCGGCGAACACGCCTTCCTGCATGCGATCCTGCCCCGGCAGGCGTACGCCGAGCACCGCATCACCCTGCTGCCGGCCACCCGCGCCCTGGCCCTGGACCCCCGGCGCCGGGCCGTCGAACTGGACGACGGGCAAACGTTGTACGCCGACCGAGTCCTGCTCGCCACCGGCGTGCTCCCGCGGACCCTGCCGGTGCCCGGCGCCGACCTGCCCGGCGTGCTGACCCTGCGGGACGTGCACGACGCCAGGGCGCTCGCCGCCCGGCTGCGCGCGGGCGGGCCGGTGGTCGTGGTGGGCGGCGGCTTCATCGGCCTGGAGGTCGCGGCGGCGGCGCGCGAGGCCGCCCTGGACGTCACCGTGGTCGAAATGGGCGCCCGCCCGCTGGAGGGCCCGCTCGGCCCGGTATTGGCCGCGCGGGTGACCGCGCTGCACGAGCGGGCCGGGGTACGGCTGCGAACCGGGGTATCGGTGACCGCGTTCACCGGCGAAACCCACGTCACCGGGGCCCGCCTGGGCAACGGGCAGGTGCTGCCCGCCGCGACCGTGGTGGTCGGCGTCGGGGTACGACCCGACACCGCGCTTGCCGAGGCGGCCGGGGTGTTGTGCGACGACGGCATCGTCGTCGATCGGCACTGCCACACCAGCGTGCCGTGGATCCTCGCCGCCGGCGACGCCACGAACCAGGCGCATCCACACCTGCCCGCCCGGGGCCGGATCGAGCACTGGGACAACGCCGTGCAGCAGGGCGCGGTCGCCGGCGCCGTGCTCGCGGGTGTCCTGGAGAGCCACACCGCGCTGCCCTACTTCTACTCCGAGCAGTACGGCCGGACCCTGCAGATGTACGGACGCCCGGCTCCCGGCGACGAGTTCGTCCTGCGCACCGAGGCCGCGGACGCGGTCGACCCGGTGGACCCGGCCGAGGCGGGCGGACCCGCGGACGGCGGCTTCCTCGGATTCTGGACCCGCGGCGGCGTCCCGGTCGCCGCCGCCGGCCTGGACCGTCCGCGCGAACTGCGCGCCGCACGCGTGCTCATCGAGCGTCGCGTGCCGGTACACGCCGCCGCGCTGGCCTCCCCCACAACCGACCTGCGGGCCCTGGCCCACTCCGCGGCGCCCGGCCCACCGGCGGCCCGGCCCCGATCCCGTCCCGAGGCCCGATCGCCGCACACAGGCGACCCGAGCACCGCAAGCAGCAAGGAGGCACCGTGACCGAGCACTCCACCGACCCGCGGATCGCCCGCGTCGCGGACCGCCTGTACGAGGCCGACCGCACCGGGACGGCCATTCCGCCGATCCGCACCGAACTCCCGGACGGCGACCCGGCTGCCACGGGCTACGCCGTACAACGTCACAACGTCGCACGCTGGATCTCCCAGGGCCGCCGTCCGGTGGGCTACAAGATCGGCCTGACCTCCACCGCCGTACAGCGGCAACTCGGGGTCGACCGACCCGACTTCGGCACCCTCTTCGCCGACATGGCCTACGCCGACGGCGCCGAGCCGCCGTTCGCCGGCCTGATCCTGCCGCGTGCCGAGGCCGAGGTCGCCCTGGTCCTGGACCGCGATCTGGACCTGGGCCGGCACACCATCGCCGACGTGCTGCGGGCCACCGCGTTCGTGCTGCCCGCGCTGGAGATCGTGGACAGCCGCGTCGCCGACTGGGACATCGCACTGGTGGACACGATCGCCGACAACGGCTCCTCCGCGGCGTTCGTCCTGGGCACCGTCCCGGTCTCGCCCGCCGCAGTGGACCTGGCACGCTGCGTGATGACGCTGACGCGCGCCGGCGACGTGCTCTCCCGGGGCACCGGGACCGACTGCCTGGGCCACCCGCTCACCGCCGCCGTCTGGCTCGCGGACACCCTCGGCGCGCTGGGCACCCCACTGCGCGCGGGCGACATCGTGCTCACCGGAGCGCTGGGGCCGATGGTCACCCTGGGCGCCGACGACCACCTCACCGCGCACATCACCGGCCTCGGGTCGGTCGGCATCCGGACCGGGAAGTGACACCGTGAGCGATTCCAGCGGAGCGACGGCATCGACGACGTCCGTCGCAGACCCCGGGGCCGCGCCGGTGAAGGTGGCGATCATCGGATCGGGCAACATCGGCACCGACCTGATGATCAAGGTGCTGCGCACCTCGTCCGTCCTGACCATGGGCGCCATGGTCGGCATCGACCCCGACTCCGACGGCCTGGCCCGAGCCCGCCGTCTGGGTGTGCCCACCACCTCCGACGGCATCGAGGGGCTGCTCTCGCTGCCCGACTTCGACGAGATCGCGGTGGTCTTCGACGCCACCTCGGCCCGGGCCCATCACCGACACGACGCGCTCCTGCGCCCGCACGGCAAGCGGGTGATCGACCTGACGCCCGCCGCGATCGGACCGTTCGTGGTCCCCGCGGTGAACCTGGACGCCCACCTCGCGTCGCCGAACGTGAACATGGTGACCTGCGGTGGCCAGGCCACCGTGCCGATCGTCGCCGCCGTCGCCCGCCGGGCCCCGGTGATCTACGGCGAGATCGTCGCCTCGATCTCCTCCCGCTCGGCCGGCCCCGGCACCCGCGCCAACATCGACGAGTTCACCGAGACCACCTCGCGGGCCATCGAACGGGTCGGCGGCGCCCGGCGCGGCAAGGCGATCATCGTGCTGAACCCGGCCGAGCCGCCGCTGATCATGCGCGACACGGTGATCTGCCTGACCGAGGACGGCGATCCGGCCGAGATCGCCGAGTCGGTGACCACGATGGTCGCCGACGTGGCCGCGTACGTACCCGGCTATCGATTGCGCCACTCCCCGCAGATCGACCCGGTGGACGCGGACCTGCGGGCCCGGCTGCGGCCCGACGAGGCGGACCGGGCCCGCTGGAAGGTCACCGCCCTGCTCGAAGTCGAGGGCGCGGGCCACTACTTGCCGGCCTACGCCGGAAACCTCGACATCATGACCTCCGCCGCGCTCCGGGTCGCCGAACGCGTCGGCGTCCTCGCCTTCGAAGGGCCTGCCGCATGACCGCCCGTCTGTACATCCAGGACGTCACCCTGCGGGACGGCATGCACGCCGTCGGCCACCGCTACCGGCTGGACACCGTCCGTGCCATCGCCCGTGCGCTGGACGCCGCCGGCGTCGACTCCGTGGAGATCGCGCACGGCGACGGCTTGGCCGGATCCAGCTTCACCTACGGGTTCGGCGCCCACTCCGACGACGAGTGGATCGCCGCGGCCGTCGCCGAACTCGGCTCGGCCACGCCCGCCACGCTCATCCTGCCCGGCATCGGCACCGCCGACGATCTGCGCCGCGCGCATGCGCTGGGCATCCGCTCGGTGCGTGTCGCCACCCACTGCACCGAGGCCGACATCGCCGCCCAACACGTCGCGCTCGCCCGCGAACTGGGCATGGAAGTCTCGGGGTTCCTGATGATGTCGCACATGGCCGAGCCGGATCGGCTGGCCGGTCAGGCCAAGCTGATGGAGTCCTACGGAGCGCACTGCGTGTACGTCGTGGACTCCGGTGGGAGGCTCACCATGGACGGCGTCCGGGACCGAGTCCGCGCCTACCGCGACGTGTTGCACGACACGACCGCGATCGGCATCCACGCCCATCACAACCTGGCCCTGGCGGTGGCCAATTCGGTCGTGGCCGTCGAGGCCGGGGTCACCCGGGTAGACGCCTCGCTCGCCGGACAGGGAGCGGGCGCCGGGAACTGCCCGATCGAGGCGTTCGCCGCGGTCGCCGACCTGCACGGCTGGTCGCACGGCTGCGATCTGTTCGCGCTGATGGACGCGGCCGACGATCTGGTGCGCCCGCTTCAGGAACGACCGGTGCGGGTGGACCGGGAGACTCTGACCCTGGGCTACGCCGGCGTGTACTCCTCCTTCCTGCACCACGCCGAACGGGCCGCCGCGCGCTACGACCTGGACACCCGCGACGTGCTGGTCGAGGTGGGCCGCCGCGGCCTGGTCGGCGGACAGGAGGACCTGATCGTCGACGTCGCGCTCGACCTGGTCGACGCCCGCTCGGCCACGACCGCGTAACGGCCCGACACCGAACCGGCGGCCGCGCCGCACCGGTCGGTCCACGTGCCCTCCGGACACACCGAAGGCCGCCCGCCCGCGACCACACATCGCGGGCGGGCGGCCTTCGCTTGCGCGGTCCCGGGCGTAGCGGTGCGGACGTCGCGCGGCCCACGGCAGGACGGCCCGGCTCTGCCCTGCCCTGCCCTGGCGTGGACCGGACCCCGGACCCCGGCCCCCCGGAGCGGAGTGCGATGCCGTGCGCGGGACTGCCCGCTGCGGCCGGGCGGACGGGCAGGGCGCACACAACGCGTCGACCAGCGTGCCGATTCGGCACGCTGGTCGACGCGTTCGGACCTTCACCCGCGGCGGTTCACCCGGTCTGTGCTCCGGGGGACGTCCGCCGGCGCGGGATGCCGGTGGTGCTGATGTCGATCACGGCTCCCGTCGTGGTCGCCGACTCCCTCGCGGCGAGCAGCACGTACGGTCCGACGCCTTCCTCGGCGCGCACCGCCACCCCGAGCGCGGACTGCTCGGTCACGATGCGGTCGATGGGCACCTCCCGGGCGATCGTGGTGTCCGCCAGTCCCATCGCCCTGGGTCCGCTCAGGCCGGTCGCCATCGGGCCCGGGGCGACCGCGTTCACCCGGATGTCCGGGGCCAGTTCGTAGGCGAGCTGGCGAACCAGGCCCAGCCCCGCGTGTTTGGCCGCGGTGTACACCGGCCCGCCCCCGGGCCCCGGGTAGAACGAGGCGTTGGACAGGGTGAACACCATGCTGCCGCGCGACCTGCGCAGCAGGGGCACCGCGGCCTTCGCGCCCAGCAGGTAGCCCTTGACGTTGACCGCGAACAACTCGTCGAAGCCGGCGTCCAGGACGTCGGCCGGTGTGTCGGTCAACGACCGGGCGAAGTCCCACAGTCCGGCGTTGCCGACGAGGGTGTCCAGGCCGCCGAACGCGTCCTCGGCGCACGCGCACGCGCGCTCGTGGGCCTCGTAGCGGGTCACGTCACCGACCACGGTACGGATCGAATCGCCCAGTGTGGTGGTGAGTTCGGCCAACCGCTCGGCGGACCGATCCAGCACGACCACGCGCGCGCCCTCGGTGACGAAGCGCTCGACGACGGCCCGACCGACGCCGGATCCGCCGCCGGTGACCAGGATCGACGAGCCCTCAAGCCACCCCATGGCCCGCCCCTTCCGCGTCCCGGCCGCCCGCGTCCGCACCGACCGTGGACGAACCGGCGGAGTCCGAACCGCTCGTGCCGTCCGGGCGTTGCCGTTCGATCCGGCCGTCTCCGCTCCGGTCGATGCGCACGTACACGTCCGTCCCCTCGACCCGCACCTCGTGTGTGGCCAACGCTCGGAACGCGGGTGCGGCCAGTGGCGCGCCGGTGCGCAGGCAGAACTTGGCCAGGTGCAGCGGGCATTCCACCGCGCCGTCCTCCACCCAGCCGTCCGCGAGCGAGAAGTCCTCGTGGGTGCAGGTGTCGTCGACGCAGAAGAGCTCGCCGCCGGACCGGAACACCGACACCGGTGGGGTGGTGTCCAGGCGCAGCGCCTGATCCTCGGGGATGTCGTCGACCCGACCGGCTCGGATCCACGATTCCCGGGTGTACTCGTTCATAGGAAGATCCCGCTCATAGGAAGATGCTCAGGCTCGGCGCCAGGAGCGTGGTGGTGTCCAGCACGATCTTGCGTCGAGCGATGTGGAATCCCGGCTCCTGCGGGACGCGCCGCAGCAGGTCGGTGCGTTCGCCGAAGAAGGTGTCGTGGTGGCGTTCGGCCCGGCTGCGCAGTACGTGGAAGTTGACCCGGACCTCGAACTCGCCGGTGTCCAGTCGGACCGGCCGGATGTTGGTGATCAACCGGCGGGTTCTGGAAGGGGGTTCCTCCGACCACGAGCGGCCGGAGGCCAATCGGCGCACCCGGCCGGCCAGGAAGGCCTTGTCGTCGTCGAAGAAGGCCGCGCCGTCCGGCCCGGCGACCTCCAGGTCGCGTTCGCGGACGGGTCGCGTCGTCCGGGTCGGCAGCCAGTAGTGGATGTCGTCGTCGAAGAGTTCCAGCCAGTCCTCGAACCGCTGGTCGTCCAGGAGTTCGGCCTCCAGATACAGGAACCGCTCGATCTCGTGGCGGGTCTCGGCGTCGACGCCGGTGCGTCGGCGTGCCGTTGCGGCGATGTCGCTCATGCGAGGTGCGCCTCCTGTTCCCGCTGCCGTCGGGCCGTGTCCCGCTCGGTGATCTCCGGCCAACTCAGCCCGGACATCAGGTCGGCCCAGCGCCGGTACATGCCGCGGGCGGCCATCTCGGTGTACATGTCGTCGGTGACCCGGCCGGGCATGCCGTCGGTGCCGTGTCGTTCGTGGCCCAGGCCCATCTGGGCGTTGAAGGTGGTCTTGCGGGCTTGGTGGCCGCGCAGGACCTGCTGGATCTCGGTCCAGTTCTCGCCGTCGTCGGTCTCGAACACGCCGGCGGCGCTGAAGGTGCGGATGGTGCTGGTGCGGACCGCCCGCTTGGCCGACTCGTCGGCGTCCTTGGGCAGGTAGGTCCAGGACCAGACCTCGATCCGGCCGGGTCCGCGCGGATGCCAGACCCGCATGGTGTTGTTGATGGTCAGCCAGGAGAAGTTGGGGAAGACGGTGTTGTGTCCGTTGACGGCCAGCGCGCGCTGTTCGCCGATCCGGCGGTAGATCTGTTCGCGGTTGGCCACGACCCAGGCGTCGAAGTCGGGTCCGGCCTGGGTGGGCACCAGGTCGGGGCGCAGTCCGAAGCCCGAGCCGTGGCCGTTGCCGGCGTACTGCCGGCCGGGTCCGGCGGCGCTCTGTTCCTGGAACTCGGCGAGTACCGCCGGGTCTTCGATCAGTGCCACCAACGCGGAGGCGTGCGAGGACGGCACGTGGTACATGTCGCTCGCGAACTGCTCGGCGGCGAACTTCCAGTTGCAGTCGATGACCCATTTGGTGGCGCCGGGTACCAGGGTCAGGCCCGCGTCGTAGCGGTCGGCGAGGGCGTCGAAGTACCAGATCATGTCGCCGAGGTAGTCCTCGAAGGAGGGTGCGCTCTCGTCCCAGGTGCCGAAGATGAAGCCCCTGTGGTTGTGCAGGCGCGGTACCCGGGTCGGACCCCATTGGGACTTGTCGATCTCGTCGCGGTAGGCGCGGGCCTGCATGGGTACGTTGACCAGTTCGCCGGCCAGGTTGTACCCCCAGCCGTGGTAGGTGCAGGTGAACGCGCGGGCGACGCCCTCGTCGGCGCGGCAGATGCGCATGCCTCGATGCCGGCACTGGTTCAGGAACGCCTTGACGGAACCGTCGCGTTGGCGGACCACCAGGACCGGGTCCTCGGCCATGTAGGTCTGCACGAAGCTGCCCGGCTCGGCGAGTTGGGTGTCGTGTGCGAGGAAGAGCCAGCTCCGTGCGAAGACGTGCTCCAGCTCGGCCTGGTAGATCTCGGGGTCGGTGTAGATGCTGGGGTTGATCAGTCCCTGGTCGGGCCGGACCAGTTCGGTGACGTCGAACATGACGGGCCTTTCTCGGTCAGTCGGTTCCGGGGCCGGGCGGGGTGGCGAAGCGGTGGCCCCAGGTGCTGGGCGACTCGTAGTGGCTGACGGTCCAGTCCCGGTCGTCGATGACCCGGCCGTTGTAGCCGTATTCGATGTCGAAGCCGGAGGGAGTGCGGACGTAGAAGGAGGTCATGCGGTCGTTGCTGTGCTCGCCGATGGACAGCGGAACGGGCATCTCCCGCTCCTGGACGGCGTCCAGGGCGCGGCCGACGGCTTCCAGGGTGGTGACCTCGAGCATCAGGTGGCCCAGGCCCGAGGCCGGTGCGCCCGGGAGCGCGGCGAAGGCGATCGAGTGGTGCCGGGGGTTGCAGTGCAGGAAGTGCGCGGACTGCGGGCCGAACGCGATCGTGTCGGAGAGCTTGAAGCCGAGGTGCTCGGTGTAGAAGGCGGAGGCTCGGGCGACGTCGTCGGCCAACAGGAAGGTGTGGCCGATGCCGATCTCGCCGACGGCGGTCTCGCCGGTGACGAAGGTGACGCCGCGCGGTGAGGTGAAGCCGCACTTGTCGACGGTCGGGCCCCAATAGGCCTCGACGGTGTTGCCGGTCGCGTCGCGGAACGCGATCAGGCCGCGGACTCGCCGACGTTCGGTGAGGTCGGGGTCTTCGTGGACCTCGATGCCGCGCGAGCGCAGCGTTTCGGCGAGGGCTTCCAAGCGGTCGGCCGACCTGACTTCGAGACCGAGGGCGATCAGGGACTGCGGGCCGGCGGGCTCGCCCGCCTCGATCGCCAGCCGCCAGGTACGGCTGTCGGTCTTGAACAGCAGGGTGTCCGGATCGGTCGAGTGGGCGGGCTGCAACCCGAGGATCTCGGGGCCGAAGTGCTGCCACGCCTCCAGGGGGCCCCGTACGACGACGTAGCCCAGGGCGCTCACGATGCTCATGGTCTGGTCCTGCTCCCTTGTTCGGTGGACCGCGGTGGGGGACGGGTTTGCGGTGGAACGGGCTTGCGGTGGGACGGCTGCCGATGAGGCGGCTCTCGGGTGGGACGGCTACCGGTGAGGTGGGCACCGGGGTGGAATCGCCGTGCGTCGGTGTGGCCTTCGGTGGAGGGGCGTCCGGCCCCGATCGGCTAGAGGGCGTCCGCGAGGAATGCGCGGGTCACCGCCTGGAATCGCCCGGCCTGTTCGATCTGCGCCCAGTGGCCGCAGTGCGGGAGCAGGTACAGGCGGGCGTTCGGGATCCGGCGGGCGAACCACTCGCTGCCCTCGGGCGGGACGATGACGTCCTCGCGGCCGTGCACCAGCAGCACGTCGTTGGTGATCCGCTTCAGCGCGATCTCGGGCAGCCCGGGACCGGCGCCGGGTGCCATGGTGAACGTCTGCCGGTGCGAGCGCTCCACCTCCGGGCGAACGGCCATCGCCAGGCGCTCCTCGGCGATGGCACCGAGCCGGTCGCCGAACAACGTGGGGTCGTGCAGCATGAACGAGATCAACTCGGCCATCGACCGTGCGGTGGGGTCGTCGTAGAAGGTGATCAGCCGCATCATGGCGGGCGACGGCGTGGTCATGGTGCCCGCGCCGGCGGCACCCATCAGCACGACCTTGCCGAACCGCTCCGGAGCGCGAACCAGCAGGTGCAACGCGAGAGCGCCGCCCAGCGAGTTGCCGACGAGGTGCACCCGCTCCAGGCCCAGCTCCTCGAGCAGGCCCAGGCAGGCCGCCACGTTCTGGCGGAGGCGGGAACCGGGCGGGGTGTGTTCGGGGTGGCTGGAGTCGCCCCACCCGACCTGGTCCACGACCACGCAGTCGTAGGTGTCGGACAACGCCGCGACGGTGCCGGCGAAGTTGGACAGGCCGGTGGCGCCGGGCCCCGAACCGTGCAGGAAGAGAATGCTCTCCGCGTGGCCCTGACCGGCGCGGTTGACCCGAAGGGTGTACTCCCCCACGGTCACATCGGAGGTGGCGATCATGTTGCTCATGTGTTCGGCTCCCGTTGCGTGAGTCGCCTTGAGGTCGCGTGTGTGGAGTGGATGTCCCGGCACGCGGCACCGGTGTTCGGTACGCCGGAGTTGGGTGCACCCGTGCACCCGTGCACCGGTGCTCGGTACGCCGGTGCGCGCCTCGCCGCACCCACCGCCGACGTGCGCTTCGCCGACGTGCGCTTGGCCCACTCCGGGGAGGTTGTCGACGAGGCCACGGGGTCGGCGCCGTCACGGACGTGGCGTCGTGGCGATCGCTTCCACTGCCTGCGAGTCTCGGTCGCGCGGACCGAACCGGGGGCGGATCGTCCCGCTGGCCGGGACGGCGACACGCGGCGCGGCCGTACCCGCCGGTCGGATCCGCGTTCGGGCCTCCCGACCCGCGGAACGAACCGCCCTTCGCCGTGCCGGCCGCCGGCACGGTGCGGCCATGCCGGGCCTTGGGGATCCACCGCCGCCCGCCCCGGCCCGCGTGCTGTTCGCACCGTGCTGCGCCGGCGTCGCGGTGTGAGGCCGGCGGTCGAGGTCCCCGTACTGCTAGGCGGTGCACGGGAGTTGCCCGTGTCGACAACCTGGCACGGCGAGCCTGCCGGTGTCGGCGCGGCTGCCGACCTCGGCGGTCACCATCCCGGTGTGCGGCCGGAACGCCGACCCGAGAGCCGGCCGGGGCGTGCTGATGTATTGCCTGGCGGTGCCGGCACCGACCCCGCTTGCTCGCGGGTGGCCCGAGTCCTCGGGCTACGGGTTCGGCGCGTCGGCGACGACCGTCTCGGTGGTGTACCCGCTGCCCATGACGATCGCGTCGATGATCGCCGCGCCGATCGGTGGCCGGTCGGTCGTGCGCTTCGGCGCCCGCTTCACCCTCGTCGCGGCCGGGCTGGGCGGCGCGGGCGGATGCGGGGTGCGGGCCGTGGTCCTCCCGGCCCGCTTCGGTCCGCCCGCGCGGCCGACGGCCGAGGCGGGGTCGGTGTCATCGGTGGGAAGTCGACGACCCGGGGGCGGTGCTCCGTGCGGTGGTGGCCGGTCGGCCGGCGCTCTCGCGGATGGTGGCCAGGACCAGTTGGCGCAGCCGGTGCATGCCGGCGGGGACGCCGAGGGTCTCGGCGTCGGTGAACACCACCAGGCCGGCGGTGAAGGACATGGTCAACTCGGCCAGTTCCAGCGCCAGTTCCCGCGGGTCGGGGACGCCGCAGTCGCGCGCGACCGGCTCGATCACGGTGACCAGCTCGGTGCGTACCCGGCGGCGGGCCTCGTGCACCAGCGGCGCGATGGTTCCGTCCCGGTCCTCCTGCAGTTGCAGCAGGAACATCAGCCGCATGAACAGCGCCCGGTCACCGATCTCGTGGGCGGCGGCGTCGTAGAAGATGCCGAGCCGCTCGAGCGGGTCACCGGGCAGGTCGGCCACGGCCGGCAGCGACGCGAAGAACAGGCCGGAGGAACGTTCGAACACCGCCACCAGCAGGCCGTACTTGTTGGTGAAGTGGTGGTAGATCGAGCCCACCGGGAAACCGGACGCCTCGCAGACCTGGCCGATGGTGACGTTCGCGTAGCCCCGGGTGCCGAACAGACGCTCGGCCGCGTCCAGGATCCGGTCCCGGTTCACGCTCGTCCTGTCCACGGTCGCCACCCTACCCAACCGCCGGGATCAGGTGCGCGGCCGAGCCGGCCATGATCGAGCGGGAGATCGCGGCGGCCGTACGACGCAGCGGGTCCACCAGTACGGTCCCGCTGCCCGCGGCCGCCGCGAAGGCGATCGACACCGCCGCGACGGCCCGGTCCCCGACCAGTACCGGTACCGCCACGCAGGCCAGCCCCTCGACGGCCTCCTCCCGGTCGACGGCGTAACCGTCGACGCGGACGGCCGCCAATTGCCGACGCAGGGCCACCACCGAGGTGAGTGAGCGGGCCGTGCGCGGCGCCGGCGGCGCTGCCGACACGTCGGCGATCGCGCGTTCCGTCGAGAACGCCAGCATCGCCTTTCCGATCGCGGTGCACTGCGCCGGCAGTCGGCCCCCGACCAGCGCCGGGGACCGGTCGTGGCGACGGCCGCGAAGCTTTTCCAGATAGACGGCGTCGCCGTCGCGCAGGATCGCGAGGTGCAGCGTCTGCGCGGTCACCCGGTGCAGCTCCTCCAAGTGCACCAGCGCCGCGTCGCGCAGCGCGACCTCCGGCGGCAGAGCCCCGAGCGAGAACATCCGCAGTCCCATCCGGTAGCCGTCGCTGTGCTGTTCGACCGCGCCGACCTCGAGCAACATCGTCAACACCCGATGCGCGGTGGACTTGGGCAGCCCACTGCGGCGCACGATCTGCGCGAGGGTCAGCACACGCCGACTGTGACTGAAGACCCCCAGCACCCGAAACGCCTTCCACAACACGGACGGCGCCAACGTGTCCCCGGGTTCGAGCGCGGCCTCCGCCACCCTCCGCACGGCCTCGCCCGTGTCCTTTGCCATGTCCCGACTCCGCTCACCGAAAAGCCCTAGAATGGAGACTCTAGAATCTAGATTCTAGACAACGTAACCGCAGCCACCCAACAGGTCAACCGACCCGCCCGGGTGGGCGTACGGGAGCCGGAGCACACCGCGCGGGCACCCGCCCGGCTCGGACCGGCCGCGGAACAGGCTTGCTGCCCACCACGCGAACTCGACGTGTCGTATCCGCCCGCCGGGTACCCCTCGTCGACGTCCGACGGGGTGGGACGGGCTCCGCACCACGCTGATAAATCCTCGACCGGTTCCGCAAAGGCGTCCGTCGGAGGATGGGACCGGCCCCTCCCCCGACGGGACGCCTCCTCTGCGGGCGTGGGCGTCTACCGTCTCGCCCGCCCACCGCTTCCGTGCTCTACGACGCCGTGCCAACCGGGTCGGAGGCGAGGGGATGTGGGCGCCAGTCGTCGTCCGCCGAGGTCCACAGACGTATGTCACGTTCCACAAGCGCGGCATACAGCTCGCTCGGAGGCAGCCAGCGGTCCAAGGGAACGGCCCCGGCCGCCTGCAATCGGCCGGTGAGGAGCTTCTCCACGGCGATTCCCGCGAGCAGGGCCGGCATGCGACCGCCGTGCCGACGCGCGGTCATGCCCACGCGGCGGGTCACCGTACAGCCGTCCCGATCGCCGGTGACCTCGACCATGAACGCCCCCGCCTCGTCGCCCGCGCGCCCGGCGAGCCAGGACAATCCACGGACCACCGGCGTCCAGTCCTGCGGACGACGGGGCCTGCCCGTCCGCGCCCTGACTGCCGCGAACGCCCCCAAGGCCCGGTTCAGCACGGGGAATTCGCTGCCCGCCTTGAAACTCACCGTGCGCGCCCCGAACAGGCCCGGCAGCACGTCCAGATCGGCCATCTCGTAGACCTGATGAACCAGTCGCCTGCCGATCGGCGGCGGGAACCGCACCCACTCCGGCTCCGACCAACCGTGCACCACCGCCGGCACACCACCACGCGGGGCCTCGAAGCGCAGCCCCGCACCGTGCAGCATGGCCGCGAACATCGCCGGTCCCCGGTGACGCCGGGTGTCGGGCGCCGCCGCGCAGCGGACGGCGTCGACCCGCCGGAGGCCTCGCGCCATGTCGGCCACCAGCAGCGCCTGCAGCCCCGGGACGACCGACGCCCCGGTCAGGACCGGAACCGAAGCCGACCGCGCGAGCGCGAGCGCGCCGCGCCGGAACGCCCGGTCCTCGCAGATGTCGACGTACGGAACACCCGCGGCAAGCGCGGCCCGCAGCGGCCCCCAAGGAGGCGTGCCGCCCGGGTCCATCGCCTGGAAGGGCCCGGCGCAGTGCACCACGGCCGCGGCCCCCTCCAGGATCCGGGCCAGAGTTCGCACCTCCGCGTGGTCCGCGATCGCCCAGTCGACACGCGGGGAATCGAAGGCCTCGGCCGGCCGGCGCCGGGCGACGACGGTCACCGCGACTTGCGACTGACGCAGCAGGTCGTCCACGACATACCGGCCGTAAAAGCCGGTTCCCCCCACCACGACCACCCGCTGCTCCCCCATGCCCGGGACACTAACACCGCGGCTAGCCTGGCCGGATGCCGCTGCGACTCCTGGCCACACTGGGCCGTGCAATGGCGCGCACCACAACCCCCGACCGGGCAACGAACGCCCGGATGGCCCGTCGAACCCGGCGATCACCCGACTCACCCGCGAACACCACAACGATCACGCTCCCGCATGGGCCCGAGAGTCGACGACAGGTGGCCCGAGGTGTCAAGGTCGGTCGGGGCGGGCGGTTGTCCGGGTGCGCGTGGGGCGGACGCCCCACGCCCGCAGTCAGTCCATCCGCAGGTTCCACTCGCCGGGCAGTTGGGCCCTGACCGCGTCGAGGCCGTCGATGGTGCGGCTGAGCACCCACAGCCATTCCTGGGCGTCGTCGCGCAGGATCACATCCGCCGCGGTGAACCAGCGCACCGGAGGACCGTCGGCGATCGCCCACATCGGGTAGTCGGGAAACCCGATCCGCTGAAAGCCGTTCCGCAGAACCGCGACGGACGCCGCATCCAGCTCACGGTTGTCCCCGACACCGCCGTCCGCGGACAGGACCGCTTCGGAAAGCACCATCTCGATCGCGGCGAGCGAGAAGCGGTCCAGGAACGGCCGCCAACCCATCCGGCCGGTGCCGTCGAGACGGAAGACCACCGGCGGGTCCGCGTCCGCGAGCCGGGCCACCGGGACACCCCACTCGGCGCAGCACCGGTTCTCGACGCGATAGACCAACACGTCGTCCTCGACGCACAGTTGGTCCAGGGACAGGAGCTGGTCCTGAACGCTGGTGAGGTCGTCCCGGTGCCCGAGCAGCCGATAGCAGGCGGCCACCGCATCCGGCAGCCGCAGGCCGAGCCGGTGCTCCGCCGCGGCGATCTCCGCGTCCGCGCAGCCGTCGCCGGGACGCAGCGGATCGAGCCAGTCCCGCACGAACCTCGTGACGAAACCCCACGCGTCGGCCGCGTCGTGGACTGCGGCAACTCCCGCCGCCACCACATACTCCTCGGACTTGACCGCGACCCTACCCAACACCACCCCCACCACAGCCCGCAGCCGTGCCCCGGACGCCCCGTGCGTCGGCGCGTGGTGCGAGGCGCTCGACGATGACGCACCGGACGACGCGGGGGACCGGTCGGGCGGCGATGTCGTCGGGGCCGGTGGGGGTGGCGAAAACGCATGTGCGGCCCGGTCGGTCGGGTGGCTAGCCTGACGTGGGCCGTCGAAAGGGTGTGCATGAGCGAGTGGGCCACGCTGCTGAGCCGCGCGCCGCGTCACGTGCTGGTGCCGGTGCTGGAACGGTGCGGCGCGGAGATCCGGCGCGGCGTCCTCGGTGGGGCCGGCGCCCCGGATCCCCGCATTGTCGACGCGGTGATCGCGCACGGCTCGCCCGCGTCGCGCCACCTGCTCGCCGAGAATCCGGCCGTCGGGCCGCCGACCCTGCGCCGACTGGCCGACCGCGCGGACGGCCGACTCGCCTGGCGCCTGGCGGTCCATCCCCGCATCGATCGAGATCTGATGCTGCGCGTGATGGCGATCGCCGACCCGGGCCGAGCCATGCTCGACAGCTCTCCGTACGACCGCACGGCGGCGGAACGGTACGCGCTCATCGAATCCGCGGATCCCGAGTGCATCGTGCACGGCCTGCACGGACTGGTCGTGCGGGGTTGCCCTCCCGTCGCCCGAGCCGTCGCCCGGTCCGTCGCGCTGCGCGCCGCCCACAACCTGCTGGGCGCCCTGGGCCCCAAAGCCGGCCGTGCGCTGTTCACCAGGCACGGACCGCTCATGGAGGATGCCGACCGGGACGTGGTGGCACGTGCGTTCGCCCATCGCGACGGCATGGCCATCCTCGACCGGCTCAGCGTCTTCAGAACCCGGCGACAGGTGCTCGTCCGGCGGCTGCACCACCTCGACGTCGGCCTGCCCGACGGGCACTACTACTACTCCGCTTACACCATCCACCCCTCGGAAATGCATCTGCTGCTGCTGTCCCCGCGAGCGGCGCTGGAATGGGACGAGGTACGTCGCGCCGACGAGGTGCGACCGTGGGGACCGGTCGGCGCCCTCACCCTCGCCGATCAGCCTGGTTGCCCCGACGAACTCCGGTCCCGCGCGGAGGCGGTCCGGTTCGACGTGCGGACGACAGGAACCCCCGACGCCGATCGCGCCCTCGGTCCGTGGTGGCATCGCATCCCGCCGGGTGCCCGGGTGACACCGCGGGGGTCCGTGCCCGCGGCGCGGCCCCGACCGCGAGCCCTTCACTCTCCGGGGCCCGCGACCTCGGACGCCTACGATCGCACGTTGCGCGCACTCACCGACGAGTTCCTCGCCGATCACGTCGACGCGTGGGTCGTGGCATTGCGGATGCTTCCCGAATTCCAGGGCAGCATGGCCGAGTTGCTGGAGACAGCCGGTCGCTCGGCCGGGGCCCCGGCACCGCGGACCGGCCGATCACAGGCGTGACCCTCTCGGTGCGGTGTCGGGTGTTCCGAGACGGTCGACAACCGCCCGGTAGTCACGGATGGCCCGGTTCGCGGCGACGAGGTGGCTGTATGACTCGGTCCGAAACCGGCGACGCGGCCGGCCCGGCGCGTACAAGCTGATTCGAACCACGCCCTGCGTCTTGTGGCGGGCGGCGGCGGTCAGAAGCCGGTGAGGGTGAGCTTGCCGATCGCGGTGCCCGACGCCTGGACGCGGTGCGCCTCGCGCAGGCGGGCCGCCTTGATCGGACCGAGGTCGCGGGTGGCGGTGGAGACCAGGACACCCTCGTCGACGAGCCGGGCGACCCGGGTGAGGATGTGGTGCTGCTCCTGCCGGTCGGGTGTGGCGTACAGCGACCGGGTGAACATGAACTCCCAGTGGAAGGCGATGCTCTTGGACTTGAGCACGCCGATCGCAAGGGTGTCGGGATCGTCGATCGCGACGATGGAGCCGAACGGCTTGAGGATGTCGGCGTAGGCGGACAGGTTCCGTTCCGTACCGGCGGTGCCGAAGACGTGGTCGACCCCGTCGGGCGCCACTCGGGCGAGCTGCGGGGCCAGCGGCTCGTGGTGGTCGACGATGTGGTGGGCTCCCATCCGGCGCGCGAACTCCGCGGTCTCGGGGCGGGACGCGGTGCCGACCACGGTCAGGCCGGTCCGGGCGCGCGCGAGCCGGCAGACCATCGCGCCGACGCCGCCCGCCGCGGCCGTCACCAGGAGCGTGCCGCCGTCGCCGGTGGGCTCGAGGTGGTCGAACAGTCCTTCCCAGGCGGTGAGCGAGGTCAGCGGCAGGGCTGCGGCCGCGGTGAAGGAGAGGGTGTCGGGCTTGCGGCCGACCAGGCGTTCGTCCACGGTGTGGAACCGGGCGTTGGCACCGGGACGATCCAACGCCCCGGCGTAGAAGACCTCGTCGCCGACGGCGAACAGCTCCACCCGATCGCCGACGGCGACTACCGTGCCGGCGGCGTCCCAGCCCAGTACGCGCGGCTCGCCGCCGGGGTCGGCGTTCTCCCGGATCTTGTAGTCGACCGGATTGACGGCGATCGCCTCGACCCGGACCAGCAGGTCGCGCGGACCGGGGACGGGACCGGCAGTTCGACGTCCACCAGGCTCTCGGGGTCGTCGATCGGCAGGCTCTTGCGGTACGCGACGGCGGGCATGGTGGACGGAATCGGATTCACGAGAAGTCCTCGCTGCGGTATGTCGTTTCGGCCCTTCGGCCGGCTGCCCGGTGGGCCGCCGGGAAGGTAACGCGGAAGGTACGCGGAAGGTAGTGGTAACCCGCAGGGGCGCCGGATACCCGTTGTGCGCCATCCGGGTCATGGCGGTACAAGACGGAGAATGCGCCGATCCCGCGGACGTCCAGGCAGCGGCCTGCCCCTGCCGCGACCCACCCGACCCCGCTCGCCACCCACAACGGCGCACCCCGGGCTGAACATGCGTACCGGACCTATCCGGCGGTGACCCCTCGGTCCGTGAGGTCCGCAGGGCCGGCCGGATCGGCGCGGAGCCGGGCGAGCACCACGTCGACCGCCTTGCGTCCGGCCATCCGGAACGAACCCTTGTGCGAGTCGACCAAGTGCATCCTGACCTCGGTGATCGTGAGCACTCCCACCAGGGGCTCGTCCGGGTACCTCCTCGCCCACTCCTCCTCGATCCCGGCGGCGAACGCGGTCAGATACGCGATCGGCAACGCGTCGCCGACGATGCGCACCTCGGGATCCAACTCGACCCACAGCGAGTCGTCCCCCCAACCGGTCGCCGGCGCGAAGTCGAAGCTCACGAAAGCGAAGTCGGACGGGCAGGAACTCTGCCGCACGTACCCGACCCGGACACCGCGGAGGGTGTGCGAAGAAAGACACGGCGGAGGGACGGGCACAGGCTCGGTCATGCCGACAGGTTAGGAACACGGGTACGGGCAGCGCCACATCGTGCATCGGCCCCGCCTGCCGCCCTTCGCTCTCGTCGAACTCGGCCTTCGATGGCGCCACGAACTCCATCCCGTGCTCGCGCCGTGCCGGCCTGGATGTCCCGTGGGCGCACGCGGAGTTGTCGGCATTCGGGCCGCGCTTCGGTATGCGGAGACGAAGAGTGGGTAGGGCCCGGACATTGTCGAGGCCTATCCGGGGAGAGTGCATGACGGCATTGCCGCGCCGAATACGGCGTCCTCCTCCGCGCAGCGGTGGCATCCTCGACGGTCGCTATCGCCTGGGGCAACTGCTGGGCGCGGGCGGTACCGCCGACGTCTTCCGAGCCGTCGATCTGCGCCTGCGGCGGGAGGTCGCGGTCAAGGTCTTCCGACCCGGTGTCTGTGCGATGACAACGGAACGGTTCTGCCAGGAGGCGGTGTTGCTGGGCAGGTTGTCGCATCCTGCCCTGGTCACGGTGCACGATGTCGGTTGGCACGAGAGTTGCACGTATGTGGTGATGCGCCTGATCAGAGGCGTCACCCTGCGGGAGCACATACTGGACGGCCCCCTGACGGGCGACCGGGTGGCGAGGCTCGGCGCGCGACTGGCCTCGGCACTGGAACACGTACACGCGGCCGGCATCGTGCATCGGGACGTGAAGCCGTCCAACGTCCTGATCGGTCCCGGCGACACCCCGTACCTGGCGGACTTCGGGATCTCGCGCCTCGTCGACGAACCCACCCGCTCCACCCCCGGCACGATCGTCGGCACCATCCCTTACCTCGCGCCCGAGCAGATCCTCGGGCAGGGTTCCGGCCCCGCGTGCGACATCCACGCCCTCGGCCTGGTCCTGCTGGAGGCGCTGAAGGGCGAACGCGAATATCCGGGCGCCTCCATCGAGGCCGCCACGGCTCGCTCGCTGCGCTCGCCGCACATCCCGTCCTACGTGCCTGGCGAACTCGCCTCCGTGGTCGAGGCGATGACACGAGCCGATCCCGCCGCCAGGCCCGGCGCCGCCGAGTGCGTCCGCCTGCTCGCCGCCGCCGCGTCATCGTCCACGCCCCCGTCCGGCGCGCCGCGCACCCCGGTCGTCGCGACCGGCCACGCGGCCCTCGCCGAGACCCCTCCGTCGGCCCCGACCCCGGCTCCGGCCGCGTCCGCATCCGATACGGCAAGGACGGTGCAGCGGAGACGACGACACTTCTCGGCGACCGCGGGCCTGGTCGCCGGCATCCTCCTGGCCGCGACCGTGGCGACCGTGGCGGTCCTCGACAACCCCGCCACCCCGGACGCGGACAACAGCCGTCCCGCACCGACCACCACGCCCCTCCCGCCTTCCACGCAGCCCACAGCCCCACCCACCGTCGCACCGACGACGGCCTCCACCCCGACGTCCTCGGCGCCACCCGCGCTCACGACCGCTCTCCCTTCCCCCCGGGGAACAACCCGCTCCGTCGACAACCAGGTCTCCTCACCCGCCGCCGACGAGTCCCCGACCCGAGGCGCGACCAAGGAACCCAGAAACGACACCAAGCCCAAGGACAAGAGAAACAAGTCCTCCGAACCTCCCGGTGGGCCGGAGAAATAGACCGGCGGCCCGTCGGATCCCCGACAAGCCCACGGCTGTACCTACTTCACGAGGAACCGCGAAGCGCGTCCGCCGGCGACAACCGGTTCTTCCGCGATCGATACCCGTACCGGCAGGGGCGCGTCGGCGACCGAACCACCGAACCGGTCGCCGGAGGAACGCGCCCTCGAACCGATCGAGGCCAAAAGCTCGACCGCCGATTCCGAACCTCCGCCCGCCGACGAAGCCCTGAGCCGGGACCACGCGGATCCCGAGGCTCCACGCCCTCGGCCCGGCCACCGCGCACGGGCCGAGGGCGAACCTCCCACTTTCCCGGCGAGCCGGTGGTGCCATCCGTCCAACACGCCCTGACTAATGGCGCCCCAGGATCTCCGTGACCCGGGTGAGCCCGTCGGTGCCGTGGCCCAGTCCGATCGCGCGGCGGGCCATGCCCTCGGCCGCGCGCATCACGCCGGCGTCGATGCCGTGTGCCTCCGAGGCGTGCACGATGTGCGCCATCGACGAAGCCGCCGACGTGATCGGGTTGCCCTCGCCGGAGTAGGTGGCGTCGTCCACCTCCCCGGCGGACTGCTCGATGATCGCGGGCAGGATCGCCCCGATGCCCTTGGCGAACGGCGCCAGTTCCCGCGCGCTGATCCCCTCCGCCTTCGCCAGCGCGAGGGCGTGCATGTAGCCGGCCATCGCGGTCCAGAAGATGTCGAGCAGCACGACGTCGTACGCCGCCGCCCGGCCGATGTCCTCACCGAGGTGGGTGTGGGTGCCGCCCAGCGCGTCCAGCACCGGCCGGTGCTCCCGGTAGAGGTCCGCCGGGCCGCTGTGGATGAACACCGCCGCCGGCGTTCCGATGGTCGTGGTCGGCGTCATGATCGCCCCGTCCAGGTACCGGACGCCCCGCTCGGCCGCCCAGGCTGCGGTGTCGCGGGCCCGGTCCGGCGTGTCGGCGGTCAGGTTCGCCACCGTGCGCCCCTTCAGCGCGTCGGCCACCTCGGCGCGGCGCAGAACGGCATCCGCCGCGTCGTAGTCGACCACGCAGACCACGGTCAGCGCACTCGCCGCGACCGCCTCCTCGGGCGATCCGGCGCCGATCGCACCGCGCGCGACCAGGTCCCGATCCCGGCCCGGCGTCCGGTTCCAGACCGTGGTCCGCAGACCGGCGTCGACGAACGCGCCGGCCAGGCTCCGCCCCATCGGACCCAGACCGAGCACGGTGACGGCAGACTGTTCGGTGTGTGAGGACATGATTCGGCTCCCGTGAACAAATGGCACCAGTGGAACAAGCAGAACGAGTGGAACAAGTGGAAATGTCGACGGACGGCGATCGACCGACGACAGGGAACGGAGGGGTGAAGATGACGCGCAGTCGGGCCCGGGACACGAATGTCTGCGGCGTGACGGCCGCGATCGCGGTGATCGACGGCAAGTGGAAGACGGCGCTGTTGTGGGCCATGGAGTTCGGCCCGCAGCGCCCGGGAGAACTGCGCCGGCGGCTGCCGGGACTGAGCGAGAAGGTGCTGACTCAGGCGCTGCGCGAGTTGGAGGACGACGGGATCGTGCGCCGTGAGGTGTACGACGTACTGCCGTTGAAGACCCTGTACTCGCTGACCGATTTCGGCCGCGACCTCGCCGACGCGCTCGCTCCCCTGTCCGACTGGGGGCACCGCCGCCTGGAGCGGCTCACCGAAACCCAGTCGGTCTCGTAATCCATCCGTCCCCCACGTCTCGCCCGATCCGGCGGCCCCTCGACCGCCTGCGACCAGCCTCTCCCCGCCGCCGCCCGCCGCCAAGTACCCACAAAAAAGTGGGTACGCGGGCGGCTCACGGACGGGGCGCCGACGTCCGTTGCGATCGCGCCCGCGATCGCCGCGTCGCGGAAACCGCGGACCGGGATCGCGAGCGCACCCGGATGGGGCTGCCTGGCCCACGGGCGGGTCTTCGGGGACCGGCCGGCTCGCCCGGTGGGAAACGCCTACGGAGGGAACCGGTCCGGGCATCATCCGATCGGTTGACCCGATGGTCGACCGCTCGGGTGCGCGACGGCAGCCGCTCCGAGGATCCGGCCGCGGGCCCGTGCCGGGACGATGGAGGTAGTCGGCGCGAGAGAAAGGACCGGCTGCCATGAAGCGAAGCCCGAAGTCGGACGGCGACGCGGGGAACGATCCGCACGGCAAGCCGGACATCGAGTCCGGTGGTGCGCCCGTAGCCAGGTGGCGGTCCGGCGCGTCCGTCGTGGTGCTGGGGACGGTGGCCGCCGTGCTGGTGAGCGGCTGCGCAAGCGGCGGCGGCGACGGCGGCTCCGGTTCGAGTACGGCGCCGCCCGCCTCCGCGACGGCCGCCCCGTCCGGCCCGGCCACGTCGTCACCACCCGCCGCGCCGCCGAACGCCGCCGCGAACCCCGGATCCGCGACCCCCGCCACACCCCTACCGCCCGGAGAGACCATGACCACGACACCGCCCCGGGGAACTCCCCGGGACGACCGGGCCCTGCTCGACGCGGCGCGCAAGGGCGATGCCGCCGGAGTGCGTGCCGCGTTGGAGCGGGGCGCGAACATCGAGGCGCGCGACGGCGATCGGCGTACGCCCCTGCTGCTCGCCGCGATCGAGGACCGCGTCGAGGCCGCGCGCGTCCTGGTCGCCGCGGGCGCCGACCCGGACGCGCGCGACTACCGCGACGACACGGCGTGGCTCGTGACCGGTGTGACCGGCAGCGTGGAGATGGCGAGGACGCTGCTGCCCGCCGACCCCGACCTGACGCTGCGGAACCGGTACGGCGGCACCTCGCTGATCCCCGCGAGCGAGCGCGGCCACGTCGCGTACGTGCGCTTCGTGACCGCCGATACCCGCATCGACGTCGACCACGTGAACAATCTCGGCTGGACCGCGCTGCTGGAGGCGGTCATCCTCGGCGACGGCGGCGCCGACCACCAGGAGGTCGTCCGACTCCTGCTCGCGGCCGGCGCCGACCCCCGCATCGCGGACAAGAGCGGGGTCTCACCCCTGCGGCACGCCCAGGAGCGCGGATACCGCGTGATCGCCGACACCCTCCGGGCGGCACCCTGAGGGACCACGGCACGGTGCCGAACCCGCCGTGCGACGCGGCCGGTTGCCGGCAGTTGCCCGTTCCGGTTGCCCGTTCCCGGTTGCCGATCGCCGATCGGCCGTCGACGGATCCGACATCCGCCCGGCGGGCGGGCGGACGAACGAACGGGCGGGCACCGCCGTCGAGGCGATCCTGGGCGCGGCCGAACACGGCGCGAGTGGCCGGTAGGCACGCCCGGGCACGGATCGGGCCGGGCCGCACCGTCCACGACGGCCGACCCGGGCCCGCGTCACTCGCGGGCGCCGCCCGAACGCAGGAAACGTTCGATCGGGAGGGTGGCCGCGCCGAGGGCCACCGCGTCCGGGCCCAGGCGGGCGAGTTCGATGGTGGTGCCCTCGAAGGGGCGGCGCAGGGAGTGTTCGGCCGCGTGGGACTGGATGGCCGGGAGCATGCGTGCGCCCATCACCAGGCCGGCCCAGCCGCCCAGCACGACGCGTTGCGGGTTGAGCAGGTTGATCAGGTTGCCGATGCCGACGCCGAGGTAGAGCGCGGTGGTTTCCAGGACCTCGGCCGCCGCGGCGGAGATGTCGGCGGCGGCGACCAGTGCGGCGAGGCGGGTTTCCTCGTCCGCGCCGGTGAGCACGTCGTCGGGCCGGAGTTCGCGGTAGCTGTCCAGGACGGCTTCGGCGCCGACGTACGCCTCCAGGCAGCCGAGGGCGCCGCAGCGGCAGCGGCGTCCGCGCACGTTGACGGTCAGGTGGCCCAACTCGCCCGCGCTGGTGGTGGATCCGCGGTAGGGCTTGCCGTTGGTGACGATGCTCGCGCCGATGCCCGAGCCGAGCAGGATCATCACCGCGTTCTCCGCGCCGCGCCCGGCGCCGAACCACATCTCGGCCTGGCCCATGGTCTTGGCGCCGTTGTCGATGGCCAGGGGCAGGTCGGTGCCCTCGCGGAGCAGGCGCAGCAGGGGGACCGCGTCCCAGCCGGTGGTTTGTCCGTGCACGAGCAGTTCGGGTCCGTGTTCGACCAGGCCGGGGACGCCGATGCCCACGCCCATGATGGTCGCGGGGTCCACGCCGGCTTCGCCGATCACCTTGGTGATGCCGGTGAGGATGTGGCGCACCACCTCCTCGACGTCCGCGCCCTGGGCGGACAGGGCGATGTCGTCGCGGGCGATCTCCCGCATCGACAGGTCGAACAGCTCGACCCGGACCCGGGTTTCGCCGACGTCGACGCCGATCACCGAGGCGTGGCCCGGTTCGACACGCAGCAGTACCCGGGGGCGACCGCCGGAACTGTCGAGGGCCCCGGCCTCGCCGACGATGCCCGAATCGACGAGCTCGCCGACGACGTTGCTCACGGTCGCGGCGCTCAGGCCGGTGAGTCCGCTCAGCTCCTGTCGACTGAGCGGTCCGTCGGAGTACAGCCGCAGCAGGACCTGGGCGCGGTTGCCGCGTCGCAGGTCCTGGACCGTACTGAGCTTGTTCGGCGCCATCGTCACTCCCATGCCGGTCAATGCTGCGTACATATTTCAACTCGTGGAGCAAGGCAGTCAAGGCCTCACCATCGCTGAACCACGCTTAATTTACGTGTTGAACAAACCCTTGACGGTGCTGTGACCGCCGAGTTAAATCACACCTCGAAAGAAGTCCTCGGTGACCACGGGCCGGCAGATCCGATCGATCGTGCCCCCGAGACCACCACCTCGGCGCCGCACCGAACCGCTCACCGGGCCACGCCCGCCCCCACCCCACGCAGCCCGTGCCCCCGCGCGCCCGGTGCCCCGCGCCTCCTCGCGCACCCGGCACCCGCACCCCCCGCACTCCGCTCTCGCACTCTCCCGTGCCCCCGCGCCCGCCGCGCCCCCACCACACATCCGTACCGAGGAGTCCATCATCGTGCGTGTACGAAGAGTCGCCACCGCCGTGGCGCTGATCCTGTCCGCCTCCACCCTGGCCGCGTGCGGTGGATCCGACGACTCGTCCTCCGGAGATTCCGACTCGGGCTCGAACGCGGGCCGGACCCTGACCTACTGGGCCAGCAACCAGGGCACCAGCATCGAGCACGACAAGCAGGTCCTGCGGCCCGAGTTGGACAAGTTCACCCAGCGCACCGGCATCAAGGTCGACCTCGAGGTCGTCCCGTGGGCGGACCTGCTCAACCGCATCCTCGCCGCGACCACCTCCGGCAAGGGACCGGACGTGCTCAACATCGGCAACACGTGGTCGGCCTCGCTCCAGGCCACCGACGCGTTCGTGCCGATCGACGACAAGATCCTGGCCAAGGTCGGCGGCAGGGATCGTTTTCTCGGACCCAGTTACGCCGCCACCGGCGCGGTCGGCAAGCCGCCCGTCGGGCTGCCGGTGTACAGCAACGCCTACGCGCTCTACTACAACAAGAAGCTGTTCGCGGACGCCGGCCTCAAGCCGCCGACCACGTGGGACGAGATGGCCGACGTGGGTGCCAAGCTCACCGGCAACGGCCGCTGGGGACTCGCGCTCGAAGGTGGTAGCGGCACCGAACTGGTGCACCACGCCTTCACGTTCGGCAAGCAGTACGGTGCCGACATCTTCGCGGGCGACAAGCCCCGGTTCGACTCGCCGGAGATGGTCAGGGGCGTCCAGCGCCTGGTCGAGTTGATGAGCAAGGACAAGATCGTCAACCCGAGCAACGCCGAGTACGGCGCGGGCACGCAGTCGCTCGCCGACTTCGCCGGCGGCAAGTCCGCGATGCTCATGTGGCAGTCCGCGAGCGGCTCGCTGATCTCCAACGGCATGAAGGCCGAAGACATCGGCGTGGTGCCGATCCCGATGCCCGCGAGCCCGCCCCCGGGCGGGGAGAAGATGAACAGCATGGTCAGCGGGATCAACATGGCCATCTTCAAGGGCAGCAAGAACAAGGGTGCCGCGACCGAACTGCTCGCCTTCATGACGAGCGCCGAGACGCAGACCGTGCTGAACAAGGCCTACGGCTCGCTGCCCTCGGTCAAGGACGCCTACGGCGACCCGGCGTTCCAGACCGAGAACGTCAAGGTCTACCAGAAGGTGCTGGCCGAGACCGCCAGTCCGCTGCCGCAACTGCCGTCGGAGAGCCAGTTCGAGACCCTCGTCGGCAACGCCGTCAAGCAACTGGTCGCGGACGCCGCCTCCGGAAAGACGATCAACGAGGAGGCGGTCCGCTCCCGGCTCGAGGACGCCCAGCAGAAGATGCTCGCGGCCGGCTGACCCATCGTCACATCGGTTCGGGGGCGGGCCGGTTCCCCCACCCCCGGGCCGCCCAGCCCCGCCCGCCGGTCACCCGCGTGCACCACGACCGGGGTCGGGCGCGGGATCACGGAAGGAAGTACCCGATGGCCGCCACCACCACGCGGCAGCCGACCGCCGCGAAGGACCCGCCGCCCACCCCACGCACCCGCGCGAGCCTGCGCCGGCCGTTTCGCGTCCGCCGCGGCGCGCTGCCCTACCTGCTGCTGGCACCCGCGATCCTGCTCGAACTGCTGATCCACATCGTCCCGATGTTCGTCGGCATCGGGATGAGCTTCCTCAAGCTCACCCAGTTCCACATCCGACACTGGAGCAGCGCGCCCTTCGCCGGATTCGACAACTACCGACTGGCGATCGACGTCGACGGCCCGGTGGGCAAGTCGCTGCTGCACTCGTTCTGGATCACGGTCGCCTTCACCACGCTGGTCGTGGGCATCTCGTGGCTGCTGGGCGCGGTCGGCGCGATCCTGATGCAGGGCGCGTTCCGCGGACGCGCGGTGCTGCGCGCGGTGTTCCTGGTCCCGTACGCGCTGCCCGTGTACACCGGCGTGATCACCTTCGGCTTCATGTTCCAGCGCGACACCGGCCTGGTGAACCACGTCCTGGTCGACCAACTGGGCCTGGTCGACGACCGGCCGTTCTGGCTGATCGGCGGCAACAGCTTCTGGGCGCTGGTGATCACCGCCGTCTGGCGCACCTGGCCGTTCGCGTTCCTGTGCCTGATGGCCGCGCTGCAGAACATCCCCAAGGACCTGTACGAGGCCGCCTCGCTGGACGGCGCCGGCGTCTGGCAACAGATCCGCCGGGTCACGCTGCCCATGCTCGCGCCGGTCAACCGGGTCGTCGTACTGGTGTTGTTCCTGTGGACGTTCAACGACTTCAACACGCCGTACGTGCTGTTCGGCAAGTCGGCGCCGGAGGAGGCCGACCTGATCTCGATCCACATCTACCAGAACTCGTTCGTCACCTGGAACTTCGGCACCGGCTCGGCGATGTCCGTGCTGTTGCTGCTGTTCCTGATGCTGGTCAGCCTCGCCTACCTGGCGGTCGGCCGGCTGAGAGGCAGGGCCGATGCTTGAGCCGCGGTGGTTTCGTTGGGTGCGCAGGGTCGGACTGAGCCTGCTCACCGTGTTCGCGCTCGTCCCGGTCTACGTCATGGTCACCTCCGCGCTCAAGCCGCTGGAGGACGTGCGGCGCGAGTTCCGCTGGATCCCCTCGCGGGTCACCCTGCGCCCGTTCGCCGACATCTGGGACACGGTGCCGCTGGGCCGGTACTTCGTGAACAGCCTGGTCGTCTCCGGCGCGGCGACCGTCTGCTCGGTGACGATCGCGGTCTTCGCCGCGTACACGATCAGCCGGCACACCTTCCGCGGCCGGCAGGTGTTTTCGATCTCGGTGTTGTCGACCCAGATGTTCCCCGGAATCCTCTTCCTGCTCCCGCTGTTCCTGCTGTTCGTCAACATCGGCAACGCCACCGGCATCGAGCTCTACGGCAGCCGGCTCGGACTGATCGCCACCTACCTGACCTTCTCGCTGCCGTTCGCGATCTGGATGCTGGTCGGCTACTTCGACTCCATTCCGCGCGACCTGGACGAGGCCGCGATGGTCGACGGCAACGGGCCGATCGGCGCACTGATCCGGGTCGTCATCCCGGCCGCGTCGCCGGGAATCGTGGCGGTGGCCGTGTACGCGTTCATGACCGCGTGGGGCGAGGTGTTGTTCGCCTCGGTGATGACCGACGAGTCCACCCGCACGCTCGCGGTCGGCCTCCAGGGCTACGCGACGCAGAACAACGTCTTCTGGAACCAGGTGATGGCCGCCTCACTCGTGGTGAGCGTGCCCGTGGTCGCCGGATTCCTCTTCCTCCAGCGCTACTTGGTCGCCGGCCTGACCGCCGGCGCCGTCAAGTAGCCGCCCGGGTACGCGTCGAGCAGCCGGACGAGCGGCCGGCCGGCCGCCGGACCACTGCCCCGCTCACGCGAACCGCGCACGTGTACACCCGCCCACCCCGCGCACCCACACATCCGCCCGCTTCAGCCCCATCGCACCTCTCGCGGATTCGCGCCCGACGCACGCGTGTCGCCACGACGCGCCGGCGCGATGCGAGGCATGCCCGGAACGCCCGAAGGAACCTCATGCCTGATACGACCGCCTTCCCCGAGCACTTCGTCTGGGGAGCGGCCACGTCCGCCTACCAGATCGAGGGAGCCGTCGCAGAGGACGGCCGACTGCCGTCCATCTGGGACACCTTCGCCCACACCCCCGGAACCATCGACAACGGCGACACCGGCGACCTGGCGTGCGACCACTACCATCGCTGGCCCGAAGACGTAGCGCTGATGGGCGACTTGGGCCTGAAGGCCTATCGCTTCTCGATCGCCTGGCCGCGGATCGTGCCGACCGGCAGCGGCGCGGTCAACGCCAAGGGGCTCGCGTTCTACGACCGGCTCGTCGACGAGCTGCTCGACGCCGGCATCCGGCCGTTCGCCACGCTCTACCACTGGGACCTGCCGCAGACCCTCCAGGACGGCGGCGGCTGGACCGTACGCGACACCGCCGAACGCCTCGCCGAGTACGCCGGCGTCGTCGCCGGCCGGCTCGGCGACCGGGTCACCGACTGGATCACCCTCAACGAGCCGCTGTGCTCGGCCTGGATCGGCCACCTGGAAGGCCGGATGGCACCGGGCCTGACCGACCTGACCGCCGCCGTGCGCGCGTCGTACCACCTCCTGCTCGGCCACGGCCTGGCCACCCAGGCCGTCCGGGCCGCCGCCCCGCGCACCCCCTCGGTCGGCTACGTCGTCAACCTCAGCCCGTGCGAGCCGGCCACCGACCGCGCCGAGGACATCGCGGCCGCGACCCGCGCCGACGGACACATCAACCGCTGGTGGCTCGACCCGGTGTACGGCCGAGGCTTCCCGAGCGACATGCGCGAGGTGTACGGCGTGGAGCTGCCCGAACTGGCCGGGGACGCCGAGGTGATCGGCGGGCCGATCGACTTCCTGGGCATCAACTACTACTTCCGCCAGATCGTCGCCGACGATCCGACCGGCCCCGCACCGCACTTCCGCCAGGTCCCGGTCCCCGGCGCACCCACCACGGGTATGGACTGGGAGGTGTATCCCGACGGCCTGGAGCAACTGCTGGTCCGCGCCGCCGCCGAATACCCCGTCGCGGCCCTGCACGTCACCGAATCCGGCGCGGCCTGGCCCGACGAGCGCAACGCCGCCGGCGAGGTGCACGACGAACTGCGCGCCGCCTACCTGGAAGGCCATATCGCCGCCTGCGCCCGCGCGATCGAGCGCGGCGCGCCGGTCGAGGGCTACTTCGCCTGGTCCCTGCTGGACAACTTCGAATGGGCGTACGGCTACGACAAGCGCTTCGGCCTCGTCCACGTCGACTACACCACGCAGGAACGCACCATCAAGTCCTCGGGCCACCGCTACGCCGCCCTGATCCGGGCACACGCCGAACGCACCGGCCGCGGCACGTCCGCGTCCCGGCTCCCGACCGCCCGGTAGGCCCGCCGCCGGCCGTCGCCGGGCGCCCCCGAGGCTGTCAAGATGAGCGGCAGGACCGCATGCGACTCGTCCTCCTCCCCGACCGATTCCGAAGATCGAACGGCAGGCCGGCCGGAGCACTACGATCCGGCTCATTGGCTGGATCCGGTCCAGGCACGTTGTCGTTTCGTTTTTGGTCATCCAGGTGGGGGCGGACAGGAACATGCAGGTCACGAATGAAATGACAGTGGGTTCGGCAACGTCGGCGGACGGCACCGTCATCGGCTACCGCAGCATCGGCTCGGGCCCGGGACTTCTGGTCGTTCCGGGATCCCCCGGCATGGCGGCCGACTTCGACGCCTTCGCCGCGGCCGTCGCCGACCGATTCACCGTGCACGTGATCGAGCGGCGCGGGCGCGGTGCGAGCGGGCCCCAAGGCGACTCGTACAGCGTCGAGACCGAGTGCGCGGACATCGAGGCGGTCCGCACGGCCACCGCGTCCCGATTCGTCTTCGGGCACAGCTTCGGCGGTTTCCTCACCTTGGAATCCGCACTGCGCGACTCCGGCTTCGAGAAGGTCGTCGTCTACGAACCGGGCGTTTCCATCGACGGATCCATACCGTTCGGCTGGGCCGACGAGTGCCGACGACTGGTCGACGCCGGGAAGCGGGCCGAGGCGTTCCTGTCCTTCATCCAGGGCGTCAACCCGGAGACCAGCGGCAAGGCCCCGCGCTGGCTGCTGCGGATCATCATCCCGCTGGCCATCAAGAAGCCCGAGCGCCTGCGGAAGTACGCGCTCCTGGAGACCGTGATCCGCGAGCACGCCCTGTCCTCGGCGCAGGACGGCGACTTCCCCAAGTACTCCGGAATCACCAGTCCCGTCCTGCTGATGGCCGGCAAGGACGTCAAGACCACCGGGCCCGGCCGGGCGGCACCCCGGCTCCACGAAACGCTGACCGGCTCCGAACTGCGGCTTTTCCCCAAGCTCGACCACTTCGGTCCCGAGAAGGACCCCGCCGGCATCGGTGCCGCGGTCGCCGCATTCTGCCTCAAAGCCGCGGACACCCGCTGAGGCTCGCGGATCGGGCTGCGTCCAGCACGCGGATAACTGGGCCTGATCCGCCCTGGGCCGGCGACCCCGACACGCACGGGGTCGCCGGCCCCTCATCCGCGACGATCCCTCCCGGGGGCCGATGACCATCGCGCCGCAGGTCGACCCGACATCGGCAGGCTGTCGCGGTCCACATCCCGGCGGGAAACCGCGATTTTCACCGAAGAAAGGCGCGCGCCCGGAGGGTGGTGCACGTTGCCGGCGGGGTTTGACAGGTTCCGACAGGCGTTCCGATAATCCCTACATCGGCTGGTCTCCACACGACACACTTCAATCGTCGCCCTCACCACGGGAGTTGTCTTGACCACCCCTTCCGCGCCGGGTGCGTCGTCCGGCCCCTCGTCCTCTTCGGGCGCGGACCGGGCCGCCCAACCCCCATCCGCCGGCGCCTCGGGGGCGAGTCCGGCGGGACCGGCAGCGGATCCGAGCACACCGGGCGTCAATCCCGACGGCTCACCGGATCCCACGGTGACACGCTTGACGATCGAGAGGGTTGACGCGCCGCAAGCGTCCTCCAAGGTCTACAGCAACCTGTACCGACTTCCCGAGGGAGGAAGCCGCCAAGGTGGCGACCTCGACCCCGAGTTGTACAACCTTGTGCCTGCGGGCTATCGCCTCTCGCGCCCCGGGTTGCCGCCGCCCCAGACACGCGCGGCGCCCCAGACACGCGCGGCGCCCCAGACACGCGCGGCACCGACGACGCGCGACCCGAACGTGCAGCAGCAGAGGCCGGACCACCACTATGTCCTCGGCCCGGGCGAGTCGGCCCAGTTCGCCTTGAATCCCGGTGAAACGGCCGTCGTGGACCTCGTCCGCCCGTACGGCAGGAACGAGAAGACCGCGCCCCGCGGCGCCGACGGGCCGAGGACGGGTCAGGGTGGTCCGACCCGGACCACCAGGCCTCCGTCCCCGTCTCTCGGCAGCGCCGGGCAAACCCCCCGGGCTCCGACTCGCGAAGCGGCTCCGCGCGGTCCACGTCGGGAACGCTGACGATGCGACCCCGACGGCCGTGCCGCCCGACCTGTCGGCGAGAGTTGGTCGCGGGGTCGGTACGCGATCGACGGTTCCCGTAAGCGGAGCGACAGGTCGCTGTGCCGTTCGGGTGAGTGCCACGCGCCGTGCCATCCGCCCGGTTGGATGCGCGTCTATGGTTTGGCGGGTATCTGCACCGGCGCTCATGGAGGCCCGTCATGGCCGTGCCCACAGCTTGGGACCACACCGCATCCGGCTACAACCTGGCCCACGCCTATTGGATGGCACGAGCCGCGGACCTCGCCTACAAAAACCCCGCCGAGGTCGAAACCCGGGCGCGCGACTGGGGGTTCGACCAAGTGCGGCACCTCGCCTCGCCGCACGCGATGCCGTTCCCGATCGAGGACACCCAGGCGTACGTGATGGCCTCCGACCGGATGGTCGTCGCGGCGTTCCGCGGCACCGAGCCCGCGCAGATCCGCGACTGGCTCTCCGACGCCACCACCCCACCCGTGCCCGGCCCCGGCGGCACCGGATTCGTGCACCACGGCTTCAACCAGGCCCTCGCGTCGGTGTACCCCGAGGTCCGCGACACCGTCGCCGGGATGCGCACCGACGGGCAGACCGTGTGGTTCACCGGCCACAGCCTCGGTGGGGCGCTGGCAATGCTCGCCGGAGCGCGCATGTACTTCGAGGACCCGAGGCAACTGCCCGACGGTGTCTACACCTACGGCCAGCCGCGCACCTGCGAGCGAATCCTGGCGGGCGCCCACAAGAAGGCGTTCAAGGAGCGGCACCACCGCTTCGTCAACAACAACGACGTCGTTCCCCTGCTGCCTCCCGAGCCGCCCTTCACCCATGTCGAGCACCTGCGCCATTTCGACGCCGACGGCAAGCTCCACGACAGGATGCCGGTGCTCGCGGGCTTGACGGACCGGGCCAAGGGACTGACCGCCGACCCCCTCGCGCCGGCATCCGACGGCGTCCGCGACCACGCGATGAAGAACTACCTGGCCTGCCTGGAGAAGAACCTCGCCCGCACCCCCTGACCGGCGCCGCGTCCGCCCGCGGGGCGCCACGCGACGCCCCGCGGGCAGGCGGCACAACACCTCCGTCCCGGACCGGGCCGGCGCCGCCCGGAATCGCGTCACACTCCGGGTGCGGACCGCACAACGATCCCGTTCCGTTCGAGCAGCGCCGTGGTCACCCCGTCTCCCGGCACCAACTCCCCGACGAACGACCCGTTGCGCCGGTAGCGCGACGCGTACCGCCGGGCCGTTCCGATCGGGACTACCCGCTGTTGTCGGGGGCGCGGTTCGCGGGGGGCTCGGGCAGCCAGTCGCGGGCCGGGTCGTACTCCAGCCAACGGCGTTGCCCCGCTTCGGCGGCGCAGACGGCGGTCAGGTCGCTCAGTCCCGGGTGTGCGTTGCCGGCGCGCCACAGCAGCGACCAGGCGTACAGCGGCGTGGGGTCGACCAGCGGGACGCAGCGCAGCCCCGGGATCTCCGGCAGTGGCGCGTCCGCGGGCAGCAGCGAGAAGCCTCGTGGGTCTCGCGCCACTTCGGCGAGGAAGTGTGCGAGGCCCAGGTTCACGCTGGTGACCGTGTCTCGGATCTCGAATCGGTCGGCGAACCGGTGCAGGAAGTCGAGCCGGTCCAGCCGACCCGGTGCCCACAGCACGCTGTCGCGCAACCGGTCGGGCCGCAGCGCCGGTTCGGCCGCGAGCGGATGGTCCGTGCTCAGGACGGCGTCCACCGGCTCCAGGCGCACGAGGCGGTGTGTCAGGCCGGACGGCAGCGGGGGGTGGACTCGGCCGAAGGCCGCGTCGATGTCGCCGTGCAGCAGTGCCGCCGTCACCGACGGCAGGTCGCGCCCGTGTCCCAGTGTCAGGTCCCCGGCTCGTCCGGCGACATGGGTCAGTGTCCGCATCGGTGCGTAGAGGTGCCCCCAGACATCGACACGCAGTGGACGGTGCTCGCCGACCGCCGCCGCGACCGCGGCGTCGGCGACGGCCAGGGTCTGTCGGGCCGGCGGGAGGAAACGCCGGCCGGCCTCGGTGAGGCGTACCCCGTTGCCGCCGCGCTCGAACAGCTCGGTGCCGAGCAGGGATTCCAACCTCGCGATCCTCTTGGACAGCGCCTGCTGGGAGATGGCGAGCATTCCTGCCGCCCGCCCGAAGTGCAGTTCATCGGCGGCTCGCACGAAGGCGCGTACCTGTGCCACGTCGAGATCCATGGCTCCCACCATAGGTGACAACCGAAGGTTGTCGGCTGTGCGTGTGCGTTGTTGGATCACGCGGCGGCCGTGGAGGTTGCATGCTCGGCATGCGAAGACTGATTCCCACCGGGGATGCGGCGCGTCCCGTCGCCTTCACCCAGGCTCCCCAGCCCGTCCCCGAGCACGGTGAGGCGCTGGTCAAGGTCGAGGCGTTCGCCCCGAACCGGGGCGAGACGTTCCTCCTCGAACACCCCCGGCCGGGGATGCTGCCCGGCAAGGACATCGCGGGGCTCGTCGTGCAGGCCGCGGCCGACGGCTCGGGTCCCGGCATCGGCACCCGGGTGGTCGGACATCCGGCGCGGGGCGGCTGGGCCGAGTACGCTGCCGTGCCCACCGACGCGCTCGCGGTGCTCCCGGACGGTATCGACACCGTACGGGCGGCGGCCCTGCCCCTGGCCGGGATCACCGCCCTGCGCCTGCTGCGTACGGCAGGTTCCCTGGCGGGCAGGCGCGTGCTGCTGACCGGCGCCGCGGGCGGGGTCGGCCACTACGTCACCGAACTGGCCGTCGCCGCCGGGGCCGAGCTGACGGCGGTCACGACCACGCCGGCTCGCGGCCGGCGGCTCGCGGAGCTGGGCGCGCAGGTGGTGCACGACGTCGCGGCGGCTCGAGGTCCGTTCGACGTCGTGCTGGAGTCCACGGGCGGGCCCGATCTGCCGGTCGCCCTCACCAGGGTGCGCCCCGGCGGGCTGCTCGTCTGGTTCGGCCAGGCAAGCCGCACACCGGCGACCCTCGACTTCTTCCAACTGCTGAGCGGGCCCGAGCGCGTCACGATCCAGCACTTCCACTACGCCGGCGCCCCCTACGGCTCCGACCTCGCAGCCCTGGTACGCCTCGTGGAGCAGCAGCGGCTGCACCCCGAGATCGGCCGGATCGCCGCCTGGTCGGAGACCGCCGACACGCTGGTCGACTTGCGGGAGCGCCGGATACGGGGCAAGGCCGTACTGACCACAGGAGCGACCCGATGAGCATCGCCGAGTTCACCGCCGCCCCGTGCGCACGCGCCGGCGGCGCACGCGTCGGGCTCGTCGGCCCCGGTGCGGGCGGCTGCGACGCGCGGGCCGACGGGCTGCCCCACCTCACCGACCACGTCACGCGCACCCCGAGGGGGGCATCGGCATGAACCGCTTCACCGGGAAGACCGTCCTGATCACCGGCGGCACCAGCGGCATGGGCCTGGCGACCGCACACCGCCTCATCACCGAAGGTGCCCACGTCATCGTCACCGGCCGCACCCGCGCACGCGTGGACGCCGCCGTCCGCCGGCTCGGTCCCAGCGCCTCGGGCGCCGTGGCCGACGCCGCCGACCTCGCCGCGGTGGACGCGCTGATGGAGCTGGTCCGCGACCGTCACGGCCGTCTCGACAGCCTCTTCGCCAACGCGGGCACCGGCACGTTCCTGCCGTTCGACCGGATCGCCGAGCCGGACTTCGACCGCGGCGTCGACGTCAACTTCAAGGGGGTGTTCTTCACCGTGCAAAAGGCACTGCCACTCCTGGCGGACGAGGGCTCGATCGTCATCAACGCGTCGTGGACCATCCACCGGGGCAACAGTGTCCTCACCCTGTACTCGGCGACCAAAGCCGCCGTGCACAACCTGGCCCGGACCCTCGCCGCCGCGCTCGCCCCGCGCGGCATCCGCGTCAACTCCATCAGCCCCGGGTACATCGACACCCCGATGTACCCGGCCGCCGCACTGAGTACGGCGGAGGCGAAGGCGCTGACCGGCCGAATCGCCGCGGGCCGCTTCGGACGCCCGGAGGAGATCGCGGCGGCCGTGGCATTCCTCGCCTCGTCCGACGCGTCCTACGTCAACGGCCAGGACCTCGTCATCGACGGCGGCCTCGTCGGTGCGGTCTCCGCCTGACGACCGGTCGCGCACACCCGGGGTGGCCGGTCGCTCGATCATCGTCGGATCGTGGACTTCCGCGCGGGTACGCACCCCCTTCCTCGCCTGGCCCCCCGAGGCGAAGGAGGCCACCTTGACTGGTCAAAGTAGGGTGGGTGCGTGCCCACCCGCGTACGACGCAACCCCGAAGACGCCAGGCGGATGATCCTCGAGGCGGCGAGCAAGCTGCTCGCCGCCGGTGGTCCGGCCGCCGTACAGGTGCGCGCCGTTGCCGCCGAGATCGGGATGACCGATGCGGCGGTCAACCACCACTTCGGCACGCGTGACCGGCTGTTGGAGTCGCTGCTGCGATTCGGCGGGGCGAAGCTCAAGGCCGAACTGCACGCCGTACTGAGCACGTGGACCGAAGGCCCGGTCGACCCCGCCGAGTTGGTGCGCGCGTTGTCCGCGCTCTATGCCGACGGCTATGCCGAACTGGCGCTCGCTCTGCACCGGTCCGGCTGGCGCGACACCGGCAGCGGCCTGCTCGACGAGGTGGTGGACCGGCTGCACGCTCAGGCGCGGCAGCAGTGTGCCGCCGACGGACGAACGCCGCCGCCCCGCGAGGCGATCCAACTGACGATGGCCGGACTGCACCAAGCCGTCGCGATGGATCCCCTGTTCGGCGACGACTTCCGCAGGAGCGTCGGACTCGAAGCGACCGCGCGAGATCGCGTGCTCGAATGGTGGATCGAAATCCTGCGCACGACCGTTGCCGGGCACGGCCCCCACACGGGCCCCCGGGCCGGCGCGGCGCGTGCCGCGGCGAGTCGCGAACGCGGTCGGCGTACCCCGGCACGTCCCGACGACAGCACCAAGGGCGGTGACTGCTAGGGCGGGTCGGTGATCCGCGTCGGGAGCGGCGGTCGGCGGCTGCGCACCGTCGAATGCATCGCGGTGGTATCGGCGCGGCGCGCGGGAAACGTACCGTTGGTCGGCGGCGACACGAAGGACGGGGTGCGGGTGGACGAGTTGGGGCCGACCGATCCGCGGCGGATCGGTGATTTCGAGATCCTCGGCCGACTGGGCTCGGGTGGCATGGGGAGCGTGTACGTCGGGCGTTCGCGCGGCGGGCGCCTGGTCGCGGTCAAGGTGATCCGCTCCGGCCTCGACTCCGAACCGCACTACCGGGCGCGCTTCCGGCAGGAGGTCCAGGCGCTGCGCGGTGTCGCCTCACTGTTCACGGCGGCCGTGGTCGACGCCGACCCGGACGGTGAACCACCCTGGCTGGCCACCGAGTTCATCCCGGCCCCGACACTCGATGAAGCGATACGCGCGCTCGGACCGCTGCCCGCGCCCACACTGCACGTCATGGCGTGCGGACTCGCGGAGGCCCTGCACGCGATCCACTCCGGCGGCACGGCGCACCGCGACGTCAAGCCCGCCAACATCCTCCTGGCCGCCGACGGGCCCAGAATCATCGACTTCGGAATCGCGGTGGGCGCCGAGGACCCCGCCTCCCCCGACGACCACCTCGCGGCGCGGCTCACCGCGACCGGGGCGATCATCGGGACGCCGGGCTACCTGTCCCCCGAACAGGCGCACGGCACGCGGGCGGGCGCCGCGTCCGATGTGTTCGCGCTGGGCTGCGTCCTGGTGTTCGCGGGGACGGGCAGACCCCCGTTCGCGTCGGCGTCGCTCGCCGAACTCCTGCGGCAGGTCGTGCAGGACGAGCCCGACCTGGGCGAGCTGCCGGAGCCCCTGCGCACCCTGGCGGCCGGTTGCCTGGCCAAGGAACCGAAGGAACGCCCGAGCGCGCGGGCCCTGTTGGAGCGGTTGACCACCATCGCACCGCCGCACTTCGGGCCGGACTGGCTACCGCCCGCGCTGCGGGGCCTGGTGGCCGGCCGAGCCGCGGCGCACCGGCCACCGGCCCCGTCTCCCGCGCCGTCGCCCGCGCCCGCCCCGTCGCTCTCCCAGGCGGCCACGGAGGTGACGCCCGCGCTCCGATACGCACCGCAGAAACCACACGAACCGCGGCACCCACGACAACCCCCGGAACCACCGGCGCCGTTCGGCTCCGTCGTACCGCGACGGCCGGCCACACCGCCTGCCGCCCCGTCGACGGCCCCGCGAGGCCGCTTCGTCGGACGGCGAATGCCCGCCGTCGTGTTGTCCACCGTCGCCGCGGTCGCCGCGGCGATCACCGTGCCCCTCCTGTTGGCCGACGACTCCGATGGCCGTACGGGCGAAGGCAGTTGGTCCGTCGGCAGCACGGGGACGACGTCGAGTGCGTCCGCCTCCGCACCGAACCCCTCGGGTGCCCCGAAATCCCCGGCTACGCAACCTTCGTCCGCCGCGCCGCAGCCGAACTCGGCGGCACCGAGCGACTCCGGCTCCGGGTATCCCGCCGGTGTCGTCGTCCAGGTGAAGGGGTTGGGCAACTCCTGGGTCAGCGCGAAGGCATCCGACGGAACGTTGCTCTTCGAGGGACGCGTGGAGGAGGGCGCCACGCGGCAGTTCACCGACGCCGTGCGGATCGACCTCGTCATCGGGAACGCCGGCGCGGTGCGACTGGACGTCAACGGCGTCGACTTGGGCAGCCCGGGCCCGCCGAACGCGGTCACGCGCTTGACCTTCAAACCCGGCGACCCACGACCCTCGTAACGCCGGACGCCACGCCCGGGTGGGCCGCCCGTCCTCGGCTCATTGCCACAACCCCGGCGTGCGCGGTGGCACGGGGGTGGACTGGATGATCGAGGTGGTGGTCTGCCCGTGCAGGAGGAAGCGGTCGAGTACCTCCTCGAAGGTGTTGAGGTCGGTGGCGTGAACCTTGATCAGGAAGCAGTCCTCGCCGGTGATGCGGTGGCACTCGCTGACCTGGGGCAGGCTCTTCGCCAGCTCGACGATCTTCGGCAACTGTCCCGGGCCGGGGCGGACCCGGACGAACGCGGCCACCGGATAGCCCAGCGCCGCCGGGTTCACGTCGAGGCGGTAACCGCGGATCACGTCCTCCTCCCGCAACCGCCGCACCCGGTCCCGCGCCGTGGGCACCGAGACCTCGACACGGCGGGCCAATTCGGCCATCGACAGCCGGGGGTCCGCGTCGAGCTCGGTCAGTATGGCCCGGTCCACCTCGTCCATTTCCTCACCCTTTTCATCATCACGATGTCGACTGCGAGTCCGCGGCACCGATCGTAAAGCAAATGACCGATCGGCTTTCGTATTCGGCATGGTCTCGGGCGTCGCGGGCTTGCCATCCTTTCCCCGTGGTCAACGCAGTCCGACGCTTCCGCCCCAACCCCTCGCCGTCCCGGTTCGCCGCTGCCGCCGTTCGGGTGCCGCCGCCCGCGTTCTTCGTCACGAGCGCGGTCTTCCACTACCTCGGACCCGCCTGCGCGGTCCTGCTGTTCGCACGTGTCGACGTGCTGGGCGTGGCCTGGCTGCGGATCGCCTCGGCCGCCGTGGTCTTCGCCGTCTGGCGGCGCCCGTGGCGGGCGTGGGGCGCCACCCCCCGGCGTCGGCGGTGGGGGGTGGCGGCACTGGGCATCGTGCTCGGCCTGATGAACTGCGTGTTCTACCTCGCCCTGGACCGACTGCCGCTCGGCACCGTCGGAGCCATCGAATTCCTGGGCCCGGTTCTCCTGGCGGCCGTCGGTGCCCGGACCGGTCGCAACGTGCTCGCGCTCGTTCTCGCGGTCGCCGGGGTCGGCCTGCTCGCCGATGTGCACCTCGTCGACGAACCGCTCGGCCTCGCCCTCGCCCTGGGCAACTGCGTGCTGTTCACCCTCTACGTGGTCCTGGGCCACCGCATCGCCCAGGACGGCGGCGCCTCGGGCGTCGACCGTCTCGGTGCCTCGATGCTGATCGCGATGATCGTGGTCGCCCCGGTCGGAATCGCCGACGCCGCCGTCACCGTCACCACGCCGGTCCTCCTCGTGGCCGCCCTCGGCGTCGGGATCTGCTCGTCGGTGATCCCCTACGTCTGCGATCAGTTGGCCATGGCACGCATCCCCCGGGCGACCTTCGCGCTGATGTCGTCCCTGCTCCCCGCCACCGCAACGATCACCGGCATGGTCGTCCTCGCCCAGATCCCCTCCCGGTTCGAGGCGGCCGGCATCGCCCTGATCATCACCGCAATCGCAGTCCACCGGGAACGGAGTGGGAAAACCTCATGAAATACGTCAGGTTGGGCACAACGGGATTGACCGTGTCCAGGATCTGCCTGGGCATGATGAGCTACGGCAATCCCGCGGATCCGGGCCACCCCTATTGGGAGCCCTGGCACCTCGACCGGGACGCGGCCGAGCCGATCGTGCGCCGAGCCGCCGAAGCGGGGGTGACGTTCTTCGACACCGCCGACATGTACTCCCAGGGCGAGAGCGAGCGGATCACGGGAGCTGTGTTGGCCAAGCTCTTCCCCCGCCGCGAGGACTACGTGCTGGCCACCAAGGTGTACTACCCCATGGGTTCCGGACCCAACGATCGGGGCCTGTCGCGCCGCCACATCCTGGACGGCGTCGACGCCTCGCTCAGACGGCTGGGCACGGACTTCGTCGACCTGTACCAGATCCACAGGTGGGACGACGAGACCCCGATCGAGGAGACCATGGAGGCGCTGCACGACGTGGTACGGGCAGGCAAGGTCCGCTACATCGGCGCGTCGAGCATGTACGCCTGGCAGTTCGCCAAGGCCCAGTACACGGCGCGGTCGGCCGGTTGGACCGGGTTCGTGTCGATGCAGAACCACTACAACCTGCTCTACCGCGAAGAGGAGCGGGAGATGATTCCGCTCTGCTCCGACCAGGGCGTGGGAGTCCTTCCGTACAGCCCGCTGGCCCGCGGGCTGCTCACCGGCACCCGCGAGCGCCGCGGCCGGGGCAGCACCGTACGCTCCGGCGGCGACCCGCTCGCCGGCGCGAGGTACAGCGACGCCGACTTCGATGTCGTCGACACCCTGCGCACGCTCGCCGCGGGGCTCGGCCGGCCCCCGGCGCAGATCGCCCTGGCCTGGCTCCTGTCGAAACCCGCCGTGAGCGCACCCGTGCTCGGAGCAACCAAGCCGCACCACATCGACGACGCGATCGCCGGGCTGGAGATCACCCTCGACGAGGAACAGACGGCCTCACTGGAGGCGCCGTACCGCCCGCATCCGGTCATCGGACACGGTTGACCATCGCGCCGACCCCGCACACGCGCGCACTCGTCCGCACCGTCGATTCACCCGCGCGGACCCCGCGGCCCACGCGGCGGCGCCGGCATCGCGGCTCGGATCCGGCAGGCGAGGCCGTGAGGGCTGTCCGATAGTGGTCCCAGATGACATATAAGCCGCATAAAGGACATCGAACGCCCATGGAGCGCTACCCTCCCATCGCGGAACACGGACTCATCGGCGACCTCCAGACCGCCGCCCTGGTCTCCTCGGAAGGCGTCGTCAACTGGTTCGCCGCCCCCCGCTTCGACTCGCCGAGCATCTTCGCCGCCCTGCTCGACCACGAAAAGGGCGGCTACTTCCGCCTCGGGGTCGACGGCGAAGAGATCACTCGCAAACAGCTCTACTACCCGGACAGCGCGGTCCTGGTCACCCGTTTCATGTCGCCCGACGGCGTAGGCGAGGTCATCGACCTGATGCCCCCGCTCACCGGCCGCACGCCGAGCGACCGGCACACGCTGGTCCGCGTCGTGCGCACCGTGCGCGGGACGGTGCGCTTCGATCTGGAGTGCCGGCCGCGCTTCGACTACGGGAGGGCCGCGCACCGGCTCGACGTACGGCCCGAAGCCGCCGCCTTCCGCGCCCCCGGCGCCACCGCGTACCTCCAGAGCACCTTCGCGCTGGAACGCGACGGCGACGACCTGCACGGCAGCGTCGTCCTGAACGACGGCGAGAGCGCGGTCGCCGTGTTCACCGTCTGCGGCCCCGACGGCGCGGCGCCGCCCCCGCCCGACGCCGACGCCGTCATCGAGCAACTGTGGGACACCACCGACTTCTGGCAGCGATGGGTGCGCGGGTCCAACTACCGCGGCCGCTGGCCCGGCATGGTCAACCGCTCCGCGATCACCCTCAAGCTGCTCACCTACCGGCCCACCGGCGCCCCCGTCGCGGCGGCCACCATGGGTCTGCCCGAGCAGGTGGGCGGCGAACGGAACTGGGACTACCGCTACACCTGGATCCGCGACGGCTCACTGTCCATCCGCGCGCTGCTGGACCTCGGCTTCGTCGAGGAGGCCACCGACTTCGTGCACTGGCTCGGCGCCCGCCTGGGCGACTCGGTCGGCAAGGACGCCGAACCACTGCAGATCATGTATCGCGTCGACGGCGAACGCCTGACCACCGAGGAGATCCTCGGCCACCTGGAGGGCTACCGCGGCTCCGCGCCGGTCCGACTCGGCAACGCCGCCGCCGACCAGCTCCAGCTCGACATCTACGGCGAGGCGCTGTACGGCGTCTCCGAAGGCCGCGAGATCGCCCCGCAGGCGGGCTACGTCGGCTGGAAGACCCTCACCCGCGCGCTGGACTGGCTGGCCGACTGGTGGGACCGGCCGGACGAGGGCATCTGGGAGACCCGCGGCGGCCGCAAGGACTTCACCTACAGCCGGGTCATGTGCTGGGTCGCCTTCGACCGCGGCATGCGGCTGGCCGAGGCGTACCGCCGACCCGCGAACACCGAAGTGTGGGCCAAGGCCCGCGACACCATCTTCGAACAGGTCATGGAGCACGGCTGGAGCAACACCGCCGGGGCGTTCGTCCAGCACTACGGCGGCGCCGACGTGCTGGACGCCTCCCTGCTATTGATGCCGCGCGTCGGCTTCCTCGCGCCGCGCGACCCCGCGTGGCTGTCCACGCTCGACGCGATGGAGCGCACGCTGGTCTCCGACAGCCTGGTCTACCGCTACGACCCGACCGCGTCCCCGGACGGCCTGCGCGGCTCGGAGGGCACGTTCAGCCTCTGCACCTTCCTGTACGTCGACGCGCTGGCCCGCGCGGGCCGTCTGCGCAACGCCCGCTACACGTTCGAGAAGATGTTCACCTACGCCAACCCGGTGGGCCTGTTCGCCGAGGAGGTCGGCCCCAGCGGCGAACAGCTGGGCAACTTCCCCCAGGCGTTCACCCACCTCTCGCTGATCACCGCCGCCTGCACCCTCGACGACGCGCTCGACCGCGAGCGCCTGGCAGGCGGACCGGCGGAGCCGCGCGGGCCGCTGGGCCGCTGAACCGCCGACCCGGCGGCGCCGCTCGCCCGGGAGCACGATCGCGCCCGCCCGGCCGATGCCCGAGGTCGCGCCGGTCGGCATGGCCTCGCGACCGCGCAACAAGCGATGCCGGCACGGCTCCGGGACCTCGCTCGGAACCGAGGGCGCCTCACGTTCCCCTCACCGGCCGTGCCTGGCATCGCTCCACGATCGCCGCCCGCGCCGGTTCCGCGCCTGCCGGTCCGACGTTCCGTGACGAAACGGGAACCCATCGATTCACCTATATGACATAAGTCATATTCATGGATCAATGTATTGCTCACCTATTCAAACCAGACATACCTTCCTCCGGGTCCGTGACTGGCATCACACGTTCCCCGCGGACCACCCGGTCCGCATCCCGTTTCGCCTTGGTGAACGTCGCACGCCCGCACCACGAGGAGCTATCGCATGTCGTCCCACGTCCCCACGCGGAAGACCGCGCCACCCGAACCGATCGAGGCGGCGGCTTCCGGTGAGCAGGGCCTCAGCGGTGGTCTGAAGAACCGCCATCTGTCGATGATCGCCATCGGCGGAGTCATCGGCGCCGGCCTGTTCGTGGGCTCCGGCTCGGGCGTCAACAAGGTCGGCCCGGGCATCCTGATCTCCTACGCCCTCACCGGCCTGATGATCGTCTTCGTCATGCGCATGCTCGGCGAGATGTCGGCGGCCAACCCCACGAGCGGCTCCTTCTCCTCATACGCGGACCGCGCGTTCGGCCGTTGGGCGGGCTTCACCGTCGGCTGGCTGTACTGGTTCTTCTGGGTCGTCGTGCTCGCGGTGGAGGCCACCGCCGGCGGCGCGATCCTGCACGGCTGGGTGACCGCCGTGCCGCAATGGGCCTTCACCCTCGCGGTGATGGTGCTGCTGACCGCGACCAACCTGATCTCGGTGGGCTCGTACGGGGAATTCGAGTTCTGGTTCGCGGGCATCAAGGTCGTCGCGATCGCGGCGTTCCTGGTGATCGGCGGCCTCGCGATCTTCGGCGTGCTCCCCGACACCGACCCCGTCGGCATGGCCAACCTCACCGGGCACGGCGGCTTCCTGCCGAACGGCTGGGGCCAGATCCTCTCCGGCATGCTGCTCGTCGCCTTCTCCTTCATGGGCAGCGAGATCGTCACCCTCGCCGCGGGCGAGTCCAAGGACCCCCGCCGCGCGGTCACCCGCGCCACCAACAGCGTGATCTGGCGGATCGCGCTGTTCTACCTGGGCTCCATCCTGATCGTGGTCACGCTGATGCCCTGGGATTCCAGCGCCGTCGGCGACAGCTCGTACGTTGCGGTGCTCGACCACCTCGACATCCCGGCCGCCGGCCAGATCATGAACGTGATCGTGCTCACCGCCGTGCTCTCGTGCTTCAACTCGGGCCTGTACAGCGCGTCGCGGATGGCCTTCTCGCTGGCCAAGCGCGGTGACGGACCGCAGGCCTTCGGCACGGTCAGCCGCAGCGGCGTCCCGCGCAACGCCGTCCTGGCCTCGGTGGTCTTCGGCTTCGTCGCGGTGTTCTTCAACTACACGTCGCCGGAGACCGTCTTCGACTTCCTGCTGAACTCCTCCGGCGCCATCGCCCTGTTCATCTGGCTGTCGATCTGCCTCACCCAACTGCGCATGCGCCGCATCCTGGAGCGCGAGGCGCCCGAGAAGCTCACCGTGCGGATGTGGCTCTTCCCGTACCTGACCTACGGCACCACGGCGTTCCTGCTCTTCGTGATCGGCTACATGCTGTACGACGACACGGGTCGCAAGCAGATGTTGCTCTCCCTGCTGGCCGCCGCCGTCGTGCTGATCATGGCGTTCGTACACCAGAGGCGCACCCGCCGAAGCCCGGACGGCACCGCCACCCCCGTCGCCGCCGACATCCCGGTGCCGGTCGGCGGAACGGCGAACAACTCCTGACCCCACCCCCGACCGCGACGAGACGCGCGAGACGCCGGCCCCGCGGCTGAACGAGGCACCACGGCATGGGCCCTGTCCGCACCCCCGGACAGGGCCCTCGGCGCGTCCAGCGCCCGGCCCCGGGCACGACGGCCCAGGCTGTCGGCGCACCACCGGCATCCGACCGGCGAGGTGCGGGCGGCGGGATGCGGCGGGGCCGACCCGGACCTTCCGGGCCGACCCCGCGTGGACTTCGTCCACCACGGTTACATCGCTATCCATTCGCTTGACGTGGTCACCTCGTCGAGGATGTCGGCGAGGGGCTCGACGCCGAGGCCGGGTCCGGTGGGGACCTCGAGGTGTCCGTCGGACAGGACGAACGGCTTGGTGATGTCGGTGGCGAAGTACCGGCTGGAGCCGGACGTGTCGCCGGGGAGGGTGAAACCGGGCAGCGCGGCCAGCGCCACGTTGGCGGCGCGGCCGATGCCGGTCTCCAGCATCCCGCCGCACCACACGGGGATGCCGTGGGCGCGGGCGAGGTCGTGGATGCGGCGGGCTTCGAGATAGCCGCCGACCCGGCCAGGCTTGATGTTGATCACGGAGCAGGCGCCGAGCGAGATGGCCGCCGCGGCGTGGGCGGCGGACTTGATGGATTCGTCCAGGCAGATCGGGGTGCGCAGGCGCTTGGCCAGCGCGGCATGCTGGACCATGTCGTCGTTGGCCAGGGGCTGTTCGATCAGTTGGAGTGCGAAGTCGTCGAGCCCGGCGAGGTGTTGGGCGTCCGACAGCGTGTAGGCGGCGTTGGCGTCGACCTGCAGGAGCAGATCGTCACCGAAACGCTCGCGCACGGCGCGCACGGGGTCGAGGTCCCAGCCGGGCTCGATCTTCAGCTTGATCCGGACGTAGCCCTCGGCGATGTACCTCTCCACGGCGTGGAGGAGTTCGGGCACGGAGTCCATGATCCCGACCGAGACACCGCAGGGGACCCGGTCCCGAGCGGCACCCAGGTACGAGCCGAAGGACTGGTCGGCATCGCGGAGTTGCGCGTCCAGCACCGCTGTCTCCAGCGCGGACTTCGCCATCCGGTGGCCGGTGAAGGGTCGCAGGACACGTTCCACCGTGTGCACATCCAAGCCGTCCTTCGGCAGGGCGGGGACGAGGAACCTGCGCAGGACGTGCCGGGCGCTGTCGACGTACTCGGAGGAATAGCGCGGCTCGGTCATGGCCCCGCACTCGGCCCAACCCTCGTGGTCGGTGGTGACGACGCGGACCAGCAGCACATCGCGGCTGGTCTCCACGCCGAAGGAGGTACGGAACGGGGCCACGAGCGGCATCGCGATCCGACGCAGCTCGACGCCGGAGATCTTCGTCTTCATGACTGGTGGCTCCTCTGCGGGCGGTCACATGTGGGTTGTGGTGCGTTCGTGGGTTGTGGTGCGTTGGACCACGTAGCGGCGGCGTTCGTGGAAGCCGATGACACGGGCGCCTTCGGCGAGCAGGCCGCCCAGGGTCTCTCGGACGGCCAGCCGCCAGGCCCGGGCAGCGCCGGGATCCGTGCGGCGCAGGGCCTCGATGTCGTCGGGGAGGTCGATGAGTACGGTCCGGGCGTCGGTCGCGGTGGTCTCCGGGCGGCCTTCGTGGTTGCGGAGGCGGTGGGCGGCGCCGGCGGGCGGTTCGATCGCCTCGGGCGGGGAGGGCTCGGTGAGGTCCCAGGCGACCAGGACCCGGTCGGACTCGTCGCCGCCGTTGATGGTGTCGTGCATCGCGCCGTAGAAGGACGTCAGGTACGCCTCCGGCCGGGCGCCCAGCTTGGTCAGGTTGAAGTAGGCGTTGCGGCGGATGAGCGGGTCGTAGGTCCAGGTGATTCGCCTCAGTCGATGGGCGAGCGCCCACTGCCGCTGGTGCATCTTGAGGGCGAGGCCCACGCCGCGCCCCACTACGGTGCCGGTGATGTGCGAGTGCAGGCTGGTGCCTATGGGTTCGCCGAAGAAGGCGACCGACGCCCCCACCAGACGGCCGTCCTCGTATGCTCCGGCCACGTAGTTGCCGGCGTGCGCGAGTGCCCGCATGACCTCGGCGGAGATGGGTGAGGCGCCGGGTCGAGACCCCCAGATGTCGGCATAGAGGAGGCTGACGGCATCGAGGTCCTCCATCATGTGCAGTTCTCGGATTGTGGATCCGTTCATCGCGGTGCTCCGACTGGGTGGGCCAGGGGCCGGGCGCGGGCCGGCGTGGTGGCGGTGATGACAGGGTCGTGGTCGGTGTTCGCGGCCCCGCGGCCGTGCCGAGGCCGTCGAGCGTGGAACACCTCGCCCCGGCGGGGTGGTTGCCGTCGGGGGCTGTGCGGACAGCCGTCCGCCGCGGCGGATCGGGGCCGAGCCGTGCGGCCGAAGTCGTGCCCCGGACCCGACGCGGGCGACGCCGCTCCCCGGCGGGTCGCCGGGCTCGCCGGGCGCGGTCGGAACCGATCGGGCGTCAGCCCATCTGCTCGCTCATCAGCCGCCGCAGGTTCCCGCCCAGGATCTTCAGGATGTGCTCCTCGGGCATGCCGCGGCGAACCATCGCCGCGGTGACCAGGGGCAGGTCGGCCGGGCCCTCCAGGTCGGGGAAGTCGACGAGGAGGGGGTCCTCGTCGTCGACGTCCTCGCAGCACGGCGGGGTGAGGTCCGCGATCACCTCGCGGAGGAAGTCCGATCCGAGGCCGACGTGGTCGACCCCGGCCACGGAGACCACGTGCTCGATGTGGTCGATGACCCGGTCGACGCTCACCTTCGCCTCGTCGTCGGTGAGAAAGCCCGGGACGAAGTTCACACACACCACTCCCCCGGTGCCGGCCACTCCACGGATCTGGTCGTCGGTGAGGTTGCGGTGGTGATCGCGCAGGGCGCGGGCGCAGGAGTGGGTGGCGATCACCGGGCGGGTGGCCAGCTCCAGAACATGGCCGACGCCGCTCGATCCCAGATGGGAGATGTCGAACAACATGCCCAGACGTTCCATTTCCCGCAGCGCCCGGACGCCGGGTGAAGTCAGCCGACTGCCGGTGGCCTCCTCCCGGCTGCCGTCGGCGAGCGGGGTGCGCCCCCAGTGGGCGATCGAAGCGATACGCACGCCGAGCCGGAAGAGGGTGGAGAACAGTTCCACGGAGGCGTCGATGCCCGGGGCGCTCTCCAGAGCGAGTACGAGGGCGATCTTGTCGTCGGCCAGAGCCCGGTCGATATCCGCGCCGCTCACGCACAGGGCGACGTGTTCGGCGTTGGCCTCGGCGAGGACATGAGCGCACTCGATCATGCGCAGCGTCTGCCGCAATGCCCCTTCCGGCAGGAACTGTTCGTCGATGAACACCGGCAGAACCTGGATGTCGATCCCGCCCGCGCGCAACTGCGGCAGCCACCGCACCCGGAAGAACCCGCCCCAGTGCCGCGGAGGGCGGGCGGAAACGGCCATGAGGAGGTCGTTGTGGGCATCGGCGACGACCGCGCGGTGATGCAGGTCCAAGGACACGACGGGTCCTTTCGCGTGGGAGGGAGCACGGGTCCGCAAGTTCCAACACCACGGCGTTCCGCGGGCAGTCGATACCGACCCGCCGACGATGGAGACGTCGATGGCGGTGAGGTCCAGAGTTCCGGCCGAGCGGATCCCGCGACTTTAGCCGGTCGTACAAAGCATCCGGGAAATCTCTGGACGGATACCGCATGAACCCGGCCAGTCCACAGACCACGCTGTCCGCATGCACAATCCAACAAGCGTGCGGCGGGCCCCCGGCGGCCGTACCCGCAGCGGCACACGCGTTCCGGCCGGCGCCGGTTGAGAGGGGTCCCTGTCAGATGACGGCACCATTGCACGAGCCGATCGCGGAAGCGGCCCCGAGCGCGGCCGGGGAAGCAACGGCGGTCGGGGGCAACACCAAGCCTGTACAGGGCCGTTCGCTGGGGCGGATCGCCTGGGAACGGCTCAAGCGCGACCGGTTGGCCCTGGCGGGCGGCGCCCTCATCCTCGCGCTCGTCGTGATCGCGCTGCTCGCGCCGGTGATCTCCAACCTCGTCGGACAGGATCCGAACGCCTACCACGAGGAGAAGATCGACGCGCTGTTCGGCACTCCCAAGGGGGCGCTGGGCGGCATCAGCGGCGAGCACCTGCTGGGTGTCGAGCCGGTCAACGGCCGGGACATCTTCGCCCGAATCCTCTACGGTGCCCGGATCTCGCTGCTCGTCGGCTTCCTGTCGGCCCTGGTCGCGGTCGTCCTGGGTACCGTCCTCGGCATTCTGGCGGGCTTCTTCGGCGGTTGGGTGGACGCGGCCATCAGCCGCGTCATGGACGGTCTGCTCGCCTTTCCGCAACTGCTGTTCATCATCGCGCTGGTCTCGGTCATGCCCGGCGAGCTGCTGGGCATGACCGGTTCCGGCGTCCGCGTCTTCGTGATGATCCTGGTCATCGGCTTCTTCGGCTGGCCCTACATCGGGCGCGTGGTGCGCGGCCAGACGCTTTCGCTGCGCGAACGCGAATACGTCGAAGCCGCCCGCTCGTTGGGCGCCGGACGCTTCTACATCCTGTACAAGGAACTGCTTCCCAACCTCGTCGCCCCGATCGTCGTGTACACGACGATGATGATTCCCACGAACATCCTGACCGAGGCCGCGCTCAGCTTCCTGGGTGTGGGCGTCAAGCCGCCCACCGCCTCGTGGGGACAGATGCTCTCGAACGCGATCGACTACTACGACTCGGATCCGATGTACATGATCGTTCCGGGCGTGGCCATCTTCATCACCGTCCTTGCCTTCAACCTCTTCGGCGACGGCGTGCGCGACGCGCTCGACCCCAAGGGCTCCCGCTGAACCGCCCTACCCGAGGCGACCCGCGGCACTTCACACGGGGTTTCTCATCAAATCCGGAGGATCCGAGATCGTGACTACCCAACGCACCTCAGGGCGGCGCAAGCAGGCGCTGGCCGCCGCGGCCGTGGTCGCAGGACTGCTGACCACGGCGGCATGCGGCGGCGACGGCGACAAATCGAGCGCGGCCGGCTACGACGCGGCCAACAACAAGGTCCTGAACGCCGATTCCACCAAGGGCGGCACGCTGAAGTTCGCCGGCGCCCAGGACGGCGACTCGTGGGACACCACGCGGAGCTACTACGGCTTCGCCTGGAACTTCATGCGGTACTACAGCCGCCAGTTGCTCACCTACAAGACCGAGCCGGGCAAGTCCGGCGCCGGGTTGCAGCCCGACCTCGCCACCGACATGGGCAAGGTCTCCGACGGCGGCAAGACCTACACGTTCGGCCTGCGCGACGGGATCACCTGGGAGGACGGCAAGCCGATCACCTCCAAGGACGTCAAGTACGGCATCGAACGCCAGTGGGCGCAGGACGTGCTGTCGGGTGGCCCGGTCTACCTCAAGGACATCCTCGACCCGGACGGCGAGTACCACGGCCCCTACCAGGACGAATCCCCCGACAAGCTGGGCCTGAAGGCCATCGAGACACCCGACGACAAGACGATCGTCTTCCGTCTGCCGCAGGCCAACAGCGACTTCCCACAGATGCTCGCGATGCCGGCGGCCTCCCCGGTACGCCGGGACAAGGACACCAGGTCCAAGTACGGCCTGAATCCGTTCTCCAGCGGTCCCTACCGGTTCGAGTCGTACGACCCGGGCAAGGGCTTGGAACTGGTGCGCAACACGCAGTGGAAGGAAGCCTCGGACCCGGTCCGCAAGGCCTACCCGGACACCATCAGCGTCAAATTCTTCTCCAACGCCAATGACTTGGACCAGCGACTGATCGCCGGCGACTACGACCTGGACCTCAACCAGGCCGGCCTGTCGCCGCAGGGTCGCCAGACCGCGCTGAAACAGCACAAGGGCAACCTGGACAATCCGATCTCCGGCTACGTCCGTTACGCGGCCTTCCCGAAGAGCGTGAAGCCCTTCGACAACGAACACTGCCGCAAGGCGGTCATCCACGGGGCCGACCACCTGTCCCTGCAGACCGCGCGCGGCGGCCCCGTCGCCGGCGGCGACATCGGCACCAACATGCTCCCGCAGTCGGTTCCGGGCACCGAGGGCCAGGCGTACGACCCGTTCGGGATAGCCGGCGCCGACAAGAGCGGGAACATCGCCAAGGCCAAACAGGAACTGGCCGCCTGCGGCAAGCCGGACGGCTTCGGCACCACCATCGCCGTCCGCAACAACAGACCGGTCGAGGTGGCCACCGCCCAGTCCCTGCAGGCGTCGTTGAAGAAGATCGGCATCGACGCGCAGATCGACCAGTACGACGGCTCGCAGACCTCCGGCATCGTCGGCAGCCCCTCCAACGTGGAGAAGAACAACTACGGAATCATCATCGACGGCTGGGCCGCGGACTTCCCGTCCGTCCAGGGCTTCGGTCGGCCGCTGTGGGACAGCAAGTACATCCTGCAGAGCGGCAACGTCAACTACGCCCTGATCGAGGACAAGGCGATCGACGCACTCTTCGACGCCTACGCCAAGGAGCTCGACGAGGGCACCAAGGTCCGCATCGCCCAACAGATCAACCACAAGGTCATGGAGGGCGCGTACTACCTGCCCTTCACCCACGAGAAGTATCTGAACTGGCGCTCCGGTCGGCTCACCAACGTCTACATGACCGACGCGTACAACGGCTACGACTTCGTCAACCTCGGTCTGAAGTCCTCGAAGTGAACTCCGGTACACCCGCCGAACGGCACGAAAGGCAGGTGAAGGCCGGCGCGGCGTGATCGCGGGCCGCCGGAAGCCCCGGCGGCCCGCGATCCGCGGCAGGCCGTTAGCTGTGCTCACTTACCTCATCAGGCGGCTGTTCGCCGCCGCAGTGATGCTGGTGGTCATCATCATGGTGGTCTTCGGCATCTTCTTCCTCGTCCCCAAGTGGGCGGGCGTCGACATCGCCGCGAGCTTCGTGGGCAAGCAGGCCGACCCCGCCGCCGTCGAGGCCGTGCGGGAGAAGCTCGGTCTGAGCGACCCCATCCACCTCCAGGCATGGGAATTCTTCAAGGGCATCTTCACGGGCCGCACGTACGCGACCGGTGGCGACGTCGTGCACTGCTCCGCGCCGTGCTTCGGCTACTCGTTCAAGAGCGAACAGGCCGTCTGGCCGGTGTTGACCGACCGCTTCCCGGTGACCCTGGGGCTCGCGCTGGGCGCCGCCGTGTTGTGGCTGGCCCTCGGCGTCGCGGCGGGAGTGCTCTCCGCGCTCAAGCGCGGCACCCTCTGGGACCGCGGCGCGATGGTCGTCGCCCTCGCGGGTGTGTCCCTCCCCATCTACTTCACCGGCATGCTCTCCCTGGCCACCTTCGCGTTCGGACTGAAGTGGTTCGACGCGCAGTACGTGCCGCTCGGCGACAGCTTGGGCGGCTGGTTCGGCGGCATGATCCTGCCGTGGATCACGCTCGCCTTCCTCTACGCGGCGATGTACGCGCGCATCACCCGCGCCACGATGATGGAGGTGCTGGGCGAGGACTACATCCGTACCGCGCGCGCCAAGGGCCTGCGGGAGCGGACCGTCATCGGCAAGCACGCCATGCGCTCCACGATCACGCCGATCCTCACCATGCTGGGCATGGACCTCGGCGCCCTCATCGGCGGCGCGATCCTCACCGAGTCGACGTTCAACCTGCCCGGCCTCGGCCAGGCCGTGCTCAACGCCATCAGGAACCAGGACCTGCCCGTCATCCTGGGCGTCGTCCTGATCACCTCCCTCTCGGTGCTGCTGGCCAACCTCGTGGTGGACGTCCTGTACGCCGTGATCGACCCCAGAGTGAGGCTCACATGACCGAAGTCGGCCACAGACTCCACACCAGCGAAGCCGCGGTGGGCGGGCCCGCCGCCTCGCCCGCTCCGAGTGCCTTCCTGGAAGTACGCGACCTGAAGGTGCACTTCCCCACCGACGACGGCCTGGTCAAGTCCGTCGACGGGCTCGGCTTCCGCCTGGAGCGGGGCAAGACCCTGGGCATCGTCGGCGAATCGGGCTCCGGCAAGTCGGTGACCTCGCTCGCCGTCATGGGCCTGCACACCGCCGGCCGATACGGCAGGCGCAAAGCGCGGATCTCCGGCGAGATCTGGCTGGACGGCACCGAGCTGTTGTCGGCCGGCCCCGACCACGTGCGCAGGCTGCGGGGCCGCGAGATGGCGATGATCTTCCAGGATCCGCTGTCCGCGCTGCACCCGTACTACACGATCGGCCAACAGATCGTCGAGGCGTACCGGATCCACCACGACGTCGACAGGAAGGCCGCCCGCAGGCGTGCGGTCGAGATGCTCGACCGGGTGGGCATCCCGCAGCCGGACAAGCGGGTGGACAACTACCCGCACGAATTCTCCGGCGGCATGCGCCAGCGCGCGATGATCGCGATGTCGCTGGTGAACAACCCCGAACTGCTCATCGCGGACGAGCCCACCACCGCCCTCGACGTCACCGTCCAGGCGCAGATCCTCGACCTCATCCGGGACCTGCAGAAGGAGTTCGGCTCCGCCGTCGTCGTCATCACCCACGACCTGGGCGTCGTCGCCGAACTCGCCGACGACATCCTGGTGATGTACGGCGGCCGCTGCGTCGAGCGAGGCCCGGCGGAGCAGGTGTTCCACGAGCCCCGGCACCCCTACACCTGGGGTCTGCTCGGCTCGATGCCGCGCCTGGACCGCGAGCAGCAGGAGCGGCTGATCCCGGTCAAGGGCTCCCCGCCGTCCCTGATCAACCTCCCGTCCGGCTGCGCCTTCAACCCGCGTTGCCCGTACGCCGACGTGCCGAAGGGCGACGTCACCCGCACGCTCCGCCCGGAGCTGACCGAAGTCGGCGACAGGCACTGGGCGGCCTGCCACATGACGCGGGAGCAGCGGGAGCGGATCTGGACCGAAGAGATTGCGCCGAGGTTGTGAGCGAGAACGCGAAGGAGAACGCGGTGAGCATCCCTGCAGATGGCGGCGGCGGGCGGGCCGGTGCTCTCGGTTCATCCGAGACCGGCGGCGCGGCGACCCTCACCGAGGACGCCGCGCCCGGCGAGGTCCTGCTGAAGGTGACCGGGCTGCGGAAGCACTTCCCGATCCGCAAGGGCCTCTTCCAGCGCCGGGTCGGCGCGGTGCGCGCGGTCGACGGCATCGACTTCGAGGTGCGCTCGGGCGAGACCCTCGGGGTCGTGGGCGAGTCGGGCTGCGGCAAGTCGACGATGGGCCGGCTGATCACCCGGTTGCTGGAACCGACCGCGGGGACGATCGAGTTCGAGGGCAGGGACATCACCCACCTCGGCGTGGGCGGCATGCGCCCGATGCGCCGCGACGTGCAGATGATCTTCCAGGACCCGTACTCGTCGCTGAACCCGCGGCACACCACCGGCACGATCATCGGCGCCCCCTTCCGGCTCCAGGGTGTCGAACCCGAGGGCGGCGTCAAGAAGGAGGTGCAGCGACTGTTGTCGGTGGTCGGCCTCAGCCCCGAGCACTACAACCGCTACCCGAACGAGTTCTCCGGCGGCCAGCGGCAGCGCATCGGCATCGCCCGCGCGCTCGCCCTCAGGCCGAAGCTGGTGGTGGCGGACGAGCCGGTGTCCGCGCTGGACGTGTCGATCCAGGCCCAGGTCGTCAACCTCCTGGACGACCTGCAGCGGGAACTGGGCCTGACCTACGTGATCATCGCGCACGACCTGTCCGTCGTCCGGCACGTCTCGGACCGGATCGCGGTGATGTACCTCGGCAAGATCGTCGAACTCGCGGACCGGGACCTGCTCTACAAGGCGCCGATGCATCCGTACACCAAGGCGCTCATGTCGGCCGTCCCGATCCCGGACCCGCGGCGCAGAAACGCCGCGAGCGAGCGCCTCCTGCTCGATGGCGACGTGCCCTCGCCGATCGCCCCACCCGGCGGCTGCCGCTTTCACACCCGGTGCTGGAAGGCGACGCGGATCTGTACGACCGACGAGCCGCCTCTCCGGGAGCTGAAGCCCGGTCAGCGGGTGGCCTGCCACCACCCGGAGAACTTCGCCGACCAGGCCCCGCGGGACACCGTCCTGCTCTCGGCCGCGAAGCGGACCGCGAAGCGGACCGCGGAGCCGGCCGCGGAGTCGGCCGCACCCGGTGGGCGCGGTGCCGCGGGTACGGCCGGGAGGTGACGATCGGCCGGTTCCTGTGCGATGGCACAGGAACCGGCCGATCGTCGGTCCGAGGGTGCGTCTCCGGATCAGAGCCACCCGGATTCGATGGGTACCGTCAGTGGAGCCGGTGGAGTCGGTGAAGTTCAGCGCAGGTCGCGCATGAGCTTGCCCATGATGGAGTCCACCTTGTCCGAGTCGAACTTCTCCGAGCCGATCAGCAGGGTCACCGCCCGTCGGCCGTCGTCGGTGACGGCGTTCCTGAACTTGTGGCCGCTGGCCACGCTGCCGCTGTGTCCCCAGACCACCAGACCCGGAGCGGGCTCGTGGCGCTCGATTCCCAGGCCGTAGCGCTCACCCGGGAAGTCGTCGGCAACGGTCTTCTTCATCTCGGCGAGTTGGGCCGGGGCCAGCAGTTTCCCGCTCAACAGGGCGGTCCAGAAGGCGGTGGTGTCCGCACCGTCGGAGATCAACGCGCCCGACGCGTCGGCCTCCGAGGTGTTCCATTCCGTCAGGTCCACCAGAGTGGATCCGCGCTCCCCGTAGCCGCGCAGGTCCGGCTTGGGGATCGTGGTGCGATCGCCGGGCCATGAGGTCTCGCACAGTCCGAGACGCTTGATGATGCGTTCCTTGATCTCGGTGCCGATGCCGCGGCCGGTGACCTTGGTGACGATCAGGCCGGCCAGGTTGTAGTTGGTGTTGGAGTAGGCGAAGCCGTCCGCCGTCCGGTCGGGCTTGGGCAGACCGAGCGCCTGCCGGACCGTCTGCAAGGGCTCGATGTGATCCCAGCGGTGCTCGTCCTCGTCCTCCCAGAACGGCGCGTCCAGGTAATCGGGCAAGCCGCTGGTGTGCTGCAGAAGCTGGCGGATGGTGATGGTGCGCCCGTCGTAGAGCTTGGTGCGGATCAGACCGGGCAGATAGTCGTCCACGGTGTCGTCGAGACCGATCCTGCCCTCGCCGACGAGCTGGAGCACGACCGTGGCCGTCCAGGTCTTGGTGTTGCTGCCGATGCGGCTGTGCTCGTTGCCGACGACCTTGCGGCCCGTTCTGAGGTCGGCGAGTCCGACACCACCGTTCCAGACGCCGCAGTTCGGGCTCTTGACCGTCACGCTGATTCCCGAGGCGCCGATACCTTGCAGCGACTTCAGCGCCGTCTGGATGGGCGTGTGGTCACACTGCGCCTTCGCAGTCGCCTGCGTGGGCACCGTCACTAGAGAGGCCGCGCACGCCAAGGCCACGACGACACTGGTCCGGTATCGCATGATGATGTCTCCTTCTGCAGTACTGATGCGTGTGGCGGAATCGCCGGCGCCCGGTGCCGGGGAAGGCGGCCACCGCTCGGGTGGCCGCACGAGGAACGGCGCAGCCGGCCGGAGTTGGTTGTGCTGCGCGGGGCGGTGGGGGGTACGGTCGCCGGGGGTGGCCGCCGCACGTTTCCTGGATTGTGCATGCGGACAGCGTCGCGGCTGGACTGGCCGGGTACATGCGGTAGCCGTCCAGAGATTCCCGGAATGTTTTGTGTGACCGGCTAAAGAGGTGAGGATGCTCGGTACCGGGGTTCCCGATCTCGGACAAGTCCTGGAAGTGTTGGGCTCGTCGCTGCTGCGGCCGTTGACCGTTCCGCCGGAGACACTGGTGCCGGTCTCGGGCGTACTCATCTTCGAACGGCGAGCCCCGCTTCCCCTTCCCCCGGTCAGGGACGCGATCCTGCTCGCCGTCGGAGTGGGGATGGTCGAGGCGCAGGCGATGGGGTTGGTCGGTTCGGCGGCCGAGGCCGGGTACGCCTGTCTGGTGGTGAAGGCCTTCGACGAGCCGGTCACTCCCCTCGTGGAAGCCGCCCGGCAGTCCGGCATCGTGCTGCTCGCCGCGGACGAGGCCGTGGCCTGGCACCACTTGGATGCCATGATCTCCTCGGCCCTCACCCCGACGGTGCGTTTCGGGCAGGCCCCGGGTGCCCCGGCCGTCGGCGATCTGTTCGCGCTGGCCAACGCGATCGCGGGGATGGTGGGAGGAGCCACCGTGATCGAGGATCCGCACCGGCGCATCCTCGCCTACTCGACCTTGCCCGGCCAGGCCGTCGACGAGGGCCGCCGCCAGGGCATCCTCGGCCTCCAGGTGCCGGAGGGGCCGGAGTACGACGAGCAGTACCGGGTGCTCACCCGGGCGGGGCGCACCTGCCGGTTCGCTGCCGTCGCCGGGGGTCTTCCCCGTCTCGGTGTCGCGGTCCGGGTGGGAAACGAGGTGTTGGGTTCGATCTGGGTCGTCAATGCCGGCGAACAGTTGGACTCCGTTGCCGAACAGGCCCTTTCCGATGTGGCGGACAACGTCGCGCTGCACCTGCTCGCGGCCCGGACCACGGAATCCGCCGTCCGGCGCAGGTACGCCGACCTGTTGCGGCGGCTGCTCGCCGACCCGAGCAGTGTCACCGCGGTGGCCCCACAGCTCGGCCTGGACCCGAACCTGCCCGTCGCGGTGGCCGCGTTCGCCGTCGCCTCGGTCGACGCGGAGGATGTTCTCACGGCACACGCGGCCACCCGGCTCGCGGACTTGGTCAGCCTGCACTGCGAGGCGCGCTACGGCAGGCACGGCTGCGCGTTGATCGACGCGACGGTCTACGCGCTGCTGCCGAGTGGGCCTTCGCCGGACGCGCACCGTGAACTCGTCGCCTATATCGCGCGGCGGGCGCACAGCGCGCTCCGCGTGCCCGTCCGGGCCGGACTCGGCTCGGTCGTCGAGGGACTGCGCTCGATCGTGAGCTCACGCGCCGACGCGGATCTCGTCCTGCGGGCGCTCTCCGAGCGGCCGGGTGCCCCGGAGCCGTGCCAGGTGGCCACGATCGACGAGGTGTGGGCGGGCGCGACGTTGTCCGCGCTGGCCCAGATGCTGGCCACGCACGACGTGCTCCCCCGCGGACTCGGGCCGGCGGTCCGTGCCCACGACCTCGAGCACGGCACCACCTACGCGTCCACGATCCTGGCCTACCTGGACGCCAACGGCGATGTCGCCGCCGCGTCCCATCGGCTGTCCGTGCACCCGAACACGATCCGGTACCGGCTTTCCCGCGCCGGCGAGATCTTCGGGTTCGATCTCGCCGACCCGGACGAACGCCTGGTGCTGTGGCTGCGGTTGCGACTCGGAGACCAACTCGGCTGGTGAACGCCGGCACCGCTGCGTCACGACGAGGTCACCGCGGACGGTATCGCGCTTGTTTCGGTTCCCTCTCATCCGGAATGCGCGCAGGCTATCCACACTTTCTGGATAGTGGCGCTTTTCGGCCACTGGGAACATCCTTTTCGAGCCGTCGTGATCAAGGTACGGCCGGAGAGAGGTCCCATGAAGCACAAGCGCAAGCTCGTCGTCGGCCTGGGTGCGATCACCATGAGCCTGGGCATGATCGCGGGCGCCGGATCGGCGAACGCGGGGACGAACAATACCGATTACGTGTATACGGGCAGCACCGCCACCGGCAAGGTGTGGTTCGATCACGACGGCGACTGGTTCTACGCCCAGGACCTGGCTTCGGACAGCCACGGGGTGGCCGTCCAATACCGGATCAACGACTCCTACGCCTATCCGCTGCTGGTCAACAACGGCGGAAAAGGCAGCGTCAAGGCCTTCAACAAGGATTTCCCCGAAGGTGCCACGGTCTGGTTCCGAGCCTGCCTGACCGAGGACAATGTCGCCTGGGACTGTGACTCCATGGCTTGGTCCGAGAGCGCGGTGAAGGCCAGGGCCTGATCCGACCCGACGTACAGATTTGGCCAACGGCCCGCCGGAACCCCCAGGTTCCGGCGGGCCGTTTCGCTGTGCCCACCCGACGGGTCGGACGGCGGGGTGAACCCGTCCGTCGGTGGTGGTGATTCACCCGGTGCCGTACGGGGCCGCCCTGGCGAGTCGGCACCGCGAAGGCCCGGGCCGTGCGGGAATCAGGGCGTGTCTTCAATCCCCCTTTCGCCGTGCCGCCAGATCCCGGAATTCCGCCGAGGCCAGGACACGTCCGCGACCTCGTCCGCGCCGCCGAGGTGGTCGGCGCCCATCGCCGCAGGTCGTCCGGGATGAAGGCGTGCCCGGTCATGGGGCAATCGTCTCCGCGCCACCAGGGAGCGGCGGGCTCCCCCGGGGCGGGGTCCGCGTCGTGGCGGCGACGCCATCCGGATGGGGGCTTGACGGTCTCGTTCATCGCGTGGAAGCTACGTGATGAAACAACGTTATATGACGTTCGTTTATTACGGTGTCGCGCCGTCGTTCCCGGGCCGGCGGCATGCGCGCCGGCAACCCCCTTCGTCGCAAGGAGCTTCGGCCATGGCTGCAAGAAGACGGGCGCTCGCCCTGCTGGTGAGTGCCTCGCTGGCCGCCACCGCGGCCTGTTCGGCAGGGTCCGGCCCCGGTGCGAAGCCGTCGTCCGGCGCCTCGTTGAGCAGCACCACACCGCCCGGCAATGGTGCGCTGGACCGGGTGACCTGGGCACTGCCGATGGGCGAGCCGACCACGCTGGATCCGGCCAAGGTCGGCGACTACTCGCCGCAGACGGTGATCGCGAACCTGTGCGACACGCTGCTGCGCATGGCCCCGGACTTCTCCATCGGCCCCGGTCTGGCCGAGAGGGCCACCTGGGCGGACGACCACAACCTCGTTCTCGACCTGCGGCCGGGGGTGACGTTCTGGGACGGCGCGCCGCTGACGCCCCAGGACGTCGTCTACAGCCTCCGGCGCCAGACCGACCCGAAGACGCAGGGCATCTACGGCAGCGCGCTCGCCCAGGTCACCGCCATCGAGGCGACCGGCCCCCACCAGGTCACGGTGCGCACCAAGGCCCACGACGAGGGCCTGTACAAGGCCCTGGTGACCCCCTTCGGCGCGGTGGTCCGGGAGTCCTTCGCGACGAGGGCCGGCGCCGACTACGGCACCCCCAACGGCGGCGTGATGTGTACCGGTCCGTTCAAGCTCTCGTCGTGGAAATCCGGCGACAGCATCACCATCGCGCGCAACGACGCCTACTGGGACTCGGCGCTCAGGCCCAAGGTCGCCCAGGTCGTCTTCCGCTTCGTGACCAACGGCAACACATTGACCGGTGCCCTGCTCTCGGGCGAGATCGACGGGGTGTACGAACTCCCGGCCGGCAGCGCCGCGGCACTCGCCAAGGCGAACAACGGGAGCATCCACCTGGGTCCCGCGACCCAGAACGTGCTGCTGGTCCCCGGCAACCCGCGGACGCCCGCGGCCGATCGTCGCCTGCTGGACGCGCTGTCCCTGGCCGTCGACCGCAACGCGCTGATCAAGAACACCTTCGGCGGCGACGCCACCGTGCTCAAGTCCCTCACCCCGCCGCTCACCTGGGCCGGCGACCCGGCGGCGGCGCAGTTGAACGCCGCGTACCACGCCCTCCCCTCGATCGCCGGGCCGGACCTGGACCGCGCCAGGCGCCTGGTCGCCGAGGTCGGCGCGCCGAAGCGTCCGCTGGTCACCGCGATACCCGCGGGAGACCAGCGCGATCTCCAGATCGTCACGTTCCTCCAGGCCGCGGCGAAGAAGATCGGCGTCGACATCGAGATCCGGCAGTTGCAGCCGACCGAGATGTCCTCGCTGTTCTACGATCCCTCGATGCGCGACGGCCTCGACCTCATCGTCACCTTCGGCTACGTCGCCGCCCCCGACGCCGCGTCGTACGCGGCCGACATGGTCGACGAGGGCGCCCTGTTCAACTGGACCGGCTACCGCAACCCGGAGGCGAGCCGCCTCCTCGGCCAGGCCCGCACCGCCGCCGATCCCGCGGCGGCGGCTACGGCGTTCACCCGGGCGCAGGCCGCGTACACCCCGACCCTGCCGGTGGTCTATCTGGTTGCCCCGCACGAGCGGATGTTCATGAACAAGCGCGTCAGCGGCGCGCCGTCGTCGTTCGCGTACATGAACATCCCGTGGGCGGCCCACCTCGGCGGCACCGCGTCTTGACCCCCTCCACCCCGCGTCCCTACACGTACCCACCGCCACGTCCTTCCCGCCCGGAAAGCCGGGGTTCCCGCCTGCCCATCGGTGGTCGCGGCCCGGGGCTTGGGGTGGGCGCCCGTTCGAGGGGCCGCGCCCGGAGCCGGTGCACCGGGAACCACGTCGCGACGGCTTCACCCCTCCTGCTCCTCAGGAGCTTCACTTCCTCCCCCGGCCGAAACCGGGGTATTCACGAAAGAGTCGCGATGACGCACTTCGCAGATTCCACAGAGCCCGCCGAAAATCCCGCCGCGCCCCCGGCCGCCACGGGCGATGACGCCGACACGCTGTGGAACCGCCCCGGGATCGACCTGGCCGCCGGGATCCGTGCCCGCGAGTTCACCGCCGTCGAGGTCGCCGAGGCGTTCCTGGCCCGGATCGAGGCGGTCAACCCGGTGGTCAACGCTCTCGTCGACATCCGGCCCGACGAGATCCTCGCCCAGGCGCGCGCGGCGGACCGGGCGGTGGCGTCCGGCGACCCGCTCGGCCCGCTCGGCCCGCTCGGCCCGCTCGGCCCGCTGCACGGCGTCCCGACCGCCACGAAGATCAACACGTCGCAGCGCGGGTACGCCTCCTCGCACGGCATCCCCGAGTGGTCCGGCCTCGTCGCGCCCGAGGACGCGGCGTGCGTGGCGGCGTTGCGCGAGGCGGGCGCGGTCCTGCTGGGCCGCAGCAACAGCCCCGCGTTCGCCGTGCGCTGGTTCACCGAGAACGACCTGCACGGACGCACGCTGAACCCGTGGGACCACGACCGCACCCCCGGCGGATCCTCGGGTGGGGCCGCCGCCGCGCTCGCCGCCGGGATGGTGCCGATCGCCCAGGGCAACGACATCGGCGGGTCGATCCGCTATCCGGCGTACTGCTGCGGTGCGGTGGGTCTGCGCCCGACGGTCGGCCTGGTCTCCGCGTGGGAGCCGGCCGGCGAGGTCGAGTTCGACAGCCCGATGTCGTTCCAGACGATGGCCGTGCACGGCCCGATGGCCTGGACGGTGGCGGACCTGCGCACCGCGATGGGCGTCATGGCCACGCCGGACCTGCGTGATCCCGTCGGGATTCCGGCGCTTTCGCCCCCGAGTTCGGCGGCGGGCCCGGTCAGGGTCGCGGTGGTGCGCGACGTCGGCATCGCCAAGCCGCAGCCGGCCGTGGACGCGGCGATCGACACGGCCGCCCGCGTGCTCGCCGAGGCCGGATACCAGGTCGAGGAGGTCGAACTACCGCTGCTCGCCGAGGCCGCGCGCCTGTGGTCGCTGCTGCTGTTCGAGGAACTGCGCACGATGCTTCCGGAGATCGAGCGGTTCGGCGACGCGGGCGTGCGCGATTCGCTGGCCTCGACGTTCCGTGCCGCCGCCGCGATCTGGGGGGAGCAGCCCGCCCTGGCCGCCTACATCCGCGGTTACGCGCGCCGCGGCACGCTCATCGCCCGGTTGCAGCAGTACCTCGGCGGCGACCGCATCCTGCTCACCCCGGTGTCGGCGGAGCCGCCGCTGGAGCAGGACGCCGACCTGGTGGGCGACGCGCGGATGAGCGAAGTCCTGGCCGCGCAATGGCCGTTGCAGGCCGTTCCGGTGCTGGGCTTCCCGGCGCTCGCGGTCCCGACCGGCGTCGCCGACGGGCTGCCGTCGGGCGTGCAACTGATCGGCGGACGGTTCCGCGAGGATCTGCTGCTCGACGCCGCGGCCGCGATAGAGGCCCGGACGCCGCGGGCGCGTCCCACGATCCGGTCCGCCTGAGGCCGGAATCCCTGGGCCGGCGGGGCGGATCGCACCCTGCCGGCCCACCCCGCCCCCGGTCGCCCTCGCCCCTGCGTCGATGCCGTGCCACGACGAGCCGATCCCGATCGCGACGCGCGAGGCCGACGCGCCGGGGCCGCGCCCCGCACCTGCCCGGGGCATGGGACATGCCCGGGGCACGGGACATGCCCCGCACCTGCCCGGGGCCGCGCTCTAACGCGTGAGCATGTCCACGATCGCCTCCGCGACCCGGCCGACGCGCTCGGGCGTCCAGGGGGCGGGGTCCTCGACGGTGGAGATGAAGTAGCCGCGCACCAGCAGGAAGAGCAGATCGGCGGCGAGTTCCGGATCGGCGACGCCCGCGGCCGTGACGGCGTCGAGGAGTTCGCGGCGCGTGGTGGCGGGTTCGCGGGTCCGCGCGGCCTCCGCGGAATCGGTGCCGCCCTGCACGGACGACAACATCTCCACCCACAGGCGGCGCAGTTGCAGGTCGTCCGGATCGGTCGTGAGGTTCCAGGCGACGGTCGCGTGCAGCCGCTCCCGGCCGTCCAGGCGGCCGACGTGCTCCTCGAGTTCGCCATACCAGCGGGACTCGGCCGCCGCGACCGCGTTGGTGATCAGCGCGATGCGGGTGGGCACGTAGTTGGTGACCATCGCGGTGGAGCCGCCGAGTTCCTTGGCGACCGCGCGGATCGTCACCGCCCGGGCCCCGTCCCGCGCGGCGACGGTGAGCGTCGCCTTGGCGATGGCCTTGCGGCGCTGGACTTCGTCGACGTCGATCGGCATGAGGGCAACCTAGCTCAGAGGGGGCTTGACGTGGAACTTCGCGTAATGCAACGCTGTTATATCACAGTGTTTTCCACGCGTTATCGCGTGCGTTCCCCCGCGTTGGAGTGCCCATGAGCCTCATCTTCGAACGCGTCGCGGCCCAGCCCGTTCCCGATCACGCGCAGCAGCACATGGTGCGCATGCGCGACGGCGTACGACTGGCCACCGACGTGTACCGCACCGGACCGACCCCCGCCCCGACCGTGCTCGTGCGCCTGCCGTACGACAAGAACAGCCGCTACGTCTTCTTCGAGAACGTCGCCGAACGCTTCACCGCCCGCGGCTACGTCATGGTCGTCCAGGACGTACGCGGCAAGTTCCGCTCCCAGGGCCACACCCTGGGCTGGACCGGGGAGGTCGACGACGGCTACGACACCCTCGACTGGATCACCCACCAACCCTGGTCGAACGGCATCGTCGGCATGTTCGGCGACTCCTACTACGGATTCACCCAATGGTCCGCGGTCTCCAGCCAACACCCCGCGCTGCGCGCCATCGTCCCGCGCGTCACCTCGACCAACATCGTCCCGGGCACGGCCGTCTACGCGCCCGCCCGGCAGCCGGTCTGGCTCGAAGGCGCCGACTACCAGGCACACATCTGGGTCGACAACGACAGCTACGAGTTCGAGCCCGACCTGACCCGACGACCCTTCGTCGCCGCCTACGAGGAAGCCTTCGCCGCCATCGGCAAACGCTCGACGGGCTTCGACCTGATCGTCGGCGACATCGAACTGCCCGCGTACAACGGACCGCACCCCTACGACGCGCGCCCCGTCCCCGTGCTGCACTGCGTCGGCTGGTTCGACAACCTCGGCATCGCCCACATGCACGACTACACCGAACTGGCCAAGCGCCCCGGCTGGGCCGCCGTCCAGTACCTGAACGCCGACGCGATCGACCACGAGAACTACTTCCTGGAGAACGCCCCGGTCACCCCCGCGACCGACCACATGGTCGACGCCCACGCGCTGAGCACGCTGCTCGACGCGTACACCACACCCGCGCTCGACTTCTTCGACGTCTTCCTCAAGGGCACCGCCCACCCCGACACGCTGCCCCGCGTGCGCTGGCAACTCGGCCACGCCGGCCCGCGCGTCGCGAACACGTGGCCACCGCCCGAGGCGACCGCCCTCGACTGGCACCTCGGCGCGCCGCACGCCGCGACGGGCCCGCTCCCGGGCGGCACGCTCGGCGAACTCCCCCCACCGACAACGGAAACGGTGACGTGGCGGTACGACCCCGACAACCTCGTACCATCCGCGGTCGCCAACACCTTCATGCTGCTGCACGACCACCCGGACGAGAGCCCCACCGCCGACCGCGACGACGTGCTGGTCTTCACCGGGCCCGCGGCACGCACCCCGCTCGACCTGGCCGGCCCGGTCCACGCCGTCCTGCACACCGAGAGCACCACCCCCACCCACGACCTGTTCGTCCGACTCCTCGACCTCGCCCCCGACGGCACCGCCCGACTCGTACTGCGCGGCTGCGCTCGGGTCGACGCGCCCGGCGCCCACGAGATCGAGCTGGGTCACACCGGCTACCGGCTGCGCCCCGGGCACCGCCTCACCCTCATGGTCGCCGGCAGCGACTTCCCCAACCACCTGCCCAACTCCGGCTCCACCGAGAACCCGTGGCTGACCACCTCGCCCAAGGCCGGCGTACAAACGCTGCGGACCGGGCCCGCGTACCCGTCCCGGCTACGCCTGAGCGTCCTGTCGGCCGCCCCCGACACCGACCCCACCCCCAGCCCCGCCCCCGCCCCCGAGACCCAGGGCGGGTGAGCACCGTGTCGCCCTCCTTCCTCGCCGGCCGACTGGCCACGCTCGCCGCCACCGTCCTGATCGCCAGTTTGGGCATCCACGGCGCCCTCATGCTCGCCCCGGGCGACCCGGCCACACTGCTCGTCGGCGGCGCCCGCAAACCCGATCCGGCCGTGCTTGCCCAGATCCACCGCGACTACCACCTCGACGACTCGTTCCTGCGCGGTTGGTGGCACTGGTTCAGCGGCTGCCTGCACGGCGACTTCGGCAAGTCGCTCGTCTACCGCGACGACGTCGGCCACCTCGTCGGCTCGCGCGCGGGCGACACCTTCGCCCTCGTCGGCTACGCCGCCGTCCTGGTCATCGTGCTCGGCACCGCCGCCGGGACGCTGGCCGCGCTGCGCGGCGGGCGTACCGAAACCCTGGTCACCACCGCGACCGCGAGTGCCATGGCGGTGCCGACGTTCATCATGTCGGTGCTGCTGATCTGGGTGTTCGCCGTGCAACTGCCCTGGTTCCCGGTCTACGGCTCCGGCAGCGGCTTCGCCGGGACCCTGTCGCACCTGACCCTCCCCGCCATCGCCCTCGCCGTCTCGTGGATCGGCTACGTCGCCCAGGTCACCCGCGCGGCCGTACGCGCCGAGCTGCGCGGGGAACACGTCGAGACCGCCCGCGGCCGCGGCGTCCCCGAGTCCGTCGTCATCCGCCGACACGTGCTGCGCAACGCGTCCGGGCCGGTGTTCGCCGTCGCCGGCGTCGGTGTCGCGGGGCTGATCGCCACCACCGCGGTCGCCGAACAGGCCTTCGGCATCGGCGGTTTGGGGGCGCTGATGATCGACGCCGCGGCCAAGCAGGACCTCGCGGTCGTCCAGGCCGTGTCACTGCTGTTCGTCGTCGTCTTCGTGACCGTCAACACCCTCGTCGACCTGGTGAGCGCGGCCCTGGACCCGCGGACCGCGCGGAAGGAAAGCCGATGAGCGGCACAGCGGCCGGCCACCCGGTCGGCTCCGACACCACGGCCATGGCCGGGCCCGAGAACCCGCCCGGCATCCCCGCCCGACGCGGCGACCGCGTCACCGTGGCCGCGGCCTGCGTCGTCGGCGCCTTCGTCCTGCTCGCCCTGGTCGGACCGTTCATCGCACCGCACGACCCCAACGCCGTCGACCCGTTCGACGTCAACGCGGGACCCTCGGGCGCCCACCTGCTCGGCACCGACGACACCGGCCGCGACATCCTGTCCCGCATCATCTGCGGAGCGCGGGCCGGCCTGGCCGCACCGGCACTGGTCGTCGCCTTCTCGACCGCGGTCGGAGTGCTCCTCGCGCTGACCGCGGCCTGGTTCGGCGGCTGGGTCGACCGCGTCGTCTCCGGACTCCTGGACGTCGTCTTCGGCTTCCCGGGGCTGATCCTCGCGGTGCTCGCCGCGGCCGTGTTCGGCGCCGGGCTCGTCGCCCCGGTCGCCGCGCTCTCCATCGCCTACCTGCCGCTGGTCACCCGGGTGGTGCGCTCCGCGGCGATGAAGGAACGCGCGCTGCCCTACGTTTCCGCCCTGCAACTCCTGGGTGCGCCCACCCGCCGCATCTGGCTCCGCCACCTGCTGCCCAACCTCGCCCCGCTCGTCCTCGTCCAGGCCACCATCGGCTTCGGCTACGCGCTCCTGGACGTCGCCGCGATCTCCTTCATCGGGCTCGGCGCCCAACCGCCCGACCCGGAATGGGGCCTCATGGTCTCCAACGGCGCCGCCGGCATCCTGGCCGGCCGACCCCAGCAGTCGCTGTTCACCGGACTGATCGTGCTCCTCGTCGTGGTCGCCTTCAACCTGCTGGGATCGGGACTGTCCCGGCGCCTGCCGGGAGGGAACACATGAGCGGGACGAAACCCCCGATCGCGCCGCTGCTGGAGATCGGTGCCCTGCGCCTGGACCTCCCGGTCGACGGCACCCCCAGGACCGTCGTACATCGGGCCGACGTGAGCGTCGGGCAAGGCGAGGCGATCGCCCTGGTCGGCGAATCGGGATCCGGGAAGTCGCTCACCGCACGTTCGGTGCTGCGCCTGCTGCCGCCCGGCGCGCGGTTGCACGGCACGCTGCGCTTCGCCGGCGAGTCGGTCCCGGACATGACCCGCGAACGGCTGCGTGCCTACCGGGCGGGCGAGGTGGCGATGGTCTTCCAGGACCCGCGCGCGCACATCAATCCGACCCGCGGCGTCGGCGACTTCCTCATCGAGGGCCTCACCACCGCGTGCGGGATGCCCGCCTCGGCCGCCCGGACCAAGGTCGCGGGCCTCCTGCGCGAGGTCGGCATCCCCGACGCCGAACGCCGCATGCGCCAACGCCCCTGGGAACTGTCCGGCGGCCTCCTCCAACGCGTGATGATCGCCGCCGCCCTGGCCACCGAACCCCGACTGCTGCTCGCCGACGAACCGACCACCGCGCTGGACGTCACCACCCAGGAGGAGGTGATGGCGATCATCGCCGAGGCCCGACAGGCTCGCGGCCTCGCCATGCTGTTCATCACCCACGACCTCGAACTCGCGGCGGCCGTGTGCGACCGCGTCGTCGTCATGTACGCGGGATCGACCATCGAACAGGTGCCCGCGACGGCGCTCCACGAGAACGCCGCGCACCCGTACACCCGGGCCCTGCTCGCCTCACGGCCCGCTGTCGGCGACCTCGAGGCCGAACCGCGCGCGATCGGCGGACGGCCGTTGTCGGGCTTCGAGGTACCACCCGGATGCGCGTTCGCCGCACGCTGTCCGCGGGCCGCCGAACACTGCCGCACCGACCGGCCCGAACCGCGCCCCGCGGGCCCGAGCACGGCCGCGTGCCATTTCCCGCACACCACCGCCGCTCCTCCCGCCACCGCACCGAAGGAGGCCGACCACCGTGCTTGAGGTCGCCAACCTGCGCAAGGTCTACGGCGGTTTCGTCGCCGTCGACGACGTCGGCTTCACCCTGGCCGCGGGCGCCTCGCTCGCGGTGGTGGGCGAATCGGGGTCCGGCAAGACCACCACCGCCCGCATGATCGCCGGACTGGAACCGGCGACCGGCGGCCGCATCGTGGTCGCGGGAGTGGAGCGCCGGCCCGGACGACGAGGCGGTGTGGGCCGCCGGACCCGGGCGGGACGGATCCAGATGGTCTTCCAGGACCCCTATTCGTCGCTCGACCGCCGGCAACGGGTCCAGGACGCGGTGGCCGAAGCCGTCGCGCTCCATCGCCCGCTCAAGGGCGAGGCATTGCGCGCCCGGGTCGCGGAACTCCTGGACATGGTCGGCGTGGACGAGCGCCAGGCCCGTTCACTGCCCAAAGGGCTCTCGGGCGGCCAACGCCAGCGCGTGGCGATCGCCCGCGCGCTGGCCGCCGAACCACGGGTGCTGATCCTGGACGAGGCCGTCGCCGCGCTCGATGTGTCGATCCAGGCGCAGATCCTCAACCTGCTGGCCCGCGTCCGCGAAAGCACGAACACCGCGCTGCTGTTCATCACCCACGACCTCGGCGCGGTCCCCTACGTCAGCGACGAGGTGCTGGTGATGCGCGCCGGGCGCGTCGTCGAACACGGCCCGGTGGAGCGGGTTCTCGGCGCGCCCCGGGACGACTACACCCGCCGGCTCATCGACTCGATCCCCAAACCCGGCTGGAGGCCGCGCCGGCGCGGCCTCGACACGGCGTGACCCCGCCGGTCCACAGCCCGCCCCCCGATCCGCCGTCCCCCTCCCTTCCATCGAGGAACCCTCATGACCTTCACCCCCGCCCTCGAATTCGCCTTCGAGATCCGCGCCCACGTCGCCGAGACGCTGCACATCGGCAACGGCGCCGGCGAGCGCACCGAGTTCACCCCGATCGTCGGCGGCACGGTCGCCGGCCCCTGGTTCACCGGCACCGTGCTGCCCGGCGGCGGCGACTGGAGCAACACCCGCGGCGAAGTCTGCGAACTGGAGGCGCGCTACCTGATGCGCGCGGACGACGGCGCGGTCGTCGACATCGTCAACCGCGGCTGTTACCACCCCGCACCCGAGGGCCCCGACCAGTACGACGGCGACCTCCAGGTCACCGAAAAGGGCCACTACTACCGCACATCCCCGACCTTCCGCACCGACGCCCCGGCCCACCGCCGCCTCACCGAAACCGTATTCGTCGGCCTGGCCCGCCCGGACGGGGACGACGTGGTGGTGATCAGGATGTACGCGCTGCGCTAAGCCGGTGACCACGAACGTTCGCCGGGTGTGACGATGGGGTCAGTCGGCCTCATCCTCGGGGCGACGTGGTCGTCTGGTGAGGGTGGGTTGTCGTGGCGGAGCCGGTCAGAGCGCGGCGGTCAACCGATGGGGGCGGAAGCTCCGGCAGATCGTCCGGCGCGGCCGTCACGAGTCGGTGCGGGTCCGCAGGGCGTTAAGCGTCATGGCGTCCGCGTCGGGCACCCCGGCCGTTTCCCCGACCGGTGCTTCGCGTTCGACCAGTTCGGGCCGCTGTCGATACACCCCTGCCACGGCTCCGGCTGGGCGAAGGAGAGCAGGCCGGACCGGCCGGCGGCCACCTACCGCCGCACCCACGGCATCAGGTACTTCCACGGCTGCTACTCCCTCGGCGACGACCAGTTGTGGAGCATCACTCGCCGCCGCAAAAGCGGCGAGCACAGCCTCGCCGCGCTCGAGTCGATCAGGGCCGCCCGGCCGGACGGCGCACCCATATACGTGATCATGGACAACCCCCTCGGCGAACAAGACCCCCGTCATCCCCAGGTGGGTGCCTGACTCCGACCAGCGCGTCCTGGGCCAACCCGATCGAGGCACGGTTCGGCCCGCTGCGGACCTTCGTCATGGGCGCCTCGAACCATCCCAACCACACCGTCCTCGCCCGGAAACTCCAGGAATACCCGCGGTGGCGCAACGCCGACGCCCGCCACCCCGACGTCCTGGCCGCCCAACGCCACGAGCGCCGACAACGCTGGGCCGACCACGCCCCAAGGCCGCCTGACCAAACCCGGCGAACGTTCGTGGTCAACGCACCAGTAGCGTCCCGACGTGGAGTTGCGTCAATTGCGGTATTTCCTGGCCGTCGTGAAGGAATGCCATCTGACCCGGGCTGCCGAGGGACTGGGGCTCCGGCCGACGTCTCTCAGCCAACAGATCATCGCGCTCGAACGCGAGCTGGGAGCCGCGCTGTTCGTGCGCACTCCCGGGGGCATGTCGCCCACCGACGCGGCGCGGCGGCTCATACCGGACGCCCGCGCGGCGGTCGAGGCCGCGGCGCGGGCGGCGGAATCGGTGCGCGGCCGTCCCTCCCCCGTCCGAGCCGCCGTCACGCCGGGTGCGCCGCCCTGGGTCGCCGACGCGCTGTGGCGCGCCGCGGGCGCTGCCGCGCCCGAGGTTGCCGACCTGCAGACCGCAGACCAGGTGGCGGCCCTGCGGGACGGGCGACTGGATGTCGGCGTCGTGCCGCTCCCTGAGGACGTCGGCGGCCTCGCGTGCGTCACCGTCGCGGAAGCCGAGCTGGGGGTCGTCGTCGCCGATGCACACCCGCTCGCCGACCGGGGCGAGGTGTCGTGGTCGGACCTGACCGGAAACGCGCTGTTGTGGTTTCGGAGGACCGCGGCACCGGGGTACCACGACGCGACGCGCGAGGCGTGGATGCAGGGCGGCTGGACTCCTCGCGAGGTCCGGTGCGGATCACCCAGGCGGGCGCTGTTCCGTGCGGAACTGGCCGGCAGTGCCCGGGGCGGGGACGCCGACGCGGTCGTGGCGCTGCGCCCGGCCTGGGACGTCCGTGTGGGCGACGGACTGGTGTGGCTGCGGCTGCGAGGCCCGGTGGTCCCGCGCATCCGCCACGGCCTCGTCTGGGATCCGCGCGATCCGTCGGTGGCGCAGTACGCGGGCAGGGCTGCTGAACTGCTGTCTGAGGCACCGCCGTACGGGTGTGCGGCGATGCCTCGTGGACACGCCGCGGCGGAGGCGGCTGTAGTGGCGCACGAAAGGACCGCACCGCGCGAGGCCGCGGGCGGCCACAGCGAGCCCTGAGCCTGAGCTGCGCGGGGCGAGTCCGGGAGGCGTACGCCATGGCACTAACCGCGTGGGGCTTCATCTACACCGCATCCGGCGCCGACCCGGCCGCGGAGACCGTGGTCGAGACGCCGGCCTGCCGCTCCGTGTTCGTAGGCGTGGACCGCCCCGACCAAGCGCCGGATGTCGCTCGCCGCCTGGTCGCGGAAGGCGCGCAACTGGTCGAACTGTGCGGCGGGTTCGGACCGGTGTGGACCGCCCGCGTGATCGAGGCCGTCGAGGGGGCCGTACCGGTGGGGGCGGTCGGCTACGGCGCGGAGGCGGTGGACCAGATACACGCGATATTCGCCTGACGCACCCGCGGTCAAGAAGCTCAAGCGCGGCGTCCACCGCTCCGTCCAAGCCCTCGAACGCGACATCCGCACCTGGCTCGCCGACTGGAACGACCAACCCCGCCCCTTCGCCCGGACCAAGACAGCCGACGACATCCTCGACAAAGTCGCCGCAAACTGCCAACGCATCGCCGACTCAGGTCACCAGGCCACAAAGGTTGCCGGTTCTCGTCGTTCGGTGCGGTGCATCGCAAGGCGCGGGGCCGAAGCTCGTACTCGGTCGTACTCGCGAGGTCCCGCAACGCGGCGAGGTGCCGTGTCGGGCGGCGAGAACCGGTGAACCTTTGTGGTCACCGCACCAGGGGCGGTGGCCCGCCCGGTGTGGGCGGGCCACCCGGAGCGGCTGAGCGGCGGCGCGGAGCGGGCGTGGCTTCCCGGTCGGGCGTCGGGTCGCTCGTCCCGAGCCGTCCCCATCACGCCGCGCGTCGACGCGGATTCCTCAGCAACACATGCGGGTGCGCGAGATCGAGCACACGGTGCCGCAGGTCTGGGCGGCGACGTCGATCTCGGTCAGTCCTCGCTCGGTCGCCGACCCTCCGACGTAGAGGGACCCGGCCGGGTTCTCCATGCCCTGGGGTGATCCGGCGCCCGCGCGCCAGGCAGCGACGATCTCGTCGACGGGGATGTTGTGCGATGTCGTACGCATGGCGACACCTCTCGTCTTCCCTGGATGCCCGGACCTCTCGATGCGGAGACCCGGTGGTGCGTGGGTGGCGCTCGGCCACCCCGGTCCGGAGCGCAAAGGTGCGGAGCCCACACCGTAGCGCCGCGGCACAGCGGAAAACACCCCCGGAGAACGTGCGTTGCGTGAGCGTTCGTCATACCGTCCCCCTCGCCTCGGCCGCTGCCTCGGCGACCGACGGCTGGGCCGGGTCCCGGTGAATCGCGTTGCCGATCGTCGCGCGAGGGGGCCACGAAGCCACCGGGCCCGATCGTGCCCGCACGCGTCCGAGGCGGAGGCCATCCGACGTCGCGCGGGCCGGAGGGCAACCCGCTGCGACTGAGCGGTTGTCGATCCGGGTACACGCCCTTGTCCTACCACCGGGGCGCGTCCGGCACCGACGCGATCCGGCCCTGTTTCCACGCGTAGGGAGAGTGCCGTGACATTCGCAGCCGAGCCTCAACCACCCACACCGCCACCGACGACGACGCCGACGCGTCACGAACCCGCCGCACCCACCGCGCAATTCGAGACCTGGGCACCCCCGCCCGGGCCGCCCGTCCTCCCTCCACGACACGCCTCGCGCACGGCCCGCAGGGATCCGGCTCCCTCTCGGGCCGCCCCCCATTCACCCGTGACACGTTCCGCCCCCGCGCACCCGGCACCGACGACACCGGCGCTGCCGACGACGGGAACGTCCGGCCATCCGTTCGAAGAACCGTCCGTGGACAACACGCAAGAGCCCCCGGACGACGCGTCGCAGACGTTGTTGCGACTGACCGCGACACACCGGCCGATTCCCGACGTCGCCCGCATGATCGCGATTCTGAGGGACTGCCCGGGAACCGCCGCCGACGATGTCCTGCGCGAGGCGGCCATGACACGACCCGTGAGCGACCTCGTACAACTGGCGGAACTGCTGCGCATCCCCGCCCACTCCGCACAAAGCAGGCACCCCACCGCCCAACCCGACCCACCTCACCCGCGATAGCCCGGCCGGCGCCGCGGGCGCCGGTGGCAGGGACTGAGCGATTGCGCAAGCGGGTACACGCCCTCATCCGGCGACCGGGAGCGTGTCCGGCACAGGCGCGGTCCGGCCGTGTTCATACGCGCAGGGAGAATCCCGTGACCTTCGCACCAGACCCCGAACCATCGACGCCCGCACCGCTGCCCAGGCATCACGAACCCTCCATGCCGAGCGCCCATTTCGACACCTGGACGCCCCCGCCCGGCGCACCCCCGCGACCCGTCTCGCCGCCGACCCGCCCGGGCGAGCCGGCGCCTTCGTGGTCCACCCCCGCACCCGCCGCGTCGCGTGCCGATCCCTTCGCGCAGCCGGCACCGGGCGATTCGGTCGGCGAACCTTTCCACGACACGACGGGCGACGTCCCGGACGACGCGGCGGAGACGCTGCTGCGCCTGGCGACCACCCATCGCTCCGTCCCCGACGTCGCCCGGATGATCGCGATCCTGGGCGACTGTTCCGGAATGGCCGCCGACGACGCCTTGCGGGAGGCCGCGATGACGCGGCCGGTGAGCGACCTCGTGCTCCTGGCGGACCTGTTGAGCAACCCCACCCACGCCAGGCAGGGCAGGCGCCCGGCCGAACAAGGCGACCCGCACCACCCGGGGCCGCCGGCCGGTCCGGGCAAGGCCGGCGCGTTCGCACCCCTGCCCCCGGCGTCCACCACCCCCGCGTCATCGGCCGGGAAACCGCCGCCGGCCACAGGGAAGGTCGTGGGAAGGGGTCTGCGCTGGGCCACCGCGGTGGGCCTGGCGGTATCCGGACTGGCGCTTGGCAGCGCCATTCCATCCAGCATTCGCACACCCCCATACGCGGCCGGGTGGTTCGCGCTGTCGGGTCTGGTGTGCCTGTTCCTGGCCGGGGTCACGGCCGTGCGCGCCGGGCGCGGCACCTGCCTGGCCGCCTTGGTGGCGGGGTGCGTGACGATCGCCACCGCGCTCGTACCGCGACTGGTCACCGACGCCGGAGGCGGGATCGACGCGTGGGGCCCGATCGCTCTGGGAGCCGGCACACTCACCGCGCTGTGCGCGGCGGCGGTCCTCAGCCGACCCACCGACCCGCCCAACCCCCGAGGCCCGCGCCGGCGGATCGACTTCGAACCGTGGGAGGCCACGATGCTCGAGAACCGCCCCAGCAGCACCACCCGCATGCTCGGCTGAACCCGCGCCCGGATACCACCGACGGTCCTTGCCATCCGCGCCCGGATGGCAAGGACCGTCGTCACGCCCGGGCTCCGCTCCTCGGCTGAGCCGCACCGGTGGGGGGCCGCCTTGCCGGCCGGATCCCGGTACGGCGGATCCCCGTTCGGCGGATCCCGCTTCACCGGGGCCGGTGATTCCCGGCGGCGCGGCTCACTTGTACTGCGTGGTGACGCTCACACCGCCGAAGGTCTGCGTGCCGGCGAGGGTGAAGTAGACCCAGCCGGACGGCGGGTCGGCGATCGTCAAGGTCTCGCCGTTGCCGGCGTTGGTGGACTTCGCCTGGTAGTTGCCGGTGGTGGCCCAGCTGGTGCCGCCGTAGTACAGGTCGGCGTTGCCGGTGCCGCCGCTGCTGGTGATGGTCAGGTCCTTCGCACCGGCGGGCAGGTACAGGAAGTGGTAGCTGTAGTTGCCGGTGGTGGCCGCGAGGTTGTCCCGGCGGCAGTTCTTGTCGAACTGACGAGCGTCGGCGTTGGTGCAGACCGGGGTGGACGAGGCCTCCGGCAGGGGGCCGCAGTCGTCGGTGGCACACGTGGTCGTCAGCCAGGTCGCGAAGCCGGCGTCGTAGCGGGTGCCGATGGTCTCCTTCAGGAAGGTGCGGGCGCCGTTCCAGTCACCGGTGCGGTACTTGCCCAGCACGGTCTCCACGTCCGCGGGGTGCGCCTGCAGCATGTAGCGAACGGCCAGGAAGCCCCACCGGTAGACCCGGGCCGAGTTGACGTCGGGGTCCTCGTCCTGGTCGTAGACGGTGTCGAACAGCTCGCCGAGCGTGTAGGTCCTGTTGCCGGCCACGGCGATGGCCCCGGCGTTGCGCTCGTTGCGGTAGCCGAACGAGATGTTCTCGGCGATGCCCTCGACCCACCAGATGGTCGGCGTGGTCATGCCCGCCTCGAAGTCGCCGTACATGTTGTAGCGGCCGTCGAGGTAGTGGGTGTACTCGTGGTTGAGGTTCCAGATCTCGAAGGACGGGCGCAGCCAGTCGGCCTCGTGGGCGATGAAGCGCGCCTGGTTGCCGGCCTGGGTCGGGTTGCCCTCCTCGTACATGCCGCCGTTGTCGACGTCGATGTTGTAGATGGCCCAGGCGTACAGCGCGTATTGGGTGTAGTCGTCGAACGCGACGACCTCGAGGTTGGTGTTCACGTCACCCGGGATCGCGCCCTTGTCGCCGATCACCCGGTGGAAATAGGCGTCCTGGTTGATCAGGCTGTTGCAGGTGGTGGCCAGTTGCCCGGGGGACATGTCCTGGGCGCGGAACTTCAGGTTCGGGGTACAGGAGTGTTGGATCGGCAGGACCACGGGGAGCACCCGGTCGGCGAGGTCGCAGATGGCGTAGGCCGCACAGTTGTTCCTGTCGAACTGGCGCGTGTACCAGGCCAGGTTCATGGTGAGCGGCGCGGTCGGGCCGACGTTCGGGTAGCGGTTGATCAGGTCCTTCAGCAGCGGCCGGACCCGGTCCTTGAGTTCGGGGACGTCGAGCGCGTAGCCGAGGAAGCGGCCGACGTTGCTGACGACGTCCAAGCGGTTCAGTTGGGCGTTGTTGCGGATGATGAAGTCGGACCAGGTGTCGAGGATCGCGGGGTCCGCCTTGAGGGCCGCCCGCCAGCCGCGACCGTCGTTCTTGGCCTTGAAGCCGTTCTCGACGACCCACTCGACGTGCTCCACGGCGAGGGTCATCCGGCCCGGCCAGGTGGCGCCGTAGCCGGCCAGCAACCACTTGACGACCCCGGCGTACCGGCCGGCCGTGTGGGTGCTGTCGATCAGCGTGACGACCTCGTTGAGGGTCTCGCCGTTGGCGTCGGTGACGTCCTTGCTGCGCGGGGAGGCGAAGAAGGCGTCCAGTGCGCCGCGCGCCGCGGTGTCCAACGCCGGGCCGTAGTCGCCGACGGCGTCCGCGTTGTTGTCCTGCACGTAGTAGCCGGCGCGCAGGAACATCACCAACTGTCCGATGGAGGTGGTGTTGTTGCCCGGGTACGTCGCGGAGGTGTCGCGCAGCGCGTCGGCGACGGTGACCATCTTGGCCTCGCGGAAGGCCGTCCCGGCGGTCGCCCCGGTGAGGTTGAACAGCGGGTAGGTGCAGGTGACCCTGGGAAGGGCCTTGAGTTGCTGGATCAGCGCGGCGCCCGAGGCGTTGATCACTCCGGACAGGTCGCCGCATTCGTCCGCGGCTGCCGAGAACCGCCCGTCGGCCGCGCCGGATTCGGTGGTCGGGGCGGCCGGCGTGGCGGACTCCTCGGCGCCTTCCTGCGAGGAGATCTTGAAGCCGAAACTGTCGGTCCTGGCGTCGGGTGACTTGGGGACCGGGATCGACCGCGGCGCCGGGGTCGCGGTCTTGCCGGCGCTCACGCCGGCCGGGGCCGTGGCAGCGGCCGCAGCGGCGGGGGCGGCCTGGCTCTGTGGCGCCGGCAGGCCGAGCGCTATGAAGAAAGCGACGCCGAGCACAGGAAATCTGCGCGCGTTGGCCTTCGATATCCGGGAGAGACGCATCTGTGGAGGCCTCCGGAGCGTTGTGGCCGCGTACTGACACGCAGCCCGACGGTATGCGACATGTAACATGGCACATGTCGCATCACGCCGGAAGAGCCTGAGGCGGAATGCCTGTCCGCCACCACAGAAACGTCCTCATATCGCGGGGCCGGGCCGGACGAACCGCGTCGGCCGCGCGGGCACCGGGCGATGCCGGCGCTCAGGTCTAGTGCGCGAACGGGCCTGCGCGCGGAGGGTGTTGCCGGCCGCGGCCCGCGCGGTCGAGTTCGCGGACCGGGTGGCGGGCCTCGCCCCGGGCCGCAGCGAGACCCGGTCGATGACCGCGGTCGGCGGCCGGCCGCCGGCCGCCGAGCGTCAGCCGTTGTGAGTCGCGCCCGGAACCACGATCGACTGCTTGTGGTGGAAGGTGTTCTGCCGGTCCCAGATGCCCTTCGCGAGTTGTAGCCGCCGGTAGTTCTGTTTGTAGTAGAGCCGCGGGTAGAGCGGGGCGGGATCCGTCGCGATGCCCAGGTCGACATCGGGATAGTTCACGTACGCACCGTCCGTGCCCAGGTCGTGGGTCGCGTCGCTGACTTCGGGAACGCCACCCGTCTCCGCGTAGACCTCCCGATAGAACCCGTTGATGAACTCCAGGTGGGCCGCGTCCTGGGCCGGGTCGGTCCAATAGGTCTGATACTGAAGCTTCATGGTCGAGTCCCGCTGCGGAACGGCGGTGTCGGACGACCCGACGGCGTTGATACGGCACCCGTACGAGTCGACCTGAACCAGCGTCTGGGTCAGGTCGACGTTCGGATCGTCGCGAGTCAGCCAGTTCCAGATACCCGCGATGTTGCCGTCCGAGAACGGCTTTCGGTGATACGCGGACTTGTACTTGCCACGCTGATTCGCCCCCGACCCGTTCAGCGTCATGGTCGCCTGCAGCCAAGGCATCTGACGGCGCTTCTCCGGCAGAGGCAGGAACAGGCCGCCGGCGCTGCTCGTCTGCATCGTCGAGACGGTGGTCAGACCGGACTCGATCTCCCGAAGAAACGCGTCCAGCGGGGCGACGTCCTCGCCGACCCACTGGCTGAACAGGGCGATGTTGCCATTCGTCTTGTGCGTGAGCTTCAGAATGCTGAAGAGCTGGTGGTAGACCTTCTCGTCCGGGCCGCTGTGCGCGGCGAAGAACTCGCCGAAGTTCCTCAGAAGTCGGTCGAAGTCGTAGCGGTTGTTCAGGAGGTCGGCCCAGGGCCAGGAAATGCTGCTGAGCCACACCCGCGGCGGCGGAGTCGGCAGGTTATCGGCGAAGTAGTAGCGCAGGACCACGCCGAAGTTCCCGCCGCCGCCACCCGTGTGCGCCCAGAACAAGTGCTCGGTGTCCGAGCCCTTGCGGTCGTCGCGGTGAGCCTCGGTCACTTCGACCCGGCCGTCCTTGACCGTGACGACATCCACCTGCACCAGATGATCGACCGTCAACCCATTGCGCCGGGAGAGAACTCCATATCCGCCCCCGCAGATGTGACCACCCGCCCCCACCGAGTAACAGGACCCGCCCGGGATGGTCACCCCATACTTGCGAAACAGCTCATTGTAGATATCCCAGTTGGTCGTGCCGGATTCCACACAATAAGCGGTGCGACCGTACTTGTCCTTCGTACGATAGACGCCGTTCATCGTGCTCATATCCAGAATGACGCCGCCGGTGTTCTCCACGAAATCCTCGTAGCAATGGCCGCCGCTCCGCACGGTGGGCCGCAGATTTCGCTCCAGCGCACGGCTCACCCCGGCGACCGCGTCCGCGTCGCCGGTGACGAGCTGGATGTAGCACGGCTCGCTGGTCCACCGCTGGTTGAATCCCTGGCTCAGGGTCTCGTACCGCCCGTCCCCGGGAAGTACGCGCAGGTCACCGGGGTCGACCGGACCACCCGGCGCAGGAATGACGGGCTCCGCCTCGGCGGTTCCGGCCGGGCCGAGCGTACCGAGTGACGCCCCGGCGACAACCGCTCCGGCGACGCCCAGGAGCCCTCGTCGGGAAACCTCGTGATCCTGACCCATGCGCCAAATCTCCTTCGCCGTCCAAAGCTCGGAAAATCGTATGGAAAGATCGCCCTCGACCACCCGCCGGGAAATTCACCGGCGAATGCCCGGGTCTCTTCACCAAAAAATCAATCGAAGTTAACACCACCCCACCGAAAGCCCCGCACGACACTCCGGGCCGGCCGTTGGGCGAGGCCGTCGTCACCGGCGACACCAGGCTGTATCGAGTCGCGCCGACGGTCGGATTCGCTCCATGTCCACGCCGATACCGCCACCGGCACCTCCTTCGCCATGACCAAGACCACCCCCACCTCGACACCGCACAGCGACTGGCGGACATGGTCTCGGGGACCGCGTAGCCGTCTCGTTCACCCGTTGCGACAGGAGTTGCGGCGTGTGTCGAAGGGGCGTCTCCTGGACGTGTACCGGACCTTCCCGGTTGAGCGGACCCACGTTCGTGGGCGCTGCAGAATCGGCCCGGAGCCGGGGGCGCCGCGGGTCGTGCCGGCGGCCGCAAGACCCCGACGCGCGGCGGCCGTCGTGGTTGCGGTCCGCGAGATTCCGCCGGGTCGATGTGTGACGAGGCTGCTCGACCCGGGGCAACTGCGCGCTTTGGGAGAAGATCTCATGGACCGTCAGGACATCGCCGCATCCGCCGAACCGGCCGCCCTCGCACGATATATCGCGGATCTGCCCGTGCCGGCGCCGACGCACGGTTCGATGGAGAGCGTTCGCGAGGAGGAGTTCGAGGGCCACCGGATCGTCGTCAGGACCAGATACGAGATCACCGTGGACGAACGGCCGGTCACCGCCCACCTGATGGTGTCGAACAACGGCGAAGTGCACTGTCATGCCTTGCCGGCGTATCAATTCCTCTCCGCCGTGGACACCGTGAAAGCGCTCATCCAGTACTTCCCGGACGAATTCCCGCCCGGTGACGGAGGACACGGCGATCCGAAGAATCCCGGGGGGCACGGCGGCGGCCACGGGCACGAAGGTCACGGTCACAACCACGAAGGTCACGGCCACGGCGGTCACAACCACGAAGGTCACGGCCACGGCGGTCACGGTCACGGACCGGATCGCCCGGGAGGTGGCTGAGATGTCGATCGTACGCAGGAACATCATCACCAATGTGGCGTCCCGGGACGCGTACATCCGCGGAGTCAATCTCCTCAAACGGGAGAAGTCGACACTGCAGACGACCGCCTTCGGGATTCCCGGCCCCGCCGCGCCGGTCCGCACATACGATCTGTTCGTGATCTGGCACCACCGGGCCATGACCACGCCCGTCCCGCCGACCGGGAGCTGGATGGTCCGCAACGGCGCCCATCGCGGGCCGGTATTCCTGCCGTGGCACCGCGTCATGCTGGCCTATCTGGAAACCAACATTCAACGAGTCCTCGACGACGCCGACTTCGCCCTCCCGTACTGGGACTGGTCCATCGACGGCTCCCTCCCCCAGCCGGCGGGTCAGCCGATCTGGACGAAGGACTGGATGGGCGGTCGGGGCAGTCCGATCTCGATGGGACCGTTCGTGTTCGATCCCGCCGACCCGAACAGTTTCCGGGTCCGCGTCGAGACCGACAGTTCCCTGCAACTCGTCCAGGCGAACCGGGGTTTGCGCCGGGGACTGGGCATTCTTCCGCCCCTGGGAACGGCCTCGTCGGCCACTCTTCCGAACGCCCTCGACGTGGGCGCCGCGTTCAACACGTCGCCGCTCTCGGGCGGCGATCCCGACCTCGCCACATACGACTTCTCCCCCTGGGACGCGTCGTCGAAAGGGTTCCGCAACCGGCTGGAAGGGTTCATCGGGACCGGGCTGCACAACCAGGTCCACCGCTGGGTGGGCGGCGACATGGGCCCGGCGTCGTCCCCGAACGATCCGATCTTCTACCTGCACCACTGCAACGTGGACCGGATCTGGGAAGGCTGGATGCAGCGCAACGGCCGGACCTACCTTCCGCCCATGACGGCCTCGATCGACCTGCTGGGCCACCGCATCGACGACCCGATCGTGACCCCGCTGGGGCCGGGCGCGCCCGGCGGCACACCCGGTCTGACCCTCGATTTCACCTCCGAGTACACCTACGACGTCGTCCCGTGAGTGCGGACGGGCAGCACCGTGGAGTGCCCCTCCGAGGCGACGGCGAAGGTGGCCTCGTGTCCCGCGCCGGAGCGCTGCCCCCGCGCGGGACACGAGTGGCGTTGGCGGGCCTTATGCCTTCACAGTGCGTGCCACGTCGATCGGCTGTTCCGCGACCGCCGCGACCGCCGCAGCCGGCTTCGGGTCGGCCTTGCGGGAGCCCCCTCGGCGGGGCTTCACGACGCGAGGAAGAGCGGTTGTGGCGGCGTCCGAAACGGCGAAACGTCGGGTCGAGACCTGGAATCCGCTCACGCACAACGCCTGGAGTTCGGCTCCCGCGCCCAGCACGTCGGGCAGGTCCAGCGTCGTGGCGAAGCGCCCGCTCGGTTCCAGCCGGACCCGGTCGATGGGCAGCGGCTTCGAGGGGCCGCCGTCGACGGCGCCGGGTGCGAACTGGAAGTGGATGGTCGAACAGTCGAGGGCTCGCGCCTCGGCAACGGACTCGATCTCGATGACGGCGGAGCCCGATCCCGAGCGGACGCGGACGTCGATCTCGGGGCCGGGTTCGCCGTACGGGTGCTGGTTCGAGCTGCCACACGTTCGACAGGACACGGTGACCCGGTCCATCACGCCGGGGTAGGGGCTGGTGAGCACCACGCGCTCGCCATGGATCCCGCAGCGACCGCAGGGTTTGGTGGCGCCGGTTCGCACGACGTGGTGCGTCGCGATCAGTGCGTCACAGAGGTGGCCGAACCATCCCGCGTGTGCGGTCAGGCGAGCCAGCGCATCCGCCCAGCGCAGGGCGTGGTCGTTCACCTCTTTGGTGAGCGAGACGCTGTTCGGCTCGGCGGCGGACGCGCGAACGGCCGCGAGGATCGAGGCCTGCGCGTCGTCGCTGTGCAAGCGCATGGCACGGAGCGGTCTCGCGCCCGGATCCGTCGTTCCGTTGCGGAGTTGTGCTCCCAGGTGGTGATGAATGCGATCCACCGTCGCGATGTCGTGCAACCACGCCCGGATTCGGGGGTTCGACGCCGCGATGGTGACAGACTCGCCGTTGAGTCTGTCACCGAGATGAGTGACGGTCACTGCTTCCTCCGAGGATGAGGCTCGAGCGACGTTGCCCGGCCGAATGCTCGGAGCCTGCACACAGCCCGACGACACTGTCGAACGACAGGCCCCGAAGAGCCGGTTCACCGCTGTCGCGGCTCCCCGGAGGGGCTGACCAACCCCGTCGGACCATCCTGCGCTCGGGTTCGGCCGTTGCCTAGTACCCCAGGTAGCGAGATCTTGGGCGTGGGGCCCACAACTTCGAGGCCTGCCCTCGGCCGACCGCCCCGCCCGCGAACACCGAGGGTGCTTCGGTCGATTCGTCGGGACGCGCCTGCCGCTCGAATCGTTCGGTGCCGAGGGCGCCGACTACGGACGTGGCCACGGGTTGGGCGCGCATGTGGCGCCGCCGGTGACCAGGGTCAGGGTCTGCTGCATCATCACCGGCGCGGGAGCGCCCGATCGTGCACACGTCTCATGCGGATGACCGAGTCGATGGCCGACCTCGTGGTTGATCAGCATGCGTCGGTAGTTCGCCAAGTCGTCGCCGTAGGTGGAGGATCCCGTCCCCCATCGCCACGCGTTGAGCATCACCCGGCGGGTGGAGGCGACGTTGCAGGAAACCCGTTGTTCGCCGGTGTCCAAACCGTCCTTGGCACACCACGAGTTGACCGTTCCCGTACTGGCCACGGTCACGGTGAAGGAAGACGCGCCCGAACTCACCCGCTCCAGGCCGATCGTTCCGTCACCTCCCCAACTTCGCGCGTCGTTGAGCGTCTCGTGCACGGCACGGGCGAGGTATCGCGCGTCGATCTGCAGGCCCTTCTCGATCTGCACGCGATAACGCAGCACCCGATCTCCGCTCTTGGCCGCGTCGTGACCCGGCACGGTGAGGAATTGCCCCGAGAGCGCGAGGTCGGCCGGTATCTCGGAGCGCGCCGCGAGCCATTGGTCGTACGGCCGGGTGTCCGCGGCGGCGGTGACGTACTTCTCGGATTCCTTGTCCGCCGGTTGACAGGCGACCGTCGTCAGGAGCAGGCCCGGAATCAGGAGGGCCGGCCAGAGAGTTCTGCGTGCCCGGTTCACGGTTGCTGCCACTCCCCGTCTTCGCCCGGCTGAGGTGTCCGTCCATCGCCGAAGTCGAGCCGGGGTTCTCGTCCGGGACGATCGGTATCCTCTCGCACGCGCCGAAGCCGCTTTCGGGCGGGGGACCTGCCGGCCACCCTCACGCTTCCCGCACCGCGCCGGTCGTGAGTGCCCGAGTGCTCGGGGGCGCCGGATCGGCCGGGACCCGATAGGCGTCGAGGAGCGCGGCGAGGCGGCGGGCGGACGCGTTCGGGCGTACCGCGAGTGCCGTCGACAGCGCCGGAGCGGGCGCGGTGAACGGACGGAACACGGTGCGGAGGGCGGGCAGCGTGCGGGCCTGGGCGGCGTAGAACACCGTCCAACTGGGTCGGCCGGTTCCGATCGCGGCGAGGGTGTCCTGGTCGGTGGTGAAGGGTGGTCCGAGCAGGGGCTCGAATCCGGCGTCGCGGCAGCTTTCGAGCACCAGGTCGACCAGGGGCGAGTTGGCTTCGTGGGCGGCGATGCGCAGCGGCAGGTCCGCCAAGTCGGTGATGGCCACCGTTTCGCCGGCGGTCAGCGGGTGGCCGGCGGGCAGTGCCACGACGAGCGGGTCCCGCCAGAGCGGGATCAGGTCCAGGCCCGGGCTGCGGGTGGCTCCGCGAACGAAGGCCGCGTCGAGTTCACCGGCTCGCACGGCGCGCAGCCTGGCCCGGGTCGTGGCACTCACCAGTTCCACGACCGTTTCGGGCGAGTGTTCCGCCATGCGCGCGAGGATGCCGTCGAGGTGCGTTCCCAGGCCGACGCTCGTCCCCAGGCGCACCACGGCCGCTTCCTCGGTCCGCAGTGCGGCCATCTCGTCGAGCGCGACGTCCGCCGCGCCCAGCATGGTCCGGGCGTGCGGCAGAAAGGCATGGCCGGCCGGCGTGAGCGTGACTCGGCGGGTGGTGCGTCGGAACAGGGCGAGACCCAGTTCGCGCTCCAGGCGACGAATCTGCTGACTGACCGTCGGTTGACCGATGCGCAGCCGTTCGGCGGCCTGGCCGAAGTGCAGCTCCTCGGCGACCGCCACGAAGTACCGGATCTGACGCAGCTCCATGGCCTCTCACATTCATCACGATCATCGATGAGTGTAGAAGCGGAATGCCCCTTGGTCGAACGCGGCCGCGGCGATGAACTGATCCCGCACAGCGCGCCGCCGGTGCCGGCACGGCACCGAGGAAAGGATGGAATGTGATGTCGTACGCACGAGTGAACGGGATCGACCTGTACTTCGAGGACAGCGGAAGCGGTACCCCGCTGTTGTTCCTGCACGGATGGGGTACCTGTGGCCGGGTGTGGGACGACCTGGCCGGCGAACTCGACGTCGGTCACCGTGTGGTCACCGTCGATGGGCGCGGCTGCGGCCGCTCCGATCGGCCGAGCACCGGGAACACGGTGGCCGACAACGCCGCGGACGTCACCGCACTGATCGATGTCCTGGAATTGGATCGGCCCATCCTGGTGGGGAGTTCACTCGGTGCCGCATTCGCTCTCGAAGTCGCGCTGAACACTCCCGAGCGGGTCTCGGGAATCGTGTCCGTCAGCGGGAGTGGTCATTGGCCCGGTCAGGGCATGACCGAGCGGTTGCGCGCTCTGCGCGTGGCGTTGGCCACCGACCGCGCCGAGACGCTTGCCGCGTGGGTTCCCCAGTGGTTCGCTCCGGGTGCGGATCCGCGTCTGGTCGACTCGACGGTGGGTCGAATCCTTGCCTCGGGCCTCGCCATCGACGAACTGTTCGACGACGCAGCGGCGCACGACCCCCGCGCGGCCGTTCGTGAACTCGCCGTCCCGGCCGCGTTCGTGCACGGCCGGCTCGACGGTGAGATTCCGCTGGAGGTGTCCCGCACACTGGCCGAACTCGCCCCCCACGGCGAGCTTCATGTCGTCGAGGGGGCCGGGCACATGGCTCATCAGGAGCAACCGGCCTCGGTCGCCGCCGTGTTGCGCACCGTGACGGCGCGGTGCGGTCGCGCGTGAGGGCCGCGCCGTAACCGGCTCCATACCTTCGTGCTCCGCAGCGCGGGCGTGACACGGCGCGCGGGCCGATCGCTCGACACGGGCGGGACACCGCTCGACCCCGGCCCGGCCCGCGCGGTTCAGTCGACGTACAGGCTGGAGCCGAACTCCTCCGTTGCCCGGCCGCCCGGTGGGACGACCCGGACCGGGTTTCCCGTGCAGTCGGGCCCGCTGTAGATCAGCACGTACTCGCTGGTCCTGTTCGCGACCGCGAGTGGCATGACCTTGGTGTTGTAGCAGCCACCGGGATTGTTCACGACCCGACCCGTGTCGAGGAACACGATGGTTCCCTTGGCGGCGGAGGCGCAGGCGGGCACGGCGAGGGCGATCGCACCCGTGGCGGCAAAGGCTGCGAACATCGTTGCGGCACGGCGCACGCTGGGCTCCCGGAACGGTCCGACGCGAATACCATCCACTCGCCTGGCATGCGATACCCGCCCCCTGCAGGAAGCGACCGGGCCGGCGGCGACGTTCACCCGTTCGCCGCCGGATCCGACGAAGATGGGGTTCGGCCCGGGGTGCCGGCTCGCTCTTCGGGACCGTCAGGCCGACGACCGCAGGTCGAGTTCGGTCGGCAGCAGGCCGGGCACGAGGTCGTCGAGCCCGACGAGGTGGCGGCGGGTGCGGGGGACTTCGCGGCGTGCCGGGGCGAACACGCCGACGGGCTCGGCGCGGTCGGTCACGGGCGGTTCCGGATCGGTGACGTGGTCGAGGATGTGGCGGTAGCGTTCCCGGAGTTCGGCGTCCGACCGCGCGGCCCGGAACGGGTCCAGTACCACCGTGACGCTGTGTCCGTCGCCGTCGCGCCATTCACGGATGACCCACATGGGGTTCACCTCCGAGATCATCGGCCCTGCACCGTACTGCGCGCGGGTGACACCGGGAAGATCTTTACCGACTTCCGAACACCGACCTGCCGCGTGCGGAGCGGAAGCGGGCTTCGGTCCGCGTACGTGGACGGCTCCGCACCGGCAGCGGCGCACAATCGGCGGCCGGCCGCGGGACTTGTCCTCGGGTGCCGCGGCCGGGCGCGGACTTCCGGCTGTTCCGGCAGCTTGTCCAGCGGTGTACCGAGGGATGGGGCCGAGGGATGGGGCCGAGGGATGGGGCCGAGGGATGGGGCCGAAGGCGGGATACCGCCTCGATCCCGCGTGGCAGTGCGACAACCGTGCGCCGGTCCCGCGTCGTCGGTGCGGGATCCGGCCACGGCCCCGCGCGGCGGTCGCCCGCGCGGCCGAAGTAGTTTCGACGACCGTGTCGATCCAGGCGCGTCCCGTTCGTCGTCATGGCAAGGGGCGAGGAAATCGCCCCGCACACCCGTTCGCGCGGGCGACACCGCCCCGTCCGAGGAGGACACCATGACCGCAGACGTCACCGTCACCACCGGCACCCTCGAGGTCCCCGGCGCACGCCTGTACTACGAGGTGCGTGGCACCGGCCCGCTCATCGCGCTCGTCGGCGCCCCGATGGACGCCGCCGCCTTCGCACCGATGGCCGACCTGCTCGCCGCCGACCACACCGTGCTCACCACGGACCCCAGAGGCATCAACCGCAGCCCGGTCGACGACCCCGGCCAGGACTCCACCCCACACCTGCGCGCCGACGACCTGTCCCGGCTCATCACGCACCTGGACCTCGGGCCGGCCGCCGTCCTGGGCTCCAGCGGCGGCGCCGTCACCGCACTGGCCCTCGCCCAGACCCGACCCGACCGGGTACACACCGTCGTCGCCCACGAGCCTCCGCTCGTCGAACTCCTCGACGACCGCGAGCGCCTCCACGCGGGCACCGACGACATCATCGCCACCCGCCTCGCCGGCGACGTCACCGGCGCCTGGATCAAATTCATGGCCCAGGCCGACATCGCACTGCCCGACGGCGCGATCGAGACGATGTTCGGCGGCGAACGCGCGCCCCACGAGGAGGCGGACGAACTCCGCTGGTTCGCCCACGAACTGCGCCCCACCACACACTGGCGACCGGACCCCGCCACCCTCCGATCGGCGACCACACGCGTCGTCGTCGGCATCGGCGACGCTTCCGCGGGACAACTCTGCGACCGCGCCTCCCGCGCCCTGGCCACCGCACTCGGCGGGGAACCCGTGCTCTTCCCCGGCGACCACACCGGCTTCGTCGACGCCCCCGCACCCTTCACCATCCGCCTGCGGGAGATCCTCTAATCGATCCCCTCCGCGTCGGCACCACCGCGGCGAAGCCCGTTCGAGGACGGAGCATCGACCACCCCGCCGACCCCGGTCCGACTATGCTCGTGTCTCCGCCGGTGGGACTCGGCGGCATCGGCCGGGCGAGGCGGTAGGCCCCTCGAAACCGGCGTATGCCCGCCCGACTTCGGACAGCCACGGATCGGGCAGACGAGAGGGGACCTCGTTGTACGACGGGCCCGACGCTTCACCCATTCCCCTCTGGCGCGAAATTCCCGGCACCAGAGAGGCTCTGTGGCAGGCGGAGCAGACCCACAAAACCCTTGTGGCGAACTCGGTCGCCGAGCCGGCTCCGCCCCGTCGGGTGCCCCAGGGCATAACCCCGGACGACGATTTCTATCGCGGCGTGGTGGACGCCCGCGATGCAGGGGAGCTCAATCACACCGTCGCCGAAATGTTCGAGGCGTACACCGGCCGCAAGGTCGCCGTGGACCTGACCCCGAACGCCGCCACCGCGGGAAGCGACCCCCTGTACGAGTCCAAGGTGCTCGCGATCACCGCCGGCCACTTCTGGGGGCTGACCCCTGTGAAGTTCGCCGCCCCGGACACCTACAGCATGGTCGCGAAGAATCTTCCCGCGCTGAGCGTGCCCGCCTACAACAAATACGGGAACACGACCCTCGAAGTCATGTTCGAGATGCGTCATCCGCTTTTCCTCCAGGGGCAGACGTGGCTGGGCAAGTACGCCCGCCACCTGGGACTCGACCGGAACCACCCGCTGGTCTCGCCCTTGCACATCGGACTGCACGAGAACACCCACACGCCTGCCATGCGCGAGGACGGGGCGCACAGGTTCCTGCCCGACGCCCTGGCCGCCGACCGCGCCGCGGCAGCCTCGTCCCGAGAGTTCCTGAGCAACCGGATCGCCGGCACCGGAGTGGGTGCGGCCGATGCCGAGAAGGCCGCCGAACTTTGGCGGCAGTTGGACCGGGCCGAACCCTCGTCCGCCGAATACGCCGCCGCCGCAAGGGAATTGGGTCAGCTCCCCGCCGACCTGTGGCAACGGGACTCGGCCTTGCTGACCTGGCACGCGCATCGGGAGTTGGCGCGCATGTCCGAGCCCCATCCGTTGGAAAGCGATCCACGATGGGCCGATGTGGACGACGCGCGCGTCGAGACGGAGGTGAGCCCGTACGCGACCCACAGCAAACACGAAGCTCTCGGTGAATCCGGCGTCGACGTCTCGCTGTTCGGTCATGACGCGAGCGATACCGCGAAGGCGTACGTCGACGCCTCGCCCCTGGACCTCAACGCGTTCATGAACGCCGCCGATGGACTGGTGGCCACCGCCCTGGACTTCGCCGGCCGGGTCGATCCGAACTCGAGCAGGGAGCGGCGCTCCGGCCCATCCGCCCGACCCAGGACACCGCGTGCTCCCTCCTCGGGCGGCACCGGCCCGGAGACGACCGCCGACACGTCCGGCCGCGGGCAACCCGGACCCGCCGCCCGAACACCACGCACGAGTCTGCTCGCGTCGGCGACCGACGTCGCTCGATCCCGAGGGACCCGAACGGCGGACGCGAAGGCGACAGCGATGTTGCGGCTCCTGTCCGAAACCCTGGGTCCCGCCGCTCGCAGCGCTCCCGCGCCCGGTCGCGGTGCGGTCGCCGCCGGTCCCCTGCCGCCGTCCCCCGTCCGGCGACAGGAAGCACGATCGCGGCTCGAGCCCACCGGCTGAGCCCTGGCGCCGCCGGCGTGCCGTGCGAAGGCCCGCCCGCCGCACGTTCGGAAGGCCGCGCCTTCGGGGGTGCCATTGCGCCGAGCGGGCGGTGCACGAGTCGCCATGCTCGACAGGCGTCGGCCACGACGAGCCGAGCCGGGATCATCCCCGCACCGCCGCTCATCCTTGAATTGGTCGCCCTCGGTGACGCTGCCGGACCGAACCGGCGCGAAGGCAACGACGGCGGAACCGTCGTCGGCGGTGATCGCGGCAAACGGCTGCGGATCGTTGCGCCGGTTTCGCTTCGGTGCGAGGTGGTATGCACGCTCATCCGACGATTGTTCCCGTACCTGGTCCAGTGACCGAGTTCAGCGGCACACGCAGTGCCTGCGGAGATGGAGGGCCCGGTCATGCTCAGCCCCCGCGGCATCCTTCAGGAGATCCACCGAGACGACGAGGCCTTCCGCCTGTTCTGCAGCATCGCGGCAAAGGGCGAGAGCCAGGGCGGGTGGGAGAACGGGCGCATCGCCGCCTTGGTCTCCGACCCGGAACTCGCGCCCAAGATCGCCCGGCACGGCGCCGACGAGGACAAGCACGGACGCATCTTCAACGCCATGCTGCACCGTCGCGGGCTCGATCCGGTCGACGTCCCGCCCGAGACGGACTACTGCATGCTGCTCGAACGCCAGGGCTTCGGCCTGGCCCACGACCGGCTGCGCCGCGGCGAGCCGATGACCGAGGTCGACATCGTCGAATACCTGGTGCACAGCCGCGTCACCGAGCAGCGCGCCGCCGAGGACATGCGGATGTTGAGCCGATACCTCGGCGACGACCCCGACATCGGCAGAGGCATTCGCATGATCTGCGACGACGAGGAGAACCACCTCGCGTACTGCCACGAGGAGCTGCTTCGCCTGTCCGCGCGCGGCTGTGCGACGGACATCGGGCGCGCGCTGCGCAGGACCGCCCGCGCCGAGATCAAGGTGAACCGCGACGTGAGCCTCGCGGTGATGGCCCGCATGGGTCACCTGCTCGGCTGGTCGCGCGGTCGGCGACTGGCCCTGAAGGTCGGCATCCACGCGACGTACGCCTACGACCGGCTGTGGGGCACCCGCCGCATGGTCGACCTGCGCCCCCCGAAGCGCGTCAACGCCATGGGGCCGAAACCCACCGAACCGCGGACCGTATAGCACCGCCGCCCACGCGCCGATCGCCCCCGCGAACCTTGCGCCGAGCCCACCCCGAACGGACCCGCCACCTCCTCGAAGAACCGCGGGCGACCATCCGGCAGGGACCGGTGCGCGGGACATCCGCAGCGGCCACGCGGTGCTCGGCCTCCGGGAGGCGGCGCGGCGCCGGTGCGCTCGAAGGGGGACGCGGACCGTCCGACACCGCGTCCCCCGCTCTCCACGCCCGTCGGCCTCAGGTCCCCAGGATCGTCGGGAAGCCGTCTGCCACACCTGCGACCGGGCCGATGTCCGCCCGGACCCATCGACGGGCCCGCCGCCTCGACCCCCGCGCCACCACCGGGGCCGAAACCACCGACCCGCCGAAGGGGCCTCACCCGACGCGTCGCCGCGACGTTCGCACCCGCAGGCGTCGACGGCTCGGCGGATCACGCCGCGGCCAAGGCCTCCGTCGGGGGCAGCCGCGAGGCGCGGATGGCCGGGTAGAGGCCGGCGACGGCGCCGATGACCAAAGTGGCGCCGAAGCCGCCCGCCGTCGCCCAGGCCGGGATCACCGCGTCCCAGTTCCGGGTGCTCGCGTAGCCCGTGGTGACCGCCATCCCGAGGATGACACCGGCCAACCCGCCGAGTGCGGAGAGCATCAGCGACTCGACCAGGAACTGGGTGCGGATCTGGCCGCGGGTGGCGCCCAGCGAGCGGCGGAGACCGATCTCGGCGCGGCGTTCCAGCACGGTGATGACCATCGTGTTGGCGACCCCGACGCCCCCGACCAACAGCGCCACCGCGCCGAGCCCGAGCAACAGGCCGGTGAACGCCTGGTCGGTCGCCTGCCGCGCGGCCAGCGCGTCGGAGGGTCGCGAGACCTTGACCTCGTTCGGGTTCTCCGGGTTGGCCGTACGCGCGAGCACGTCGCGCACGGCCGCCACCGCCGCATCGGCCGAACGCGTGTACACGGTGGTCGGGTGCCCGTCGAAGCCGAGGTAGGTGCGCGCCGCGGTCCACCCCACCAAGGCCGTCGCGTCGAGTTCGGGCGCGAGCGGCACCGGGTCGAGGATGCCGACGACGGTGAACCAGCGTCCGCCCAGGTACACCTGGACGTCCGGGCCCGGCGCCCCGACGCCGAGCCGGTCCGCCGCCGACCCGCCCAGGACCGTCGCCGGGTAGCGCTCGGTCGCCCCGTTGAACCACGTGCCGCGCCCGACCGTGGCCCCGACGGTCTCGGGCAGCGCGAGGTGCGCGGCCGCGACCGTGATGCCGCCGCTCTCCGCGGCCGGGATACGGTCGTTGCGGTAGACCTTCGCGGACTTGACGGCACCGGTCGCGGCGACCTGCCGCACCGGGCCGATGCGGGCGATCGTCGCGGGTGCCTCGTCCGGAAGCGACGCGGTGCCGCTGGTCAGCGAGTTGCCGGGGGCGACGGTCAGCAGGTTGGTGCCCAGCGTGGCGAGGCGGGCGTCCAGGTCCGCGCGGCTGGACGTGGAAATGCCGGCGACGGCCGTCATCGCCGCGATGCCGATGGCGATGCCGAGTGCGGACAGGAACACCCGCAGCGGACGCGTACGCAGTCCGACGGCACCGACCGCAGCGACATCGCGCGGCCGCAGCCGGGCCGGAGTGTGAACGGTTCCCATGTCAGGTCTCCACCCGTCCGTCGCGCATCGCGATCTGCCGCGGCAGCGACGCCGCGATCTCCCGGTCGTGCGTGATGACCACCACCGCTGTTCCGGCCGCGTGGAGTTCGCGCAGCAGCGCCATCACGCCGCGGCCGGACGCCGTGTCGAGGTTGCCCGTCGGTTCGTCGGCGAGCAGCAGCACCGGATCGCCCGCCACGGCACGGGCGATGGCGACACGTTGCCGTTGCCCGCCGGAGAGTTCGTGCGGCAGGTGGTCGAGCCGGTCGCCGAGGCCGACCCGTTCGAGGGTGGCTCGGGCGACGCGGCGGCGCTCCCGCGGCGAAATCCCCGCGTACAGCAGCCCGTCGGCGACGTTCTCCCAGGCGCTGCGCCCGGGAGCGAGGTGGAACTGCTGGAACACGAACCCGATCCGGCGGGCCCGGAGCGCGGACAGGCGACGGTCGGACACCGCGGCGACGTCGGATCCGTCGATGCGCACTGTGCCGCTCGTCGGCCGGTCGAGGGTGCCGATCAGGTTGAGCATGGTCGACTTGCCGGAACCCGACGGGCCTACGATGCCGACGAGTTCGCCCCGCGATATGACGATGTCGACATCGGCGAGCGCCGTCACTCCGCCGGGGTACTCCTTCCCGACCCCGGCGAGTTCGACGAGCGGACCGGTGAACTCCGCGCTCTCGACGCCCGGTTCGACCGCGAGGGCGCCCGCCGGCAGGCTCGAATCGTCGGCCCCGGCCGGCAGCCTGATGTCGGCATCCACATCCGGCAGGCTCATGTCGGCATCCCCACCGTCGTGCCCTGGGCGAGCCCCGAGCCGGTCACCTCGACGCGTCCGCCCGCGAACATGCCGGTCTCCACCGGCACGATCCGCGTCGCGGACCCCTCGACGACCTGGACGCCGTAGCCGCCTTCGGCGAGTGCGAGCAGCGCGGCCACCGGCACGGTCAGCACGTTCTCGCGGCGCGACGATGTGAACGCGACGTCGATGGAGGCCCGGTCGAGCCCGGCGACGGCCTTCTCGTCGTCCAGGACGACCGTGGCCTTCAGCTTCGTGGTGGGCGTGGCCGGGCTGCCGCCGCTCTCCTTGCCCGGATCGATCACCGTGGCGGTCGCGGCGACCTTGCCGGGGACGTTCCGTCGGTCCGGCAGCTTGACCGTGACGGCGGTACCGGTCTTGGCCAGACTCGCGTACGCCATCTCCAGCTCGACACTCACCACCCGCCGGGTTCCGGTGTGGGTGAGCACGGCCTGCCCCGGCTGCACCGCGTCGCCGAGCGCGGTCTTGACGATGTCGACGCGGATCTCAGCGGGCGCGTAGTGCACGCGCCCGAGCTCGACGCCTCCGGTCTCCTTGAGCCCGTTGGCCTTCTGCCACTTCTTCACGGCCGCTTCGGTGCCCTCGGTGTACTTCGTGTCGACGGTGAAGCCGGTGTAGCCGAGTTCCTTGAGGTTCTGCTCGAACTGCTCGACGTCGGGCCCTTCGACGCCGGACGCGAGGTCGCGGTACGCGGGGAGCGCGCCGTACAGCAGCAGCACCGGCGTGTTGTCCACCTTGTACAGCGGCTTCCCGCGGGCAACCGTCGACCCGGGCGCGGCCACGGAGGTGAGCGTGCCGGCGAGCTTGCCGCCGTTGAGGGTCGTGGTGTTGCCGTAGTCCAGTTCGCCGGCCTTGGACGTCGTGTCGACGAGGGTCTCCTTCGTCACCGTGCCGGTGGCCGGGGGCAGCGTGTCGCGCGGCGGCTTCGCCTCGTCCTTGGCGGGCAGCCCGATCCCCGTCGCGGCCGCGGTCGCGGCCCCGGCGGCAAGCACCGCCGTCATCCCGGCGATTACCCGTCCCGCCGCGCGGCGCCTGCGGCGGGTCACGCGCCGGCTCCCGGGCCGCTCGTCTTCCGGCCTCCGTCACCGCCGGGCGGCTTCGGCATGTACGTCGAGCACGCTTGATCGGCGGCCTTGAAGCGCGGGTCGTCCGGGCCCAGGCCGAGGGCGTCGTTGTTGATCTGGAGGCCGCCGTCGGCGGAGGGATCCGGGAACTGCGGGATACCGTTCTCACGCATGCACTTGGCGTACCGGCGGAGTTGCTCCGTGACCTTCGGGTCGACCTTCTGGTTCTCGCCGCCGTTGGGCATGAGGCTGCGGCACTTGGCCTGCGCGGCGTCGACGACCTTCGCGTCGGTGCCTTCGGGGAGGTTCAGGGAGACGCCGCCGTCGCCGCTGAAGGTGGGGTCGGGGAAATCGGGGATACCGTTCTCGCGCATGCACTGGGCGTAGCGGAGCATGCTGTCGCGGGCGTCGCCGGCGCCCTTGCCGTTTCCGGTGCCGCCGCCGGTCCCGTTGCCGCCGGGGGATGCCGAGACGGTCGCGGTGGGCGTCCCCGCGGAGGCGATCCCGTCGCCGTCGTCGCCCCCGCCGCCGCATCCGGCGACCGCGCCGAGCATGAGCAGGAGGCCGAGTCCGAGCCCTGCCGTTGTTCGCATCAGGTGATCTCCTTGGGTCGTGGCCGTGTGGCCGTGTGTGGCCGTGGCCGTACGGCCGTCGCTGCACCGCCGTGGCCGTACCGCCGTGGCCGTACCGCCGCGGCCGTGGACCCCATTCGAGCCGCCGCCCCGTCATCCCACCGTCATCGCATTCGTTGACGCGGAAATGACACCCTCGGCGGGACGATGGGCGGATGAGAATCCTGGTGGTGGAGGACGAACCGCTCTTCGCGGACGCGGTGGCGGAATGGCTGCGCGGCGACGCACACGCGGTGGACGTCGTGTACGACGGCGGCACAGCCCTGCAGAACCTCGCCGTCCACGACTACGACGTGGTCGTCCTGGACCGGGACCTGCCCGTTGTGCACGGCGACGAGGTGTGCCGCACCATCGCCGCCGGACGGGGGACGGCGCGCGTTCTGATGCTGACCGCCGCGGGCCTGATCGACGACCGGGTGGCGGGGCTGACGCTCGGCGCCGACGACTACCTCGCCAAGCCCTTCGCCTTTCGCGAACTGGGCGCCCGGGTGGTCGCGTTGGGACGACGCTCGCGGGCTGCCGCGCCGCCGGCGCTGGAGCGGGCGGGCGTACGGCTGGACCTGCATCGGCGCGAGGTGTACCGGGACGGCCGTTATGTCCCGCTTTCCCGCAAGGAGTTCGCGGTTCTGGCGGAGCTGCTGCGTGCGGACGGAGCCGTGGTGTCCGCCGAACTCCTGTTGGAGAAGGCGTGGGACGAGCACGCCGACCCGTTCACGAACGTGGTGCGGATGACGATCCTCAAGCTGCGCCGCAAGCTCGGTGAACCGCAACTCGTGGTGACGCAACCGGGAGTGGGGTACCGAATCCCGTGAGCATGAGGCGCATTGCGGCCCGGATGAGGCAACCTTCCCGTCTGACCATTCGCGCGCGGCTGACGCTCGTCCACAGTGTGCTGTTCCTGATTGCGGGAGGGGTGGTGCTGGGAGCGACGTATCTGCTGGTGTCGCAACAACTCGGGGACAACTCGCAAGGGACGTACAAGAGTTCGACGGTGGGCGGCGCTCCCGTCGGCGGCGGGCTCGCGGGCGACACCACGCCCGGGGGCACGTCGGGAGGAGCGCTGCCGCCGCCCGACCAGCAGATCACCCATTCGACCGACGGAACGCGCGAGGGCGCGCTCAACGCCCTCCTCACCCAGGGCGGCATCGCCCTCGCCGCGGTCGGCATTGCGGCCACCCTGCTCGGCTGGCTCATCGCCGGACGCATGTTGCAGCCGCTGCACCGCATGACGGAGACCGCGCGACGAATCGCCGAGGCACCCGCCGCGGACCGGAACCTGCACGAACGCATCGATCTGGCCGGCCCCGAGGACGAACTCAAACGGCTCGCCGACACGTTCGACCTGATGCTGGAACGCCTCGACCATTCCTTCGACGGCCAACGGCGGTTCATCGCGAACGCCTCGCACGAACTCCGTACGCCGCTCGCCCTCAACCAGGCGCTGCTGGAGGTCGTGGTCTTTCGCCGCACCGCGTCGGAGGAGGTCCGCCAGTTGGGCGAGACGCTTCTGGAGATCAACAACCGCCACGAACGTCTGATCGACGGCCTGCTGCTCCTGGCCCGCTCCGAACACGAGGTGCTGGAACGCGCGTTCGTCGACCTCGCGGATGTCGTCGACCACGTCGCGGAGCTCGCGCCCCTAGGGGCCGTGACCGTCGAGACCGAAACCTCCGAAGCCCCGACGACGGGGAACCCGGTGCTGCTGGAACGCCTCGTGCAAAACCTCGTCGAGAACGGGATGAGGCACAACACACCCGAGGGCGGTTGGGTACGCGTCACGAGCCGCACCGGCGCCGACGGATCGGCAATCGTCGAGGTCAGCAACACCGGACCGGCTGTGCCGAAGTACGAAGTCCCCTCGCTCTTCGAGCCGTTCCGCCGTCTCGGCGCCGAACGCCTGGCGACCCGGGCACCCGGTGCCGGGCTCGGTCTGTCCATCGTCCGCGCCGTGGCCCGCGCCCACGGCGGCGACGTCCACGCCGAACCCCGAGAGGGCGGCGGATTGACGGTCACCGTCACCCTCCCGCCCGCCCGGGAACCCGGCGACGGCGCCCCGGCACCCTGACACCACACCACCACACCTTTCGAGCGGGCACCGGGGTGACCCGGCAACCGGCCGAGGGCGACTGCGGCACCCTCCCCCGCACCTGGAGCGGGATCATCGACGGTGGCCCCGTCCCGGAAGCCGGCGCCGACGGCGCGAGCAGCCCCGTCGAGCGGCTCTCGGCCTCGGCGACGCCACGGCCGGCGTCCACGGCTGCGCCCTCTCCGCGGGCCGCCTCCGCGTCGACCCGGACCGCACCTCTCGACGACCACCGAACGTGGTCACGATCCCCCCGGGACGACCTCCATAGGTCAGCCGCCCCGCCGGTTCGCGACCGTGGTTCCACGCCGAAGCGAACTCCCCGACACCACCCAAGCCCGACCCCCGAGAGCGGACCGAGAGCGGACCGAGAGATCACCGAGAGCGCCACGGCCCAGTGTGGCGATCACTACGAATCGAGCACGACACGCACCAAGCACCAAGCACCAAGCACCAGAGTTCAAGGAAGGTCATCGATGTCATCGATCGCTCCCGAGACCCCTTCGCGGAAGGCCGGGCCCCGGGAATGGCTGGGGCTCGCGGTACTGGCCCTGCCCACGCTGCTGATATCCCTCGATCAGAGCGTGCTGTACCTGGCGCTGCCGCATCTCGCCGAGGACTTGCGGCCCACCGGCACGCAAACGTTGTGGATCATGGACATCTACGGCTTTCTGATCGCCGGCTTTCTCATCACGATGGGCGCGCTGGGAGATCGGATCGGTCGCCGCAAGCTGCTGATGATCGGCGCCACGGCAGTGGGCATCACCTCCGTCGCGGCTGCCTACTCCACCAGCGCGGAAGCCTTGATCGTCACCCGCGCGCTGCTCGGCATCGCCGCCGCGACGCTGATGCCGTCGACGCTCGCCCTCATCGGCAACATGTTCCACGATCCGTACGAGCGTGGCCGCGCCATCGCGGTATGGGCCGGTTGCTTCATGGGAGGCACGGCCCTGGGCCCGGCGGTCGGCGGCGTGCTGCTGGAGTTCTTCTGGTGGGGCTCGGTGTTCCTGCTCGGCGTACCCGTCATGGTGGTGCTGCTGATCGTCGCGCCCCTCGTCCTGCCCGAGTACAAGAATGCGGATGCCGGCAGGATCGACCTCTTCAGTGTCGTGCTGTCGCTGGCATCGATCCTGTCGATCATCTACGGGCTGAAGGAGCTTGCCCGTTACGGCTTCGCGATGGTCCCCGTCGCCGCGATCGGCGTCGGTATCGCCGTGGGCGCCCTGTTCGTGTCGCGGCAGGGCAAGTTGGCCGAGCCGCTGTTGGACCTGAAGCTCTTCAAGGTCGGCGCGTTCACCGCCGCGCTGTTGATCCTGATGGTCTCGATGCTGGCCACCGGCGGCGGCTACCTCTTCATCTCCGGCTTCCTCCAGATGGTGGAGGGACTCTCGCCGATGAAGGCGGGACTGTGGATGGTGCCGTCGGCCATCGCATCGATCGTCGCCGCGCAACTGGCGCCGGTCCTGGCCAAACGGCATCCGCTCGGCACGGTCATCGGCGTGGGCCTGCTCATCGGCACGATCGGCTACCTGATGCTCGTCTTCGTCGATCCGGTCGGCGGACTGCCGCTGCTGATGGCCGCGTTCGTGATCATCTTCATCGGCGTCGGGACCTTCGGGGCGCTCGGCACCACTCTGGTCGTCGGATCCGTGCCGCCGGAGCGGGGCGGCTCCGCGGCGGCCCTGTCCTCCATCTGCGGCGACTTGGGGAACGCGCTCGGCGTCGCCACACTCGGCAGCCTCGGCGCCGCCGTGTACCGCGACTCGCTCGACCTGCCCGCCGACACCACACCCGGCGCCGCCGAGGCCGCGAGGGCAGGCATGGAGAACGCCGTAACCGCCGCCCGGGACCTGCCCGCCGAGCCCTCCGAAAACTTGCTGGCCGCCGCCGCGCAGGCCTACACCAACGGGCTGAACGTCATCGGCGTCGCGTGCGCGATCATCACCGCGACCAGCGCCGCCCTCGCCCTCGCGATGCTGCGCAAGAGCCGCGGCGCCACACCCGCGGACACCGGTGCGCCGGAGCGGACAGCGACGTCCGACGCCGCCGAGAACTCGCTGTCGACCACCTGACCGACCTACGAAATCGGGAGATCCATCATGACGACACTGGTTACGGGCGCCACCGGGAACACCGGTCGGCACGTTGTGGCAGAGCTGGTCCGCCGCGGCGAGCGTGTTCGGGCACTGACCCGGAATCCGGCCGCCGCCGAGGAGCGGCTTCCGCCGGGTACGGAGTTGATCACCGGCACCCACACGACCCCACGGGAGTTGGATCGCGCCTTCGACGGCGTCAGCCGGTTGCACATCACCGTGACGGCGGGACTCGCCGAGGTCGGGCCCGAGTTGGTACGGCGGGCGGTCGACGCCGGCGTGCGACGCGTCACCGTGGTGTGGGGCGGCTGGGTGGGACCGGTCGAGCAGGCCGTGGCGGATTCGGGTGTGGAGTGGACACGCCTGGAACCGCAGGAGTTCATGTCCAACACCTTGACCTGGATCGATTCGATCCGGGCCGAGGGGGTCGTGCGGGAGCCCTACGACTTTCCCAGCGCGCTCGTGCACGAGGCCGACATCGGCGCGGTGGCCGCGGCCGCGCTGCTCGACGACGGGCATGCGGGGCGCGCGTACAACCTCACCGGGCCCGAGTCGCTGACCTCGCGCGAACGACTCGCCGTCCTGTCCCGGGCGATCGGCCACGACGTGACCTTCGTCCGGATCACCCACGGACAGGCGGTCGACCGGCTGATCGCCGACGGCGTGTCCCGTGCGGACGCCGAATACGTCGTCGACTGGTACGCCTCTTCGAGCGAGGACTCCAAGACCGTGGTCGACACCGTTGAGCGGGTGACCGGTCGCCCGGCGCGCACATTCGCCGAGTGGGTGGCCAAACACACCGACCGCTTCAAGGCACCGCCCGGGACCACCGCCGATCACTGACTCGGCCGCAGCCGGCGCCACAACCTGACATGGCCCGGCTGTAGTCGGGCCCCGGGCACGGTCCGGTCGATCGCGCGCGGCGCCGGATGGAGGGCTGCGGCCGTGGCGGTGCCGGGGCAGCAGACACGATCGACCGGACATGTCCCGCCCGGCCGGGGTGACTCCTTCGGATCACCCCGCGTCCGGATGGCGAAGCGACAGGCCGAGGCAGCCGACTTCCGGAACGGGCCGACCGGTCAGCCGTCCAGGTCCGACAAGTCCTCGACGCCGAGGCTGAGATCGTTCGCCGCGAGGTTGTCCTCCAGGTGATCGAGCGAGCCCGTGCCCGGAATCGCCAGCACCGACGGCGACTTCGCCAACAGCGCGGCGATCGCGACCTGCGCGGTGGTCGCGCCCAGGCGTGCCGCGACCTCGCCGAGCCGTTCGGCGTCGAGCGGGCCGCCGCCGACGCCGCCGCCGAGCGGAAAGTACGGCACATACGCGATGCCCGCCTGCTCGCATTCCGCCGGCAGGACCGCGTCGTCGCCGTGCCGGTTCTGCACCGCCGCGACGGGCGCGATCCCCCGGGCCTCCGCCAACTGGGCGGCGTCGACGTTACTGACACCCAGGTGCCGAATCAGCCCTTCCGCACGGAGTTCGGCCAGCACCGCGAACCGTTCGGCGATCGACTCGTCACCCGGTCCGCCCATCCCGCCGACCCGCAGGTAGACCAGGTCGAGCCGGTCGAGACCCAGAGAGCGCAGATCCGCCTCGACCAGGCCCCGAAGCCGGCCGGCCGTCGCCTGCCCGCTCGGCACACCGTTCGGTCCGCGCAACGGCCCCACCTTCGTCGCGATCACCAGGTCGTCACGGTACGGGACCAAGGCCCTACGGATCAGCTCGTTGGCCCACACCGAGTCCCTGCCGTAGAAGCCGGCCGTGTCGATGTGGTTCACGCCCAGCTCAACTGCCCGGCGAAGCACCGCCATTCCGGTCTCGGGGTCTCGCGCCGGACCGGCGAAGGTGCCCATCGCCAGGCGCATCGCGCCGAAGCCCAGCCGGTTGATCGTCAGTTCCCCGCCGAGGGGGAAGGTCTTGATGCTCATGACGCTCATGCTGTCCGCCGCCACAACGCCCGGCGAGTTCGTGGCAGCAAGCTGCCACACTGGCGGGATGCGGAACGAAGAGGTGTTCTCGGTACGCGGAGACGCGGAGCTGACCGCGCGCGCAGGTCATCTCTTCGAGTCCGCGCGGACCGAATTCCTGTGCGCAGCCCGGGACCTCGGGACCTGGTCGCACCCGGGAGCCAGGGCCGCGATCCGTGATCGCATGCGCGCCGCGGATCCTGCCGGGTTCACCCCGCGGAAGCTGCTCAGCCCGGTGGCACTCGCCGACGAGGAGGCCCGCGCGCACCTGCGGATGGTACGGAGCAAGGGCGCTCTCGTTCGGATCAGCCGTTCGCCGCTGCCGCACGAGACCATCCTCATCGACCGGCGAGTGATGATTCTCGCCGGCCTGGAGACCCCCACCGGCCGCGAGTACACGGTGACGACCTCGCAGATCCTGGTCGACGGAGTCCACTCGCTGTTCCGGGCGATCTGGGACACGGCCGTCGATCTCGAAACCTACCTGCACAGCGACGTCCCGCACCTCGACGCCGACGGCCGCCGAATCCTCGAAGCCCTCGGCTCGGGCCTCACCGACGCATCGGCGGCAAAACGCCTCGGCGTCTCGCTGCGCACCTACCGGCGGCGCGTGGCCGAACTGATGGCCGAACTCGAGGCCGGCTCCCGCTTCCAGGCCGGACTGCGAGCCGGCGAGCTGGGGCTGTCCCACTGAATCCCGGGTGGCCGCGGCCGTTTGGCGATCGGAGCGGGCCGGCGTAGCGGCGGCGGATGCGTCGAGGGTCCGTGCAGGGTGCACGGAAGGCGCAGGGCCGGGTGGCGGGGCGTCGGGTGCCGATGGGCCGTGGACTTCGCCGTCGTGCCCCTGGTGGTTCGACTGCCGCACTCGCGACACCGCAGCGGCTCACCGCCGGCCTGCATACGTTCAGTGACATACAGACAGTTGGGTCACTCGTCGTTTCCAGCGACCAATTACACCAAAGCGACCCAGGGTCGACTTTAGGGAATTCAAGACTTTTTCCGCTGAAATAAGGAAAAGGAAACGGTCGGTATGGTAAAGGTTTGGCAATGCGGAGATCACTGGTGAGGACCGTGACACTCCTGTGACTAATGTTCTATGAAAGGCGATCGGTTCCACGTCGACCAACCCGTTCGGCACGATCGCCTCCGCCGAATTCGGGGACGCGTTTCGGTGACGGTGGGTGACCATCGTCGTCGCGACGAGGAACCGGAACCGGGGACCCTCGCAGTCCCTGGGGTGAATCGGTGCTCCGGCACCGTAGGGCGCCTTCTTCCGCCCGAACCCGTCAGCCAACCCGGTAGGCGGCCGAGGAAGGAGACCCGCCACCCATGGCGTCACAACATCGTTCCGGGCAGCACCGCAAGCCCAAACCGCGCACCGCCGTGCGTACCGCGGCCACCGTCGTCACGGCCGCCGCGACGATGACCGGCGTGATGACCTTCGCCGGCACCGCGAGCGCGGATCCCGCGCAGTCGTTCCAGCAGACCAAGGAACGCGTCAACCAGTTGCACAGCGACGTGATCAAGGCCACCGACGCCGCCAACGGCGTCGACGAGCAGATCACCAGGCAGCAGGCCGCCACGAACCAGACCCAGACCCGGATCGCCGAGGAACAGGCAGCACTGAACGCCCTGCGCGACCAGATCGGCGTCCTGGCGGCCAACCAGTACCGCAGCGGCGGCCTGCCGCCGTCGCTCTCGCTCGCGCTCAGCGGCGACCCCGAAGGCTTCCTGCAGAAGTCACAGATGATGTCCCAGCTCGACGGCCAACAGGCCGCCAAGCTGAAGCAGATCGCGGCGCAGGCCCGAGCTCTCCAGCAGGACCGCACCGAGGCCTCCTCGCAGCTCGCGGAACTGGAGAAGCTGCGCACCGAGCTGAACAAGAACAAGACCGAGATCCAGACCAAGCTCTCCGAGGCCCAGCGGCTGCTGAACACGCTCACCGAGCAGCAGAAGAAGGAAGTCCTCGACTCGAACGAGCACAAGAACGACGCCGCCGCACGCGGCGAGACCGATCGCAGTTCGCGGGACAAGCCGGACACACCGCCGCCGGCGAGCAACGTCCCCGTCTCCGGCCGGGCCGCAGCCGCGGTCGCGTTCGCGAAGGCCCAGATCGGCAAGCCGTACTCGCCTCGGGCCGTGGGTCCCGGCTCCTACGACTGCTCCGGGCTGACCCAGGCTTCCTGGAAGGCCGCCAACGTCTCGCTCAGCCGCACCACGTGGACCCAGGTCAACGACGGCCCGCGGATCTCCAAGGACGCACTGCAGCCGGGTGACCTGGTGTTCTACTACTCGGACAACTCGCACGTGGGCATCTACATCGGCGGCGGCCAGATCGTGCACGCCCCGCGCCCGGGCAAGAACGTGACCATAGCGCCGGTCTTCTCGATGGAGTTCTACGCGGCCGTTCGACCCGGTTAGACCCATCGGCCGCGCGCCGAGCCCTCCACGACGTCCTCCCCCGGACGCACTCCGACAGGCCCACCCGGCGAGCGTCGGCCGAACGCGCACGCGCGTCAGGACAGCCGCGAGGTCCGTATCGACCCGCGGCTGTCCGGCCTGCGGATGCGGGGAACCAGGCACCGAGCGCCGACGTCCCATCACCATGGCCGAGTCGAATGCACGACCACCCGCCACCCGGACGATCATCGTCGTCACCGCCGCACTGATCGCCGCCGCCTGCGTCGGGATCGCCCTGTGGCTCCTGCTCGCGGGAGACGACGACGACAACCCCACCGCGGGAGAGCCGATCCGAACGGCGTCCGATACTCCGGTCACCGCATCGGTCACCACTCCCGTCCCCGCGCCCTCCGCCGGCTCCACCGGAACTCCGGTCACCCCGAGCACTACGCCACCGGGCACCACACCACCAGGCACCCGACCGCCCGCCACGCCCTCCACCGGCCGCCTCGACACGCGAACCATCTCCTTCACCGACGCCCGCGGCCTCCCCAAGGTGTTCGCCATCGCCGAATCGGCGACACAGGATGCGGACGTCCTGGCGGGCCTATTCGCCGGAGCCCCGGCCAAGCGGCCCTCCGAACCCGCCCCCGCAACCGACTTCGCCCGCAACGTCGTGATCTCCGTGACCATCGAGGCGGGTTGCCTCGACCCCGAGGGCGCCCGGCTGTACGCGAACGGGAACCGGCTCAGGCTCGACGTACGCTTCCCCGATCGCAACACCCCACCGGAATGCCTCGCCCCGTACATCCGGCTCGCGCGCTTCGAGGTCCCACGCGCATCCGTGCCGAGCCGACCGGTCCTGGACGGCACAACACCGGCGATGCCGGCCGCGAACACCCGTCCCTGAGACGAGCGTTGCGCCTGCGCACCGGCGGTGCCCCGGAGACACCCCGGCGGTCATCGCCAACTCCCGCTCCGTGCACGGTGGGATGGTCGGCGAGCGAGTCCGGCTCCGCCGCGAAACGACGAGTCCGGTCCCGCCGTTCGCGTTGCGCGAACCCGCCCCGACGTTTCCACGAGACTTCTAGGCTGGGCCGGTGACTTCACCCTTTGCGGTCTCCAGGGAAGAACAGCGGTTCGTCGACGCGGCGCGGGATCTTGCCCGGCGGTTCGCGGCAACGGCGGACCGGCACGATCACGAGGCCACCCTGCCGGTCGCCAACCTGACGGCGTTACACGAAGCCGGCTTGGACATGGCCGCGATGCCCCGGGAGCGGGGCGGTTCCGGGCTGTCCTACCAGGCGCTCGGAGAGATCCTCGGCATCGTCGGCAAGGCGTGCCCGTCGACGGCGTGCGTCTGGATGATGCACCTGGGCGCGGCGCAGGCGCTGGTCGGCTTCGGGCCGCAGTTCTACGCGGAGGAGTTGGCGGCGGGCAAACGGTTCGCGAACGCGCTGTCGGAGCCGACCGGCGGGAATCTCTTCCTGATGCCGCTCCAGCGGGCCGAACCGGTGGACGGCGGATTCGAACTGGACGGCGCGAAGCGGTTCGTGTCCGGGTGCGAGATCGCGGACCACTTCCTGGTCAATGCGCTGCTCGACGACGGACCGGCGTTCTTCGGGGTGAGCCGGGACGACAGCATCGAGATGGTGTCGATCTGGGACTCGATGGGCCTGCGCGGCACCCGCAGCCAGTTGGTGAACTTCCGCGCCACCCTGCTGCGTCACGAGAATCGGTGCCGGATCGTCGACCCGACGGCGCCGAACATCATCGCGCTCGGCCTGCCGTGGCTGTCGATCGGCATCGCCGAGGCCGCGCTCGACGCGGCGACCGACCATGCCCGCAAACGTGTCGTGCCGAGTACCGGCAAACCGGTCGGTGACATGCAATGGGTCCATTTCGACGCCGCCGACGCGCACGTGAGGCTGCTGGCGGCACGCGTCCTCGCGGAACGGTCCATGTGGCTCGCCGACCGGAACGCGCCCGGCGCCCTCGTCGCCGCCGTGGAGGCGAAGCTCTACGCCAACGAAGTGGCGAAATCGATCGCCGAGTTCGGGCTCCGGGTCGGCGGCGGCTCGGGCTTTCTGCGGTCTTCCCCGATCCAGCGGCACTTCCGCGATGCCCAGGCCGGCGCGCTGATGGCCTTCTCGGTCGAGGTCTGCCGGGACATGATCGGCAAGAGCCTGACCGGCGGCGACCAGACCTGAAGCCCGCCACCGCCCGCCACCGCCGGTAGCCACCCGGCACCGCACGGCGGCGGGCGGCTACGGCGACCAGCGCCCACCGCCGACGGCCCACAGCACGTACCGGACGGTCGCGGCGACGAACAGCGCGACGAACACGATCAGGCCGGCCAGGCCGCCCCGGGTCTCGCGTACCGCCGCCCGGGAGGGCTTCCTGGGGTCGTAGTGCACCGCACCCGGGTCGCCGACCCGGGTGTGCTCGGAGGCGGGCCCCTTGACCGTGCGCTCCTCGCTGCCGGGGACCGAGAAACGCACGTGGGAGGTGTAGACCCAATAGCCGCCTGCCTCGCCGTCCATCCACCTGCGGTCGACCCGCGTCACGACACCCGGCACGGCGACCCCGCGGCGCAGCAGCCTGAGCTGAAGCACGACCCGGGCGACTCCGGACAGCGAGCAGAGCACCAGGAGACCGCCACCGAAGGCGGTCGGCGACCGGGTGAAGCCGTAGTACAACCCCCACAGGAGCAGCACCAGCAGGCCGACGACCACGGGGAAGAACACGCAGGCCATGCCGATGCCCGGCACTTCGGACCCGCCGCTCGCCGGCCGTCCGCCCGGACGATCAAGGTTCCGTCTCATGCCCGCCCCCGATTCCCTTCAACAGTACGGGAGTTCGTGTGCCCGTCGCAGTCGACCGGGGCAAGTCGGGACGCGCATCCCCACGACCGCGTTCGATACCCCGATCGAATCTCGAACACATGTTCGGCTCGATGGAGTATCGTGATGGAATGTCGGATTGTCTCCAGGGTTCGCTCTTCGACCAGAGCGACGTCATCCGTGTCGGGCCGCCACGCGGCCTGCGACGCACCATGCTGGGCAACGGCGCCTGGATCGACGAGTTGCCGGGCTGGGTCGCGGGCGCGGACGCGTTGTTCGCCGCGCTGGCCGAGAGCGTGCCCTGGCGGGCCGAGCGTCGGCGCATGTACGAACGCGTGGTCGACGTTCCCCGCCTGCTCGCCTACTACGGCGCCGCCGACGAGCTGCCCCACCCCTCCCTCGCCGAGGCGCGCGACCGACTCTCCGAGCACTACGCGGCGGAACTCGGCGAGCCCTTCGTCAGCGCGGGACTGTGTCTGTACCGCGACGGCCACGACAGCGTCGCCTGGCACGGCGACCGCAACGGCCGCGGAGCCCGCGAGAACACCATGGTCGCGATCGCGTCGGTCGGCACTCCGCGAGACCTCCTGCTCCGCCCGCGCGGTGGCGGCGAAACGGTACGGCGCCCCCTCGGCCACGGCGACCTGATCGTCATGGGCGGCACCTGCCAACGCACCTGGGAGCACGCGATCCCCAAGACGGCCAGACCCACGGGGCCGCGAATCAGCATCCAGTTCCGGCCGCGCGGCATCGGCTGAGCGGCTGAGCGGCGGCGCCCCGGCCGGCACGGCCCCGAAGCCCCCTGCTGCTTCCCGAGGCCGCCGCTCGACCTCACCGCGCGGGTGCGGCAACGTCGAAAGGCGCACGCGCCTACCGGTCCGGATGCTCGCCGGGTGTGCCGTCGGCGTGCGCGAGGGGGGTGGGGGAAAGGTCGCTGCTCTCCTCGCCGGGTTCCAGGAGTGTTCCGGCGGCACCGACGATGAGCGGGTCGGGTACCCCGATCGCCGCCTCGTCCTTCGCGGGGTAGTCCACCCGAGTCAGCAGGCTGCGCATGGCTTCGAGCCGGCCGCGCCGTTTGTCGTTGGTCTTGACCACGGTCCACGGCGCGTGCTCGGTGTCGGTCGCCCGGAACATCTCGACCTTGGCCTTGGTGTAGTCGTCCCAGCGGTCCAGCGACCGGAGATCGACCGGGGAGAGCTTCCACTGACGCACGGGGTCGACCCGGCGGATCGCAAAGCGGGTACGTTGCTCCGCCCGCGAGACGGAGAACCAGAATTTCACCAGCAGGATCCCGTCCTCCACGAGCATCCGCTCGAAAGCCGGACACTGGGCGAGGAAGAGCCGGTGCTGCTCTTCGGTGCAGAACCCCATGACCGGCTCGACGCCGGCCCGGTTGTACCAGGACCGGTCGAAGAACACGATCTCCCCGGCTGCGGGAAGATACTCGGTGTACCGCTGGAAGTACCACTGGGACGCTTCGCGCTCGGTGGGCGTGCCGAGAGCCACGACCCGGGCACCACGCGGGTTCAGACGTTCGGTGAATCGCTGGATCGTGCCGCCCTTGCCCGCGGCGTCCCTGCCCTCGCAGATCACCACCAACCGCTGTCCGGTCTCCTTCACCCACCGCTGTAGTTTCAGCAGCTCGATCTGAAGCACCCGCTTGGCACGCTCGTACTGCGCCCGGCGGATCTTGCGCTCGTACGGAAAATTCTCCCGCCAGGTCTGGATGGGCCGGCCCCTCGCATCCAGCAGCACGGGCTGCTCCGGCCTGCTGGAATCCACGGTCAGCCCTGTCAGCAAGTGCGGCTCTCGGCCGCTGCCGACGTCTCCGGTGTTCACCCACTGTCTGTGCCCGCCTGACCGGCTCGTACGCCGGCCGGTCGGACGATGATCCGCTTCACGTCCGTCAGCGGGCCGTCAACCGGGAGGTCGACGACGGCGCCGGTGCGGTCTTCGGCGGCGGGACCCCGACGCACCGCTCGCGGGGTTTCGGGCACGGAGTCCAGCCGGGGCCGCCGGCGCCGCACGGGGCGGCCGGTGACCGGGTCCTCGCGCGGGGCAGGGCGACCCGGAGGAGCACTTCGAACCGACGTTCGCCACGGGGAGTCGTCGTTCGCCGCGTCCTCAGACGCCCGGATCCGGTTGCACCGGCTCGGGCAAGTGGGCACGGACCGCCTCCAGTTGGGCGGCGAACGCCAGGCCCAGAAAGAGGGCGATCGAAGTCAGGTAGGCCCACAGGATCAAGGAAACGAACGCGCTGAGGGGGCCGTACACGGAGTCGAAGGAACCGCTGAGCCGAATGTAGAGGCCGAGCAGCCACGACAGCAGCACCCACAGCACCAGGTACACGGCCGCCCCGAACGCCAGCCACGTGAAGCCGGGTTGGCGACGGCGCGGCGACCACCGGAACACCGCGGACGCGGAGATCAGCGCGAGCGCGACGCCCACCGGCCAGCACAGGATGCCCCACACCGTACGCTGCGTGTCGCTCCAGCCGTAGACGTCGGCGGCGGCCCCGACCATGTCGCGGCCGGCCACGGTCAACAAGGCGCCGAGGCCGATCGGGACGCCGACCACCATGGTCATCACGGCGGCCCGGCCGTACTTGCGGATGAAGGGGCGATCACGCTCGACGCCGTAGATGCGGTTCGCGCCCCGCTCGATCTGGCTCATCGCCGTCGCGACGTTGACCAGCGAGAACACCAGTCCCAGGGACAGCGCGACCGCGCTGCCCTCGCCCGCGTCGCGCAGCGTGTCCTGCACGACGGCCGAACTGGGACCCGTGGACAGCCGAGCGAGCACGGCGGAGACGAACCGGCCGAATTTGTCGGTGTGCAGGACCCGGGAGAGTCCGACGACGGCGATCGCGAACGGCAGTACCGACAGCACCGTCTGGAGCGCGAGCGCGCGGGAGTGGGTGAATCCGTCCGCGTAGCGAAAGCGCACGAACGCGTTCTTGACCAATGTCCATCCGCCGTACCGGCGCAAGGTCAACCACGCCTCGTCGGCGGAGAGTTCCTCGCCCTTCATGTCCCGCGTCTGTGGAACTCGTTTCGCTGTGCCCATGCACCGCTTCTGCCCGCCGGCCACGAAAGCAGCGCTCCGCGTGGCGGCGGGCCGTCGGAATTCCTTGGACGCGATGGTTGGACGCACCCCTGCCCCGCCGCCGCTCCATGCGTTGTCCGCGTTCTCGTCGGCCTGGGGCACCGCCGGGACCCGCGGTGCAGGGCTCGCCCGGCGCCCAGCGCGAGTGCGATAGGGGCGCTTGGACGGGTCCCTGTCCCGCGTGGGGCTCGTCGTCCGCCGGAGCCGCCTGGGGCAGGCCTGTGCGGTGACCGCGGCACACCTGGTGGCGGGCCGGTGCCGTCAGGGTCGACCGAAGGTTGCCGCGGCGATCCCGGTCCGCGTGTCCTCGAGACGACGGGACTGCGATTCGGCGCGGTCCAGGAGTTCGTCCAGCTCCTGTGCGGACAAGCGCCGGTCGTGGTCCGCCACGGCGCGCAGGCTCCGCCAACACGACGCCTTGCCTTCGACGCCCATGCGCATGGTCTCGAGTTCGACGACGCTGCTCAGCGGCGAACGGCCGAGCAGTCGGCCGTTGGGTTTCAGCCTCGCCGCTCGTTCCGTGGCCCAGGCCAGCGCGGCTTTCGCGGGTGGTGGCGCGATCCCCAGTTCGCTCATGATCCGCTTCAGCGACCGGCGATCCTGGGCCACCTCGTCCGCGATGGCGGACAGTGCGGGCCCGTGCACGTCACCGCTGTGGTTGCGTGCGATGCGGCGGGCGAGGTTTTCGCCGCCGGTGGAGCCGGCGAAGTGGTCGCCCAGGTAGATGCGAAGCAGGCGCGCGGCGTCGGACTCGTCACCGGAGGACGGCTTCGCAGGGTGCTTTCGCCGCCGCGCCTGCTGGAAGGTCGTGGGTGGCGCCGGTCGAGAAGGTTGTCGCCGCGACGGGTCCGACATGGAGGGCTCCTCCGGGGGATGGGCTACATCGTCAGGCCCGGGTACCCGCTCGGAACGACTCGATACCCGGGCCCACGCCTTCTTGGCACGACTCGATACGCGGACCCTTGCGTTCTTGGCACGACTAGATACCCGGACCCTTGCGTTCGGCGAAGGGACGGCACGTCCCGCCGGGCCGGTCCGGCCGGGCCGCATGCGCGGCAGACCCCGCGCGGCCGCACGCGGCAGGGCCTGGCGGGTGGCGGCGACGCGGGCGCGCTCATGCCCCGGGCTTCGTCCGAGGCGCCGCCCGCTCCGTCGGCCGACCGGGTGGGGCGGGCGCGCACCGCTCGGCCGAATCGGCGCCTCCGGGAACGCACATCGCGTCGTACAACGCTGATCCGTCGTCAGCGGCAAACGAGAGGGCTGGATGTCGTCGCCGTCGCTCGCCACGGGTGCGCGTGAGGGGCGAGGGCCAGGGCTTGTGCGAAGGCCGCGCCATGGGCGGCGGCCGAGGGATTGCGTGAGGCCCACGCTAAGGTTCGGTCCGATGGATGTTGGTCGATGGGTCTACGGCGTGCGTTCCCGTGCGCCGCGGGGCGGGTGCCGGTGGGGAGCCGCATGAGCGAGCTGACGGCTGACGACCCGTCGCGGATCGGGCCGTTCCGGATCGAGCGGCGGCTCGGCCAAGGCGGTATGGGGCGGGTCTACCTCGGCCGGTCGCCGTCCGGCCGGGCGGTGGCGATCAAGGTCGTCCGGCCCGAACTCGCGGACGACGCGGACTTCCGGCGGCGATTCGCGCGCGAGGTGGCCGCGGCCCGCGCGGTGGGCGGGGCGTTCACGGCCGCCGTGGTGGACGCCGCACCGGACGCGCCGAGTCCTTGGCTTGCCACCGTGTACGTCGACGGCATGTCGTTGTCCGAGGCGGTGGCCGCCCACGGCCCGTGGCCGAGTGCCGAGGCGCGGATGCTGGGCGCCGGGCTCGCCGAGGCCCTCGCCGCGATCCACGGGGTCGGGGTGATCCACCGCGACCTGAAGCCGTCGAACGTCATGCTGGCCCCGGACGGGCCCGTGGTGATCGACTTCGGCATCTCGCTCGCGTCCGAGGCGAGCGCGCTCACCCGTACCGGCAGCACGGTCGGCTCGCCGGGCTTCATGTCGCCCGAGCAGTGCGGCGGGCTCGCGATCGGGCCGGCCTCGGACGTCTTCTCGCTCGGCGCGGTGTTGGTCTTCGCGGCGCGCGGAGAGGGCCCGTTCGGCACCGGACCCACACCCGCGCTGCTGTATCGCGTCGTGCACAACCCGCCCGCACTCGACGGCGTGCCCCCGGAGTTGCTGCCGTTGTTGTCGGCGTGCCTGGCGAAGGCGCCGGCGGACCGTCCGACGGCGGCCGAGGTGCTCACCGCACTCGCGGTCACGACCGCCCCGGGGTCGGGGAAGCGCCGGTGGCTGCCGGCCGGTGTGGCCGAGGCGATCGCGGGTCGATCCGCAGGCGCCGACGGGGTCGACTCGGGACCTGCGGCCTCCCCCGCCGCCGCCACGCCGGATGCCGAGGACGTGGCCGACACCGCCCACCCGCCGTACACGTCGCCCCTGGTCGGCGCGCCGGCCTCCGACCGGGCCCTGCCGGCGATCCCCCCGCCGCCGGCACCGCCCCCGCCGCCGTTCGCACCACCGCCGAAGACATCGGGTACTCGGCGGCGCCCACGTCGGGTCCTCACGGTGGCCCTTGCGGCGATCGTGGTCACGGCCGCGGTCGTCGCGGCCCTGCTCGCCACGCGCGAGGACCCCGGCGGCCACCGGCACGCGACCGGCACGGGCACCGTTTCGCCGAAGCCCGACGCCACGAGCGCCGGCAAGAGTGCTCCTCCGTCCGGCGAAAGGCCGCCGACGACACCTGCCGCCGGCACCGGGGACACCACGTCGCGCGACGCGCCCGACATGCGCCGGCTCACCCTCGGCCCTGCCGACACGATGGACGTTCGGGTCCTCGCGCCCGGATCGGGCGCGGCGGTCGAGGCCGGGCAGTCCATCGAGGTTCGCTACACCGGCTTCTACTATTCGGACGGCGTGGTCTTCGACAGCTCGTGGACACGCGGCGACACGCTCACCGCGACCATCGGCGTCGGACAGTTGATCCCGGGCTGGGACGAGGGCCTGGTCGGCCAACGGGTGGGCAGCCGCGTGCAGTTGGTGATCCCACCCGCCAAGGCGTACGGCACCACGCCTCCGGGCGACATGCGGCCGAACGCGACCCTCGTGTTCGTGGTCGACCTGCTGACCGCAGCCTGATCGGTTCGCCGACGGCCCCGACCGGCCGCGCGGCGCTGCGGCGGTGCGGCGATCCGCCGGTGCGGCGGTGCGGCCGACTGCGGGCCGGCATCCGGTCGGTGCGCCCGGTGCCCCGACGAGTCCGCGGCGCCGCCCGCCGCGTCCGGGGCGCCCGGTTGCTCGTATGCGGGCAGGTCGAGGGCGTCGGCGACGGCCCGGCCCCATTCCGAGCCTGCGGCCGGGCCGTGGCCGATGTCCGGAACGGTGCCGTCGAAAAAGGCGGGCGGGACTGCAACCTTCGGGGCTGCTCGCGGGCTACTACAGGCGAAAGGTCTTCGGCACGCGGCGGAACGGGGAACGGATGGACAGGGCCGAGAGGCACCACGGGCAACCACACGGCGCGATGGACGAAGCGGGCGGCGGGGACGACGCCGAGTTCAAGGAATTCGTGCTCGGCGCGCGAACTCGGTTGTTGCGGACCGCCTATCTGCTCACGGGCGATCACCACCGCGCCGAGGACCTGGTGCAGACCGCCTTGATCCGGGTCTACCGGCGGTGGCGTCGCATCGACCGGGGTATGGGTGCCGAGGCGTACACCCGGCGGGTCGTGGTCAATCTGCACAACTCGTGGTGGCGACGCAAGTCCTCGCGCGAGCAGAGTCGGGCCGAATTGCCCGAGGGGGCGGTGCGCAACGCGCATGCCCTGGTCGAGTTGCACACCGACATGTGGGCCGCGTTGGCGACGCTGTCGCCGCGTACACGGGCGGTGTTGGTCCTTCGCTACTACGAGGACCTGCCCGAGGCGGAGGTCGCCCGCATCCTCGGCACTCCGATCGGCACCGTGAAGAGCCAACACGCGCGTGGCCTGGCCCGGTTGCGCGCCGTGCTCGGAGCGGAGCAGTCGGGGTCGGAGTCGGCCGGGTCGCCGGCCTCGGCGCAGTCGCCCGAACCCACGAACGGCGCGACCGGCTCCCGGCCCGTGTCCGCGCGGACTGTCGCACACACCTGAGGAGGAACGACATGGAGGACAACAGTTCGGTGCCGGACCCGGTCGTCACGCGTTTGGCGGCCACTCTTCGGGCGCACGCCGACACGGTCGAGTACGCGCATCCCGGGTACGAGAGCCTGCGGCGGGACATCAGACGGGCCCGGCGGCGCCGATTGGCGGCGTGTACGGCGGGCGTCGCGGCGATCGCCGTGGCCGGCGGCATCGCCTTCACCTCGAGCGGCGCGGCCCTGGACAACGGCTCGCCCGCCGGTGATCGGCAGGCTTCGTGGAGCGGGTGCCGGACGGACGGGGACGGACGGGCCGTACCCGCCGGCGCCACGAAGGCCCGATTGGCGCGCGCGATCGAGGACTACGGGCCGACCGAGGGTCGCGACACGGCCCAACGAAAGCTGCTGGAGGCCATCGTGTGCCAGGTGGACCAGTGGGCGCACGGCAGCGACGGGCTGGGTTATCGGGTGATGTGGCGAGGCACGTTCGCATCCGGCGCCACCGGGGTCGTACTGCGCGTCACCCGAGGGGCCGACACCATCGACTTCGTCGACACCAGCTACGGGCGGCGCAGCCATGCGGCCGTTCCGACCGCGCGCGCGAACGAGGCTTCCCGACTGGTCCTGGAGGCGGGCCGGACGGCATGGGAAATGTGGGCTCCCCCCGGTTCCGCCGTCGAGTTGTACGAGGCGACGACGCATCGCCTGATCGGGGCCGGTACGACGAACGACAAGGGCTACACGGCGATCTTCTCGGACCGGGCCGTCGACCCGGCCACGCCGACGCGCGCGGTCACCGTGCTTTCGTCCGGAATCCGCGAGGACGGGCCGCTCCTGTCGACCCGCACCACCCCCGAGGAGTGCCGAGTCCTGTTCCGAACCCCCACCTGCGAGCCGACCGACCCGGCGCCCCAGGCGACGGGGCAACAGGCGCCCACAATCCGGCAGTAGCACCACCGGCCACGGCACCGACCCTGTGCGGAAGGAGAGTTCGCGCGGGGTCGGTGCGGCGACCCTCGCGTCGCCGTGTCCGCGACACTGCTGCCCCGCTCGGCGGCATTCGGGTTGGGCGCGGCCGATGTGGCGACTCCGGTGTTCAGGGATCGATCCGGCGGCAGAACTTCGCCCGGAGTAGATCGGTGAAGATGCCGATGGGGTCGTCCCATCCGCCGTCGCTCCAGTCGCCGTTGGCGTTGGTGGTGAGCATCCGGTCGCCATCGCGGGCGCCATAGCTGTAGGACCACGATCCGAAGAGCGCGCCCCCCATGCCCCAGACCGTATCCCCGCAGGGCAGTCTCACCGAGGAAACGCCGAGGCCGTAGGCCGAATCGGAGATCCAGTCGCGGGTGGGCACGGTGGTGAACATGTCGCGTTGTCGGTCCGCCGGCAGTATCCGGCCTCCCAGCAGGGCGCCGAAGAACCGGTTGAGGTCCCCGGCGGTGGAGATCATGCCGCCGGCCGCCCAGAATATCGATGCGTCGAACTCGGTCGCGTCGTGGACCGGCGCGCCGGGGTCGGTCCGAAAGAGCTTCGTGTAGTGCCGGGAGTGCGGCCCGCGGATCGTCGGGTCGCCGCCGCACGGCAGGTACGTGCCGGTCAGGCCGAGCGGGCGGGTGATCCGGTCGGTGATCTCCTCGGCAAGCGTGCGGCCGGTGGCCCGTTCGATGATCATGCCCGCGAGCACGTAGTTGGTGTTCGAGTACGCCCAGCCCGAGCCCGGTGTGAAGGTGGGCGGATGGGATGTGGCGATCCGCACGAGCGACTCGGGGGTGTGTGTCTCGGAACGGTTCAGTGCTTCCTGGTCATCGGTGTAGTTGAAGATCCCGCTGGTGTGGTTGAGCAGCATCCTGATGGTCGCCCCGGCACCGTCGTGGTGCCGGCCTTGGAGCGCGCCGGGCAGCCACCGTGCCGCGGTGTCGTCCAGGCCGAGCCTGCGTTCGGCCGCCAGTTGCAGCACCACGGTGGCCACGAACGTCTTGCTGATGCTGCCGATGCGGAACCGGTCCTGCCGTGAGCGCGTGCGGCGGGTTCGGGTGTCGGCCACTCCCGCGGTCCCGAACCACTGCCGCTCGCCGTCGTGGACCTCGGCGAGAATGCCGGGGAGGCCGCCTCGAGTCACGGCTTGCCGAAGCAGGGCCTGGATCGCCTCGTGACCCTCGGCCGCCGAGGCCGGCGCGGCCTCGGAGGCGGCGCCCACGTCCGTGACCGGTTCGGCGTCCGCACGGTCGCCGTCCGTACGAGCGGTGTGTCGGTGCATGTGATTCTCCTTGTCGCACGCAACGCGAAGATGGCCGCCCGGCCCCTCTCGACGGCGTGGTGGTTTGCCGGGGCGCGCCCGCGAGGCGGATCGCCCGTGTCGGCTGCTTTCGCTGGTCACCGGTCCTGATCGCCGAGCGTCTGCCGCGCGTGGTCCGCCAGTTGGGCCTGATCGATACCGGCCAAGGCGAGAGCGCGGGGCACGGTGCCGATGCGGGCCTGCAGGATCCCCAGGAGCAGATGCGCCGACCGCAGGTCCTTCTTGCGGGCGAGGGCGAAGCTCCGCTCCAGCGCGAGCCTGGCGGACGCACCCATCCTGGGCTGCTCCAGAGCGTGGCTCGGCCGGGGAAGGTCATAGGCGGCCGGCGACACTCCGATCAGGCTCAGGCTGTGCTCGAACTCTCGATCCAGTGCCTCGCGCACAGCGGCGCGATCAAGTCCGGCCGAGGCCAGGACCTGCTGTGCGGTGGACCCCTGATCGGCGGCGATCGACATCAGGAGATGGTGCGCGTCGATCGTCGCCGACCCGTCCTCGTGGGCTTCGTGCGTCGCCCGCAGGATGACCGCGTGCAGGTACTTGTCAAACGCGCTCATCGCCGCGCCTCCTCAGCTTGACTCCGGCGGCGATGAGCCGCTTGGCGTGCTTCTTGTGGACGGCTTGGCGGGTGATACCGAGTGCCTCGGAGACCTGCGGCCAACTCCAGCCCGCTCGCATGGCCTGCTCGACGGCGGCGTCCTCCAGTTGATCGGCAAGGCGCCGCAACGCCACGACAGCCGCCAGGCTGTCGGCGGGCTCCTGCGGAAGGGGATTCTTGGCGGCCGACATACAAGCAACTGTAGTTGACTAATGCAGATAGTCAACCCAAGTTGCCAACGGAGAAGGCGGGTGAGGTGTCGGCCGACTCCCCCCGAGCGATGGGGCGTTCGACGTGGACTCATGCGCAAGCGTCGCCGGCACCGCGGCCGGGGCCGCGGTGCCGGCGACACAAAACGCCATGAACCAATCCGTTCACGGCATCGCTTGTGAAATCACTCGGGACATATCCTGTTGCACTTGCCGTCGTCGTTGCGCGGCCACTCGCAGCAGGCGTGGTGAGCGGAACGCTCGACCTTGTCGCGATCGAGGAACTCCGTGACGATGCGGCCGTCCTCGACCCGCGTGACCCCTACTTGCTTGCCGAAGTCGACCCTCAGTATTTCGAGTTCCAATCTTCTGCAACTCACCGCATACCTGCCGGCGGCCTCGGGGTACTCGGCGAACAGCTTGCCGACTTCTTCGAAGAAGTCAGGGTCGCGCTCCGGCCCACAGGCGGGCTTGGTATTCATGGTCGTGCTCCTCGGCGTCGAGTGCTCGGAGCCCCAAAACCATGGTCCCTCAGCCTGGAACCCGGTGCCACCGTGCCCGGGAGCCTCCCCCACGCCTCGACTCGACGAGGGCGACCGGATCGCCGACACCCCGGACACCCCGGACGACCCGGCGACCCGGCACCCGACCGCCCCGGGCACAAAAGCCCGAGGCGGTAGCGCATGCCGGCGTCGGATCCGTTCGCTACGGAGTGGCCATCGGCTCCGGGACGGCTTGCGCGCCCCGGATGTCACCCGATCCGGTGGGACGGGGGCCGTAGACCCGGCGTACTCCGTACGCGACGAGCACGACCGCGAGACTGCCCAGGCTGGTGAACAGTTGCGTGCGCTGGTCGTCGATGACCGCCATGGCCACGAGCACGGCGACGAAGCCCGCCATCACGATCCAGGTGAGGTAGGGGAACAGCCACATCTTCAGGGCCGGTCGCTCCGGAGCCTCGCGCTCCAGCCGCCGGCGCATGCGCAGTTGCGAGGCGCCGATCATGACGTACATGAAGATGGCGATCGCGCCGGAGGAGTTGACCAGGTACGTGAACACGGTGTCCGGCGACAGGTAGGCGAGTACCACCGAGACCCAGCCGACGACCGTACCCGCCAGGATCGCCCGGACCGGGACGTTGCGCTTGCTGGTCGCGACCGACCACTCGCGACCACCATCTCGCCGAGCATGCGCATCGTGCACAAGACCAGCGCGCCGGCGAGACAGTAGGACACGATCGCGGCCGGCCCGGCGGTATTGATGACGCTGCCGCTGCCGACGAAGAGACCGGCCCCGATCGCCCCGCCGATCGCGATCATCGCCATGTGCCGGTTGCGGAGCGAACGGCTGAGTCGGGGTTGCTCGGTCGGGGGTGTGTGCTGCGACATGGAGACTCCTGCGAGGCGGGGAACAGGGGGAGGCAGCGGGAAACAACGGCGTGCGGGCGCGGTGGTGAGCCGGTACGGACGCCCGATCGCGGCACGGGCGCGACCGGTCAGGTCCAGTCGCCCTCGCGGCCGGCGCCGATCACCCAGGTCAGTGCCCGGAACCGGCGCAACGCCTCGCGGGCGTCGGGGGCCTCCAGGCGGACGGTGCGCGGGCCGACGACGTCGACCCCGCCCGTCGCGCTCGCGCGTTCGGCGAGGTAGGGGCTGTCCACGTCGACCTCGACCACGTGCGGGGCGGGCGTCGCGATGGGTCGTTCCGGCGGGCCCGCCAACGCGGCGGCGGCCTCGCGGCGGATGTCGGTCGCCGTCGCGGCGGGTGTGCGGCAGATCGCCGCGTGCCGGGAGATCGCCGTCTTGACCGTGACCGTGCGGCAGCCCGGCGCGTACCGGCCCGCCTCGGCGCAGGTCAGGTCGTCACCGGTGACCAGCACCACCGGGACGCCGGCTTCGGCCGCGACGAGTGCGTTGAAGCTTCCCTCGTCGACGGGGCGTCCGTCGACGCGTACGGCGAGCACGCTGTGCGAGAGGTAGGTGTGGGCGAGTACGCCGGCCTCGCCCGCACCGGTGTGGTAGCCGACGAACGCCATTGCGTCCACGTCGAGTTCGAGTCCTTGCAGCATGCCCAGCGGTTTGTTGCGGCCGACGATGAGCACCGCGCGCGGGTCGAGTTCCTCCAGGAGCACGTTGTCCATGCCGCAGTGCGCGTCGTTGACGATCACCTCGTCCGCGCCGGCGTCCAGGAATCCGGCCACGGCCGCGTTGACGTCGCCGGTGAGCAGGCGTCGGAAGCGTTCGTAGCGCGGGTTGCCGGCGGTCACGTCGGCGGGCAGCACCGTGCCGGTGGCGCCCTCCATGTCGGCGGAGATCAGGACGCGGGTCATACCGCAACCTCCTCGGGATCGGGACGGTCGTGCTCGGACCGGTTCCCCGAGGAATGCGTGGACACCAGGTCCACCAGGGCGTGCACGTGCGCCGCGCCGCTCTCCCGGACCACTTCGCGCACGGTCTGCGCCTCGCGGACGGTGGCCAGGCGCACCTCGTCGTCCACGACGCGGTAGCCGTACACCGCCGGTCGAGGCAGCGAGTTGTAGGCGAAGTGGGACGAGAAGTAGTAGGCGCCGGTGTCGTACAGCGCGACGACGTCGCCCGGTTCGAGCAGTGGCAGGGCACGGCCGACGGCGGTCAGGTCGCCGGCGAAGCAGCACGGCCCGGCGACGTCCTGGATCTCCTCGGGCGCGTTCTTGGGTCGGCCGTGCGCGTCGAAGGCGCCCACGCGCAGCGGCCACGCCTGGGGCATGAACACCGTGCGGGTGGCGACCTGGGCGCCCGCGTGGGTGATCGCGATCCGTCGGCCGCCGGCGCTCTTGGTGTACTCCACGAGCGAGGCGATCGTGCCGTTCTTGGCGAGCAGCGAGCGGCCGAACTCGGTGACCAACCGGTAACGGCCGTCCAGGAGTTCGGGTACGGCCGCGCGCAGCTCGGCGACGTAGTCGGCGAAGGTCGGGTCGTCCTCGTCGCCGGCGAAGTTCACCGGCAGGCCGCCGCCGATGTCCAGGCCGGTGATCTGTCGGCGGCCCAGGACGGAGTTGATGTGCTCGGCCAGTTCGTAGGTCGCGCGCAGCCCGGCGGCGATCAGCGACAGCGGGCAGCCCTGGGAACCGACGTGCGCGTGCAGCCGGTTCAGCCACGGTCGGCGGGCGAACGCCTCGACCACGGCGTCGACGGCCCCCGGGTCGCGCAGCGCGATGCCGAACTTGGACGTGGTGGTCGCGGTGCTCATCGCGCCGATGGTGCCGGCGCCGACCTGCGGGTTGACCCGGATCCCGATCGGTCCGGCGGCCGGGCGCTCGGCCACGATCGCGTCGACGCGGGCCAGTTCCTGGAAGTTGTCGACGTTGACGGCGATGCCGTGCGCGAGGGCGTACCGCAGCTCCTCGACCGTCTTGGCGGGGCTGTCCAGGACTAGCCGATCGGGGGTGAACCCGGCCGCCAGGGCCTGCTCCAGTTCGCCCGGCGAGGCGACCTCGCAACCCATGCCCGCGTCGGCGAGCAGGCGCAGGACCGGGACCAGGCCGCACGCCTTGGCGGCGAACGTGTGCAGCACGGGCGTGTCGCCGAACGCGGCCGTCAGCGCGCCGACCGACGCCCGGATGCCGTCCACGTCCAGCAGACCCACCAGGGGCTGCTCGGGACCCAGCAGACCCCGCTCGACGACTCGGGCCAGGGCCGCCTGTCGGGCCGATCGACGCCGTCGGGCCACTGCGGAAGTCACGTGCACCACACCTCGAAGATCTCAAGTGTTCGCGACCCGTTCGGGCCGCACGCACAGCTTGGATCCGGGCGTGCGCGGGCGTCAGCGTCGGACACGACCAAAGGAGCGCGCATCGGTTGTTTGCCACGACAGGAAAATGATCATGAAAACGATCGCTTGCCCTTGAGGCTCACCCGTGCTCACCGGGCCGGGCACTCACCCGTGCTCGCGCCGGGCCAGGCGCAGTCCGATGTCGGCGAGCAGTCGGCCCGTCGGGTCGTCCAGGTCGACGCCGAAGAGCTCCTTGGCCCGGCGCAGCCGATAACGCAGGGTGTTCGGGTGCACGCTCAGCCCGCGCGCGGCGGCCACGGTGTCGCCGAAGGCGCCCAGGTAGGCGCCGACCGACGCGGAGTACTCCGATCCGTGCAGACGGTCGTGCTCGACCATCGCGTACACCGGTCCGGCCATCGGCCACAGCGGCTCGACCCGGTCCAGCAGGCGCACCAGGGCCGCGTCCGACACCACGTCGGCCGACAACGCGGACGCCGACGCGGACACCCCGGCCGCCGTCGCCCGCTCGCGCAGCACCCGCACCACGATCTCGGCCTCCTCGCGCGCACCGGGCAACTCGGCCGGCCGATGCGCGAGGGGACCGACACCGGCGAAGACCACCGTGCCCGGTACCGACCGGGCCGTGGCGACCAGGTCGCGCGCCGGGTCCGCGTGCGCCTCGCCCGCCGGCGTCAGGACGAACAGCCGTCGACCGGCCCGCGCGGTCACGTACCCCGGACGAAGCGCCGCCGCCTGCAACGCGAGGACGTCGAGCACCCGCTGCTCGGCGGGCGTGGGCGCATCGGACGCGGACTCCGTCGTGGGGCTCTCGTACGCCTCGACCACGATCACCGCGTACGGCCGATCCGGGCGCACCCCCACCACCCGGGCCGCCTGTTCCGCACCGGCGCCGCCGCTCAGCAAGGTGTGCACCGCCTCCTCCCGGCGGCGCGCCGCCGCGCGGCCGCGGGTCTCGTGGTGCACCAGGTGCGGCAGGGCCGCCCGGGCGGCGGTGCGCAGCGCCGCCGCCGCGTCGGGCGCGAGCGGGTGCCCGTCTGCCGCGGCCCAGATCGACCCGAGCACCTCGCCGCCGTCGCGCACCGCGATCACCAGCCGCTCCGCGTAGCGCTCGTCGGCGGGCAGCCGGACCACGTCGTCGGTGCCCCACAGGGTGCGGAAGAAACCGCTCTCGCGCAGTTCGGCCACCCGCCACCGCGGCACCTCCTGGTTCAGGATGGTCGCCCGGCGCATGGGATCCGGCTCGTGGTCCATCCGGGAATAGGCCAGCACCCGCGACTGCGGATCCTCGATCGTGATCGCGCCGCCCACCAGGTCGGCGACCGTGTTGGCCAGGCCCGACAGGTCGCCCGGGCGCAGGCTGTCGACCGCGGCGAGTTCGGACGGGCTGCTCTGCGTACAGGCGTTGCGCAGCAGGCCGAGCACGTCGGTCCAGCCGCGTTTGGGATGCCGGGTGAGCAGCGCCATCCCGCCGTCTTCGGCCGCCTCGACCGCGGCGGGGTCCGCACCGGCCGCACCGCGCCGGATCACCAACGCGCTCGCCCCCGCGCGGCGGGCCGCGCGTACGGCCTCGACCGCGCCGGGTCCGCGCGGCTCCACGCCGACCGCGAGGAGGATCATTCCGGCGAGCGTCGCGCCGTCGGCGTCCTCGTCGCCGAGGTCGTACAGGGTGACCCCGTTCACCGGCACCTCGGTCCCGCGCGGCGCGGCCACGACGTCGAGGATCCCGGGGTCGATCAGATCCAGCACCCGGGCCAGCGTCGCCGCGGCGCGACGGCCGGAGGATTCACGCTCGCTCATACGTCCATGATCGCGTGCGCGTCGACGCACCCGGTGGAAAGTCATCGAACCCGGTGGGCCGTCTCCCCCGCTCCGGGGCCGCCTCAGCGCCCCGTGCAGGTCGGATCGTCGACGATCACCGCGTTCGCGGGGATGATCACCTCGTCCTCCCCGATCGACACGGACCCCTTGGTCGTCGCGTAGGCGCGCTTGCCGGGCCCGACGCACTTGGTCGCGAGATTCCCGAAGCCGTCGGGGAAGTTGAACACCTCCGCGGGGGCGTCCCGGCCTCGACCGTCGAGCACCGGTGCGTCGGCCTTGCCGCGCTCGTCGTAGTACTCCTGCGAACAACCGGCAGCGGCACCGAGAACCAGACACATCGCCACGATCGACGCACATCGCATCGCGTTCACCCCGCGCACGTGCCGTCGGGCACGATCTGCACGTTGGAGGGACCGCTCGCGTTCGTGGTCACGTAGGCGCGAAACCCGTGGCCGACGCACTTGGTCGCGAGGTTCCCGAAACCGTCGGGCATGTTGAACACCTGGGCCGGGGTGTCGTCGCCGCGCTGGTTCGCCACCGGAGCATCTCCCGTGCCGCGCTTGTCGTCCTCCTCGGCGCACCCCGACAGCAGCAGCACGCCGGCCACCGCGCCGGACACCACGCCCCATCCGAGTCCTCCCATGACCGCCCCCGTCCCCCGCACCGCGCATCCGAGGGATCAACGTCGCACCCGCACTGCCGGACCACCACAGGGACTTCCCCCACACACCCACGCAACGACGAGTGGTCGCGTTCGAGCCTCGGCGCCGGCGGTCCGCGTCGTGGGTGACACAGGGACTCGACGCTGCGGGGTCGTCGACGCGGGGGTCGTCGACGCGGAAACATCTCCGATGCACTGGCGACGCCCTCTCTACGCGAGTAGCGTTTCGGCGTTCGGTCGCGCATCCGGTCCGCTCGGCGGGCCGTCAAGGAGGTTGTACGCCTGTGGACCGTCGTCGTTTCCTCGCCCGCGGCGCTGTGATCGCGGCCGGTACCGCCGCCGTCGGCGGCCCCTTCCAGGGCCTCGTCGCGGGCGCCGCGCACGCCGCCTCGGGCACCGCGTCGGGTGTCGACCGGGGACGTCCCGGCTCCGGCGGATACGGTCCGCTGGGCCCGGTCCCCGACGAACGCGACGGCGCGGTACGGCTGCACCTGCCCGAGGGCTTTCGCTACCGCTCCTTCACCCCGGCCGGGTCCCCGCTCACCGACGGCGGCCCGACCCCCGGCAAGCACGACGGCATGGCCGCCTTCCGCGGGCGCCGTGGCACGACCGTCCTCGTCCGCAACCACGAAGTCAACGGCCCGGTGGGCGCGTTCGGCGACGCGGCGCTCGCCTACGACCCGGCGACGGGCGGCGGCACCACCACCGTGGTGGTGGACCGGTACGGCACGGTGCAGACCTCGTACGTCAGCCTCAACGGCACCCAGATGAACTGCTCGGGCGGTCCCATGCCGTGGGGATCTTGGCTCACCTGCGAGGAGACCGTCAACGGCCCCGATGTCGGCAACGACTTCACCGGCGCCGACAACAGCAAGCTCACGCGAAAGCACGGCTACGTGTTCGAGGTGCCGACCGACGGCGTCTCGACGCGGGTGCCGATCCGCAGCGCCGGCCGGTTCGCCCACGAGTCGGCGGCATACGACCCGATCAGCGGCGCCGTATACCTGACCGAGGACAACTTCGGCTTCGCGTCCGGCTTCTACCGCTACCTGCCGCCCGTCAGCCCCTGGGTCGGCGACCGGTTGCGCGACGGCGGCCGACTCCAGATGCTCGCGGTGCGCGGGCGTCCCGGGCTCGACCTGTCGGCGGCGCAGCGGCCCGGCGCGGCGTACGACGTGACCTGGGTCGACATCGACGACCCCGACCCCACGTTCGCCCCGGGCACCACCAACGACCAGGCCCTTCAGGCCGTCGGGAATCAGGGCCGGGCCCAGGGCGCGGCGCTCTTCTCGCGCCTCGAAGGTGCCTACCACCAGCGCGGCGTCGTGTACTTCGTGTCCACGCAGGGCGGCGCGACCGCGCCCGGCGAAGCGGCGCCCGACGGCTTCGGCGACGGGCGCGGGCAGGTGTGGGCGTACAACACCGTCACGCGGCGCCTTCGGCTCGTGTACGAATCGCCGACCGCGACCAGGCTCGACCTGCCGGACAACGTCACCGTCAGCCCGCGCGGCACGCTCGTGCTGTGCGAGGACGGCGACGGGGACAACTTCCTGCGCGGCCTGACCGCGGACGGCCGCGTCTTCGACCTGTCCAGGATGGAACCGGTCACCGGCGACCCGGGCGCCGAGTTCGCGGGCGCGACCTTCGGTCCGGACGGGCACACCTTGTATGTCAACATCCAGTCGAAGCTGGGCATGAGCATCGCCATCTGGGGGCCCTGGCACCGGGCAGGATTCTGAATCGCGAGGAAGTCGAGCCGTTCGGCGGGATTGTCGTCGGCGTGGCCCGAAACCCGGAGCGACGGGGCGGCGGGGCGCCCGGGATCGGGATCGCCGCCGCCCCGCACCCGCCTTCCGAGGTGTTGCGCGGCCCTCGGGAGCGGATCCGTGCCACGGGCGTCAAACCCGGCGCCAGGCCGCGATGTTCGCAAGGATGGTGTCGCCGATCGGCGACAACATCTCCGGATCGAGGTCGGCTGTCGCGGACGCGGGCGCCCCCAGGAATTCCCACGGGGCGGTCTGTTCGAAGACGTCGGCGGGTGGCCTCCTGCCCTTGGCCGCAACGGCCCACGCCGCTGCGGCCATGGGCGCCCTAGGGCCGAGCAGCAGGTCGATGACGAACGTACCCTCGGTACAGAGGAGTTGCGGAGCCACGTGGTGGTTCCAGTTGTACGGTGGGTGCATGGTGCCGGTGGGCGCGACCACCCACCGCTTGCTCAGGTGCGACCCGGCCCAGTGTGGGTGCGTGCTCTCGATCCATTCACAGACGGCGTGCGCGAGGAACTCGCAGCCGTCTTGCGACTCGCGCTCGGGCACGGGCGTGATCAACGCACCGGTGAGTTGTGTCCATACGCCGATCAGTTCGGCCACACTCGGTGGCGGCCCGGCCGGCAACGCCAGAGCGGTCACCCGTCGTTCGCACAGCACGATCAACTCCGGGACCAGGTCGGCCTGCGTCTCGAGCCATGAACGAACCCGCGCGACACACCCGATGCTCCTGGCCAAGGAAAGGTTGGCGCACAGGCCGAGCGCGGACTGACGAAATGTCAGGGCTCCCATGTCCAGGGTCAGTCCGCCGAAGTCCTCGTGGCGCTTCTCGATGGCGGCGGTGATCCGGTCGAGGGGCATGACGGCGATCGACGATCGGCTCAGCGAGGTGAACTGCCCCGGCCCCTGCTCGGATTGCCCGACGACGCCGGCCCGTGAACCGAAGCCGGTCGACACCTTCGGCCCGGCCACGGTACCCGGGCCACGGGATTTGGCCGCCGCCGCGGCTTCCGCTTCGGCCTTGCGCCTCCTGCGCTCCTCCTCGGCTTTCTCGGCCTTCTCGGCAGCGAGGAAGCCGGGGGCTCGTTGGAAGCGGAACGGCTGCGGTGCCGGCTCGGTTTCCGGTATCGGGCCCGGCTGTCCGGTCCCCGGCCCGGGCACCGTCGCCGGCGCCGCGGCGCCGGTGTGCGCCGGCGTGTCGGCCGCCGCGATCCCCGGCCCGTCCCCCGGCCCCTCCCCGGGCACGTCCGCCCCCGCGGGCACGATCACCGGTGCGTCCCCACCGGGTTCGGTGTCCGGCGAGGGATTCGTGAGCTTCTGACGCTTGGTGTCGTCCTCCGGCCCTCGCTCGATCGGCTCCACGCCCTGGCTGCTCGGTGTGTTGAGATCGCGATCACGTTTCATGGATCCCCCTGGAAGTCCCGCCACCCTGCGGCCCAGCGTACTGACCGAAATGCCCGCCGGCGCGGTGTTCGCGATTCCGTGCGCACAGCACACGCGAAACCGACTCGTGTGTGGCGCAGGGTGGTTCGGGCGACAACGGCGCGGTGTCCGGTTCTCCGGGAGACGCGCTGCCGTCGGTCTTCCAAGGCGCGTCGATCGTGCCGTTCCCGCGCGGGCACGGCACGATCGACGGCGACGCCTCCTGACGCGTTCGGTCGACCCGCGCGTTGTGCGACGTGGACGTACGCCGCGCGAGGCCTATGTGCCCGCGACCATGTCCGCCGCGCGGTAGTCCGGTCCGACTCCCTCGACGACGGCCGCGCCGCCGTCCGAGTTGTTGATGCGGAAGTCGACGATCTCCTGGTAGCCGGTGGAGTGGTACCAGGCCTTGGCGGCTTCGGTGGAGGGGAACTCGATGAGGACCAACACGCCCTCGAACGAGCCGTCCAACACCTCGGGCACCTTGTTGTGCACGAGGAACCGACCACCGTGCGCGTCGAGAGTGGCGTCGATCTTCTTGAGGTACTCGACGATCTCGGCGTTGAAGTCGACGGAACGCAGGTGCGCGAACGCGTACGCGGTCATGAGGGCCTCCTCGGCCTGGTGTCGGGGGTATGGCTTTCCTTCCGGGTCGAAACGCTACGTGCCCACGGCGTACGCGGAATCGGTCATGTATAGGTATCGTTCCCGCCAGTCCCCTGCTCCGCATTCGAGCCGCGCGACGATGGGGGCGCTCGCGAGGGCAGTCGCGATCCCGTCGGAGATCTCGCTGTCCATGAGACCGAGGTGGGTGAGGGCGGGAAGCCCGGCTCCGTCGAGGATGCCCGCGAGATCCTCCACCGTCGCGTTGCCGCCGTAGCTGCGGATGCCGAGCCGGATGTCGAGACGACGCAGTTCGGGGAACACGCTGCCGACCACGGCCTGGATGGCCTCGCGGGGCATACCACCGCTCTCGAGCCGGAGTTCGCGCAGGTGCGGGTACGTTCGGGCAGGGAGTCGCACCCCCTCCGGTGGCGGTCCAGGTGGCGCAGCCGGAACGCGACCGCGTCCGCGGAGTGGTCGCCGGGCGCGATTTCGTTGGGCGTCGCGGACTCGGCGCCGTGGCCGTCCTCGCGTTGCCTTCCGGGAACGGCCGAAGGCTGCTTCGAGTCCGGTGGTCGCGGGTCGGCGACGGGCATGCCGCCGAAGGGCGCGCGGTGGTCGTGGATGCTCAAGCCGGTGGGTCATCCGCGTAGGTCGGGCCGTAAGTGGGCGGCGTGGGGAATGCGGCGGGGGAAGCGTGGCGCGGTGGCGCGTGTGGATCGATCGACTCACGGACAGGTCTTGCCTACCAGAGCACACCGACGCCCGCGGCGGGACCGATTCGGGCCTCCACCGGCACCGTCGTCGTTGTTCACAGGCTCGTTCGGATCGTGCCTCGGCCCGAATGTGCGACGGCGCACCGGCTTCCCGGTCGGACGTCGGTCCGGAACGGGTCGGGCCCGGCTCGGTGTCCGAACGCGGGAGTCCCACCGGCGCCACGCGTTCGTCGCGTGATCCGAGGGATCTCCACTCCCACGCCGGGGCTCCGTGCCCGCATCCTGGGGAAGATGAGGACCGGCCACGGGAGGTGCGATGATCCGGCACGAGCGAGGCGACGCCGCGCACGTATTCCTCGTGGGCCTGGCCGCCGTCGGATTGGCATCGGCGACGGTCGCCACCGTCGTTGCCGCCGCGTTCCTCAACGCCTACGGACCCGCCACGTGGTGGCGGTCGGTGTGCGTCGTGATGTTGGTGATCGCCTCGATGGCGATGCTCCTCGCCACCACCGCCGTGGTGTGGTCGTGTCCGTCGGGCGGCGCCGTCGTCGGTGGCATCGTCGTCTTCTTCGCCATGTCCCTCACGATCCACCACGCGTCCGACGCGGTCGGCGACGCCGCGCTGGCCAAGCGCGGTGTCTCCACGACCTGCCTGGTCCTCGACGTGCGCGCTCGGACCGAGACGTCCACCTCCACCGACGCCAACGGCCACACCACGACCACGACACGCACGTACCACGACCACCGGCTGAACTGCCCCGAGGGCGGCCCGACCAAGATGACCACGAGCCGCGCCGCCGCGAAGAAGGGCCAATCACTGCGTATCCGCTACGACCCGAAGGGCCGAGTGGACACCGTGCCCGAGCGCCGGGTCGCCCGACCGGGCGATTCGCTGTGGAAGGCCGAACGGGCTTTCGCCGTGGCGGTGTTCGCGGCACTGATCGTCCCCCAAATCAGAGCCCGACACACCCGACCACGCCGCCCCTCCCCCCGCCCGCACTGACCCGGGCAACGACAGCGCCCGATCCCGAGGGGCGGGGCATGGCGGGCGGGCCTCGGTTCGAGTCCGGCCCGTGCGTGCTCAGTGGTGGTACGCGGCCGTCGCGATCTCGACGAACGAGCGGATCAACGGGTTGTTGTCGCCGTCGTTCCACACCGAGACCACTCGGCTCGGCGCCATGTCGGCCAGCGGAACCACGGTCAGGTTCTCCGGCAGCAGGTTCTCCGGCAGGCCGTGTCCGAGCGGAGCCAGGCCGACCGTGCTGTTCCAGAGCACGGCCTGCAGGCATTCCTGGACGACGCGCACCACCGGGCCCTCGCGCGACTCGCCGCCGTTCCAGTACGACTGCCAGATCGGGTCGGTTCCCTGCGGGAACCGGAACCAGCGGCGGTCGGCCAGATCGGCCGACTCCAGGTGATCGCGGCGGGCCAACGGATCGTCGGCGCGCAGCACCGCACCGACCGGATCGGCGCGCAACTCTCGCACCGTCAGGGCGGTTTCGTCGAACGGCGCGCGCGTCAGGGCGACGTCGACCAGCCCGGCACGCAGCCCACAGGTCGGGTCGGTCAGGTCCGTGTCACGGATGCGGATGTCGACGCCGGGGTGGCTGCGGCGGAAGGCGGCAGCCAGCCTGGTGATACCGGGATCGGTGCTGTCGCCCAGGATGCCCACGGTGATGCCGGCCGTGCCGGCCGCCGCGGCCACGCGCACACGGAGGAGGTCGGCTTGGTCGAGCAGCGCCCGCGCCTCGTCGAGCAGTATCGCCCCCACCGGAGTGAGCGTGACGCCGGCGGGCGAGCGGGTGAACAACGCCGCACCGGCCTCCGTCTCCAACCGCTTGATCGCCCGGCTCAGCGGCGGCTGGCTCATGTGCAGCCGGGCGGCGGCCCGGCCGAAGTGGAGTTCCTCGGCGACCGCCACGAAGTAGCGCAGGGTACGTAGCTCCACGCTGCAACGATACCCGCGTGGTATCGGCGTGCCGAAAAGGGTCTTGGACAGCGGCAGAGCCCCGGCGGTGCACTTGGGGCATGCCCGACGAGAGCACATCCGAGGAAGCGAAAACCGCTGAACAGCAGGCCCCGCGCCCCGGCGTATCGGTGGTCGGCCCCGACGACGGCGAGGTGATCATCGCGGCCGGCACGCGCATGCGAGTCCTCGAGGACGGCAGCCACACCGAGCACCGTCTCGGGGTGACCGAGTCCATCCTCGCCCCGCACACCTCCGGACCGCCGCAGCACCGCCATGCCCGGCACGACGAGGGCTTCTACATCGTCTCCGGCACGGTGCGGTTCACCGTCGGGGACCGGGAGCACGACGCGATCGCGGGCACGCTCGTGATGGTCCCGCGCGGCGCCCCGCACACCTTCGCCAACCCGACCGACCGACCCGCCGTCATGCTCAGCATGTTCACGCCCGACCTGTACGTGCAGTACTTCCGCGACCTCCAGGGCATGACCGCCGACGGCCGACCGCCGACAGCCCGGGCCGGCCTCCACACGATGAGCCGCTACGCCACCGAGCCCGCCACCGACTTCGCCTGAAGCCTGTCGCCCGAAACCGCCCGGCTACCGCCCGGCTGTCCGGCACCGGGTGGCGTGCCCCGGGCGCTCTCGGGCACGCCCACCCCTCACGGCGCCCTCGGCGTCCGGGCCGCCCACACACACGCCTACGTACGGCTTCCGCGCCCTCCCGAAGCCGACGGGTCACCCACACGTGGTGGTGACCCCGAACGGAGATCATGAACATCGCCTATTGGATCGTTGCCGGACTGCTCGCCTTCTTCCACCTCTACGCGGGCGGGCTCAAGATGGTCCGCAGCCCCGACTCGCTCCGCCCGATGATGGCTTGGGTGGACCGCGTACCGCTGCCCGCCGTCAGGGCGCTGGGAACGGTCGAAGTGCTGGGCGCCGTCGGCCTGCTGCTGCCTCCGGCAACCGGTGTCGCACCCTGGTTGGCCCTGGCCGCCGCCATCGGTTTCACCCTCCTGCAGATCGGTGCGATCGCCGTCCACCTGACCAGCGAAGACCGCCGAATCATGCTCAACGTCGGGCTCATCACCGCCGCTGCCGTGACCATCCCACTCGCCACCGTCTGGCTGTGATCGAGCCGAGTCCTCGACCGGTGGACGCGACCGGGTGCGCGGAGACGAGCAACTCCCGCTCATCGGCCGCCCGTTGATGAATCCGCCGACGACTGGCCGGCGCTTGTTCCGGGGCTCGCGCCACGAGGCGTGGTCAGGATCCCGCGACCGCGGGCCTCGGTGATCATGTGGGCCAGGACGGGGTCGGCGAACAGGGATATCGGGGCGATGTGGTCCTCGCACACCGGCCTCCACAGGCGCAGCGCCGCGCGGAGTTCGGGCCAGGCTTCGTCGCACAGGGCCGCGCGGGCCGCCCGTACCTTGGTGGGATCTGCCAACGGGTCGGCTTCGGCCGCCGGGCCGCCGCTCGCGTACAGGGTGACGCCGATGGGGCCCGTACGGGGCGTCGGCTGGTCGGGAGCCCGGAAGGCCGGGTGCGCGGCGAGAAGGTCGGCGACGGCGTGTACGGCCGCGTCGAACTCGGGGCCGCCGCCGAAGATGAGCCGGAAGCCCGGTTCGTCGGCACGGGCCTCGTAGTCGGCGATGAGCTCCCGTACCGGTTCGGGCGCGTACTCCTTGAGCCGCGGCAGGGGCCGCAGGTCGTGCGGATGGGCGAGCCGGTCGTGCCGCACCAGCAGCGGCAGGAGTTCCGCGGCGAACAGTGGGCCGGCAAGGAGGTCGTCCTTGCTCGGGCTGTACCAGAGCAGACTCGCGATGTGGCGACGCCAATCGCCGAGCATCGCCTCCATCTGCGTGCTCAGCACCTCGGCGCGCTCGCGTCCGTACTCGCGCGCCCGGGCGAACACCTCGAGCGGCCCGCTCACCGCCCCGGCCAGCGCCTCGTGGCGAGCCCGCTCGACCTCCGCGTCCCAGTGGTCCCGAGTGGCACCCGGCGGCTTGCGCAAGGCGTGGAAGGACACCCACTGCCGGTGCATGAGGTCGTGGAACGATCCGTACCGCTGCGGCCCGTCGCCGGACCAGGAGGCGAGCCAGTACCCCGCCCACTCGCCGTCCTCGTCCACGTCGTCCGGGTCGAGCAGCATGACCGCGGCATCACCGTCGAGGGACAGGCGCAGGGAGCGCGCGAGGATCTTCGCCTCCTGGATGCCGAACGCCTCCTCGTCGTCCTCGTCTTCCGCGAGCTCTTCCCAGACTTCGATCCAGGTACGGTCGTCGGTGTCCCGCAGCCACTCCAGTTCCGCGCTGCCCGCCAACCGGTAGATGAAGTTCCCCGCGTCCCGCCACCCGTCGGTGACGAGCAGGAACTCCCGCAGCGAAGGCGGCAGTCGGCGCCCGAGTCGGGCCTCGGCCTTGGCCACCTCGGCCTCGCCCGCCGGCGCGAACCCGAGCCAGGTGTCCCTTGCCACCTCCTCCGCGAGCGGCCCGTCGCGCTCCGGATCGTGCCCCTCGACCCACTCCCGGCTCCACTGCTCCAGGAACGGCCGCCAAACCCTGCGCTCACCCATCGTCCCCGCCCTCGCTCTCGACCGCCTGACATCACCCCACCACAGGGGTGCGACAACGGGTTGCCATGCCCCCGGACCGGGGCGCCGGGCACGCGGCTCCGCCGGTCCTCGGGACTCGCGTCGGGTATCGATCAGGGCAGCATGCCCGGCCTGTCGACCACCGCGGTCTCCAACACCGCCGTGGTGTCGAGCACCTGTCCCGCCTCGATGCCGTCGGTCGCCTTCGTCGCGACCCTGCGCGAACCGATGTACCGCAACGTGTCCTTGTCGAAGATCAGTTCGTCGCGGACGCCGGGATTGTAGGAGTCGTATCGCACGATCGCGATGCCGTGTCGATCGGCGGCGGTGACGGCGTCCGGTACGACGAGCACGCCCGGGATCCTGGCGGCGGCCCGGTAGAGCGCGGCCCCCACGTGCGGCGGCATCAGGGATTCGCGGAGCAGACCGCTCACCAGGACGAAGGCGTCCTGGTCCGGGTTCCGGTCGTCCGCCTCCTTGTCGCCCTGGGCCCGCAGCCAGCGGTACATCGCGTCCGCGTCGGTCGGCAGGGTCGAAAGGTGCCGGTAGTTGGTGGTCGACTCGTAGCCGAGTTCGCCGGGACGCGCGTCGGCCTCGATCGGCTCCTCGTCGGCGCGGTGCGGCCGACCCGGCTCCCGGGACAGTCCCGGGCGGGAGCCGTCCACCGCCATCCACGCCTCACGCGGGTGCAGGGGGGCCAGTGTGGTGGGGATGCCGTCGCCGACCGTCGCCGAGGCGACCCGGCTGCGCACATAGACGTACTGGTCGTCCCGAACACCCTCCACCGCGTGCGACTCGGCCGCGACCATCGCGATGCGGTTGAGCAGTTCGGCGGCGCCACCGGTGGTGTCACCGTTGACCTGCGGGGCGAAGGCGAACGTCGCCGGTCCGGCCCGACCGATCGTCCTGGCGGGGTCGTCCGCGCCGTTCAGGCTGGCCCCCGCGAGAATCGCGAGGGCCAGGGCACCGGCCGCCGCGGGCCCGACGACGACGGGCCGCAACCACGCGGCGCGTCGGTAACGGCTCCCGGCCGGGGCGTGGTCGTGCCGAATCTCGCGCATCAGATGCTCCTTGATCTGCTGATGGCGACCCGGCGGAAGGTCCTTCTCGGGCAGCGACGTCGTGTCGTTCATTCGTTTCCTTCCTGGATGGGCCTGCTGGTGTACGTGTGGGCACCTCTCACCTGTCCCGAGCGGCGAAGCGGTTCCCGTTTCTCCGCGGCCGCGGCGAGTTTGCGCCGGGCACGGGAGAGCCGCGAGCGCACCGTGCCCACCGGAACGCCCAGCGTCCGGGCCGCCGTCGTGTAGTCGCAGCCCGACCACACGCACAGCGCCAGCACCTCCCGTTCGGTGCGGCGCAGCGTGTCCAACGCGAGCCGTACCGCGGCCAACAGTTCGGCGTCGTCGATCCGGCCCACGACCTCGTCGGAGAAGTCCCGCAGGACGCCGCCCGGTGGCAGTCGCGACATCGCGGCAGCGTGACGTCGGGCCGCGCGTCTGATGTTGCGCACGGTGTTCGTGGCGATCCCCAACAGCCACGGCCGCAACGACCCACCCTCGGCGTCCAATCGGCCACGCAGCCGCCACGCCTCGAAGAAGGTCAGGGACACGACGTCCTCGGCCGTCGACCAGTCCCCCGTCAGCCGGAAGGCGTGGTTGTAGACGGACCGTGCGTACTGATCGAACAACTCCGCGAAAGCGTCGTCGTCCCCGTCGCGAATGCGCGCGCGCAGTTTCCTCGTCATGTCCTTGGACCTGTCCGGCGGCATCGGCGGGTTCCTGTGACCGGCGCCACACATGATGCGACGCCGCGCGTGCGAGGCCGCCGGGGCACACCCGTGCGGGCGTGCGATCCGCGACGAAATCGCTCCGCCGTCGCTCCGCCACGCACGGTCGGGCAGGGCCTCGAGCCTCGCGCCCGGACACCGGTCGCCGCCGTCCTCTCCGCCCGGCCGACGGCCCGAAGCGCGTGACCGGACAGGCGCGGGTGGGTGGACGCCGGTCGACGACGGTGGCCCCGACTCCGGCACGGCGGGCGACCGCCGGGTGGGCAAGTCCCCCGAGTAGCATGACGTTTGCAGGACGCGATCACCGAACGAGGGCGGCCTGCCCGTCCCCGGTGCCGCGCGAGACGGGAGCGACGACCCGATGGACTCCGCCTTTGAGCGTTCACCCGAGCAGGAGGCCCTCATCACAGGCTGGACTCCGCCGGAGATCGACACCACCAGGCCGCACTCGGCGCGCATCTACGACTATTTCCTCGGCGGCAAGACGAACTTCGCCCCCGACCGGGAAGCCGCCGAGCAAACCCTGACCGCGGTCCCCTACGCGCGCACCGCGGCACGAGCGAACCGGGCGTTCCTGCTGCGGGCGGTCGAACACCTCGCCCGGCTCGGCATCCGGCAGTTCCTCGATCTCGGCACCGGCATCCCCGTCGAGGGCCGCAACACGCACGACGCCGCCCAGCGGATCGCGCCCGAATCCCGAGTGGTGTACGTCGACAACGACCCCATCGTCCTCGCGCACGCCCGCGCGCTGCTGAGCAGCCACCCCAACGGCGAGACCGCGTACATCGACGCCGACGTCCGCGACCCGGACGCGATTCTCGACCACCCCGCACTCACCCGGACCCTGGACCTCGACCAGCCTCTCGCCCTCATGCTGCTCGCGATCCTGCACTTCGTCCCGGACGACCGGAAGCCCACGGACATCCTGCGCCGCCTCACCCACCGCCTCCCCTCCGGCAGCCACCTGTTGCTCTCCCACCTGACCGGCGACTTCGACCCGGTCGGCACCGGCGGCGGCGCCAACGTGTACCGCAAATCAGGCATCTCGATGCAACTGCGCAGCCGCGCCGAGGTCGAAGCACTCGTCCCCGAAGGCTGGGAACTCCTCGAACCGGGCGTCGAACTCGTGTCCCGGTGGCACCCGGAACCCGACACCGAACTCCCGGACCCGACAGACATCGGCTGCTACGGACTCGCGGCTCGCAAGCCCTGAGCGAACCACACTCGGGGAAGCGGCCACACCGACCGCCACTCCACGGCGACTTCCGTGCCGGACAGGGCCCGATGGACGCCGGGCGGCTCGTCACCGGGTCGGGTTCCGGCGGATCGCCCGGCGCGGCGCGGCGCTACTTTCCGGGCCAGTCGGCGCAGGGCACGACCTCGAATCCCCGGCTGGGGAAGACCGCGTCCATGAAGAAGTCGTGTATCGCCGCGTCACCGTCGGCGCAGCCGTCGCGGAGCACGGTCACCCGGTAGCCGCGGTCCGCCGCGTCGTAGCACGTCGCGGCCACCATCGCGCTGGTCGCCACTCCGGCGATCGCGAGTGTGTCGACCCCCCTCGCGCGGAGCACCAGGTCGAGATCCGTGCCGGCGAACGCGCTTGCCCGGCGTTTCACCACGACGACGTCCTCGTCGACCACCGGCAGCGCGATCTCGGTTCCGGCCGATCCCTCGTGGAAGGTGTCCCCGGCCTCGTGGAACGTCCTGAACATCTCGTTGCCCGGCGGCAGATCGGCCCCGTTGCCCCGAACGGCGAAGTGCACGAACACAACGAGAGCACCGCTCTCGCGGGCACGCGGAAGCAGTTCGGTGAGCGTCGGTACGACGCGCGCGGCGAACGGGTACCCGCTCGTGATGCCCTGCTGGATATCGCCGATGATCAGTGCGGAGGTCACGACAGCCCACATCCAGTTGTGTATCCAACACCCGTGGTCGGCACGACAACCGTTCCGACGGCCACGATCATACGATCACCGACGGTCCATGACCGAAGCCGCCCTCCCGGCGAGCCCGCGGACGACGCCCGTCGCCCCCGATGCCCGACCCGCCCCCGCCGCACCATCGCGCACGTCTCAACTCGCCCGCGCCGTCCGGCCTTTCGGTGAACGACGTCCTCGAGGACCATCACACGCCGAACGAGGCGACGCGGGCTCGTCACGCGCGGCCCGAGGACGCCCCGAGTCCGCGGCACGTCCGCCCGGGCCGGGGTCGCCGAACTGCGCCATACCCCTACGCGCTTACGACGGACGCCGATGCAGCATGACGACCTCGAACTCCTCGATGCTGCGCAGGGTGACCCGAGCCTTCCGCAGCGCCTCGCCGCGCACCGCGGACTGCGCGGCGCGGGACGAGGCCAGCGCGGCCTCGTCGCGGTGGAGTGTGCCGACCGCGGCCCGCCCGGCGGCGCGGTCGATGAACAGTGCCGCCGCGACGAGTCCGTCGATGGCTTCGAGCTTCGCGCGTCCGAAGTCCTGGAAGGTCCGCACATACACGTCGGCGTCGGCGGGGTCGAACTCCGTACGGCCCATGCGCATGAAAGCGCCGTCGGGCACGTCGGGCATCGCCGTGTACGACGGTGCTTCCCATTGGTCCGTGGTCACGGTGTCGGCGAACGGCCGGAGCAGTTCCATCCGGCGCTCGCGCAGACGCGCGTCGCTTTGCGTGCGGGCGTCGGCGGTCTCCCACCACGAGCTCATCACGATCTTGCCGAGATCACGGTCGGCGAACAGTCCGAAGCGGCGGTAGCCGGCATTCTCGGACAGCAGGCCCGGGGCCTCACGAACGACCCCGTCCAGCGCGGCGTCGATCCTGGCCGGGTCACCCGTCGCGTACATGCTTCGAACGTAGAGCGTCTCTTGCATTGCCATCCCTGTTCTCGACCCGGCGGCAAGGCGCCGCCGGAATACGTGCGGCGGCTTCCATTGCACGGCGGCCCGCCTCGCCCGGCAATCGCGACTGAGCCAACCGGCCTCCTCGGGACTCGCTGACGCCGGCGGGAGCAGCCCGCCGGGCACCTCGTGCGTCGCCGCTCGTCATCGCCGCGACGGCGGTACCCGTGGGTACGCGGCCACCTCGGCCGCTCACCCCCGGTGGTCGGCGGCCGGGTTGGCGCGCGGGCGCAGGCGTTCGCCCTGCGGTCCGAACATGATCAGGTATTCGACCGGTCCATCGGGTGCGGCGTTGGCGACTCCGTGGGGTGTACGGGTGTCGAACTCCACGACCTCCCCGGCGGTGAGGACGAGGTCGTGTTCGCCGAGCGCCAGCCACAGCCGCCCGTACAACACGCACAGCCATTCGTACCCTTCGTGGGATACCTGTCGCGGGCGCGACGGCGGCTCGCCGTCGGCGGGCAGGATGTGCTTGTGGGCGTGCAGGCCCCCGACGTACCGGGTCAGCGACAACATCGTCTTGTCCTGCCCGGGCCGCCGCGGCGGGGCACTGCGCGCGCTCTCCGCCGTGGCGGACGCGGTGCCGGCGAGTTCGTCGAGCGTGACGCCGTACATCTCGGCCAGGTGCAGCAGCGCCTCCAGGGTCGGCTTGCGCCGACCGTTCTCGAAGCGCGACAGCGTGCTGAGGGAGATGCCGGTCGTTCGGCTCACGTCGGTGAGCGTGGCACCGTGCCGCTCGCGCACGGCCCGCAGCCGCGGGCCCATGGCCGCCAGTGCGCCCGCGGTGTCGTCGTCCGTCATGTTCGCCTCGCCCCTTCCGGTCGGGCCGCGTCCACCGCCCTGGCCTCCGAGTTTGCCAGGATGGCAAGCGATGTCGCGTCGGTCGGCCGCGGCATCGCATGATCGGTGCGTCACCCCAGCCACCCGGGAACCCCAGGAGGGGCCATGTACCAGCCCGCACCAGCCGCAGACCTGCGCCACCGCACCATCGAGGCACCCGCCGGCCGGCTGCACCTGGTCGAGCAGGGCACCGGGCCGCTGGTCCTGCTCGTCCACGGCTTCCCCGAGTCCTGGTTCTCGTGGCGGCACCAGCTCCCGGCACTCGCGGCGGCGGGCTACCGGGCGGTCGCGCTCGACGTACGCGGCTACGGCCGCTCCTCCAAGCCGGCCGCGACGCGGGACTACCGGATGCTCGCCCTGGTGGAGGACAACGTCGCCCTGGTACACGCTCTCGGCGAGGACGCGGCGGTGATCATCGGACACGACTGGGGCTCGAACATCGCGGCCGGCTCCGCCCTGCTCCATCCCGAGATCTTCCGCGCGGTCGGACTGCTGAGCGTCCCCTACGCACCGCCCGGCGGCCCCCGCCCCACCGACGTGTTCGCCCGAATGGGCGGCGAGGCGGAGTTCTACGTCTCCTACTTCCAAGAGCCCGGCCGCGCCGAGGCCGAGGTGGAGCCCGACGTCCGCGGCTGGCTCGCGGGCTTCTTCGCGGCCCTGTCCGCCGACACCATGCCGGCACGGGGCGAACCCGACCCGCACTTCGTCAGCCGCGGCGGCGGGCGGCTGCGCGACCGCTTCCCGAGCGGTCGGCTGCCCTCCTGGCTGACCGAGGGCGACCTCGACGTGTACGCCGCGGAGTTCGAGCGCACCGGCATGACCGGGGCACTCAACCGCTACCGCAACATGGACCGCGACTGGGAGGACCTCGCCCCGTACGCCGGCGCCCCCATCAAGCAGCCGTCCTTGTTCATCGGCGGCGGCCTGGACGCCTCCACGATCTGGATGGCCGACGCGATCGACGCCTATCCGTCCACGCTGCCGGGCCTGGTCTCCTCGCACCTCCTGGACGGCTGCGGCCACTGGATCCAGCAGGAACGCCCCGACGAGGTCAACCACGTCCTGACCACCTGGCTGGACTCCCTGCCCTCGGCCACCTGACCGGTCCCTCACCCCATGAGCCCGCTCGCCCCCCACCGGGACGTCCACCGCCGCGCGGCGGCCCGGGCCCAGGGCGTGTCTTCAATCCCCATCGGGCTCCGCGGCAAGGGCGCAGCGAGGAGCCCGAAGGGCGGATGCCGTGCATCGGCGTGCCGACCGACGAGGTGCCGCGGCGATCGGGATCGGCGTACTCCGGCTGTGGCTCGTGATCAATGGTGGGGCAGGGTAGGGACATGTCCACGCACGCGAAAATGTCGTTCCACCTCGAGACCGAGCGGCTCATACTGCGGCCGTGGGCCGAGTCGGACGCCGCCGAGTTCTGCGCCCTCCTCGCCGAACGCGGCAAGGAGACGCCCACGGTCGAGCACACCCGGACCGCCATCGCGAAGCTGCTCACCGCGACGGAGACCACGGGGATCGCCCTGCTGCCCATCCAGCGCCGTGACGAGGGCGACTTCATCGGCTACTGCGGGTTGATCATCGGCCGCTCCACCTTGGAGGAGCCTGAAATCGCGTATGAGCTGTTCCGGCGCGCGCACGGACGCGGCTATGCCACCGAGGCGGCCGGCGCGGTGGTCGACGCCGCCGTCGCGACCGGGCGGAAGCGGCTCTGGTCGACCGTCGGCGCGTGGAACACACCATCGTTGCGTGTCCTGGAGAAACTCGACTTCGAGCGGGACCGCGTCTCCACCGAAGACAGCGGTGAAGTGGTCTGGCTCACCCGCCCGTTGCCGTAACGCGGGATCGTGCTCCACGGCGGGGCGTCGGTCAGGGCTGCGGGAGCGTGCGCATGACGGTGTGCCAGGGAGTGGCCTCGAAGATCAACGGCGGAGCGGACGGCTCACCAGGCGGTGGCCGGTCCCGTCCATCGGAACGCCGATCCCCCTGAGGCCGCGTTTCCCGCAGCCAGGGTCCGGCGGGCGATGCGGACCACCGCCTCGTCGATCATCTTGCCGTCGTCGCCGACACACACCGCCTGTCCCGCGGCAAGGCTCGCCTCGAAACGCGCGACGAGTCGTGCGGCGCGCTCGACGGCCTCCGGTGAGGGAGTGAAGACGTCATGAACGACGCCCAGTTGATCGGGATGGATGCACGCCCGCGAACGGTAGCCGAGGCGGCGCAGCCGATCGGTGGAACGGCGCAAAGCGTCCAGGTCGCGGTAGTCGGTCGACACGGGGCCGACCGGAGGGGCGATGCCGGCAGCCGCCGAGGCGAGGACGATCCGGGAGCGGATCGCGAGGAGTTCCGATTCGTCGTCACCGGGTTCGATGCCCAGGTCCGCACACAGGTCCGCCTCGCCGACCTGGAGTCGCGTCACCCGGGGCGCACGGGCGACGGCGGGTGCGGCGAGGATCGCCGCCGCGTCCTCCAGCAGCGGGGACACCTCGGTCCGGCCCGCGTCGACGCCCGTCTCGTGCTCCCGCTCGGTGAGGACGTCGTGCAGTGCGCGCAGTTCGTCGAGACCCGCGCACTTGGCCTGGACCAGACCGCGCAGGGCGGGCGCCACGACGGCACGGGCATCGACGAGGCCCGGCGTACCGGAGTTGACGCGGACCCAGATCGCGCATCGCCCTTCGGGGTCCTGCCGGGTCAGCCATCGCGCGACCTCGGCGCGCGCGGCGGATTTGGCCGAGGCGGGCACGGCGTCCTCGAGGTCGACGATGACCGCGTCCGCACCTCGGGACAGTGCCTTGTCGAGCATGGCGGGTCGGTCCCCGGGAACGTACAGCCACGAGCGGCCGGTCATCCGGTCCGCCCGTCCGCCCCGAGGCGGACTCGTCCACGCCGGGCGGGAGTCGGCCCGCCGGCGGGCTTCGAGGGCACGTGCTCGATGACGGCGATGATGTCTCCTCGCGGGCGCGCGGGGCACGGCGGTGGGCGGACTGCGCGGTCGTGCGGCGGGAGCGGGATGCTCCGCCACCATAGCGTGACTTTCAACCGATGAAGTTGGTCGGGCGGCGAGCGCGGCAGTCGAATCGAGCGCTGCGATCGCGCCCGGTGCGCGAACTGCTCGACGTGCCGGCGAACTTCGCCGAGCATTTCACATCCTTCGACCCGGACGCCGACGAGTCCGGCCGCGCCGCGTCCGCAGCCGTGACCGGATCCGTTCGGTTGACGCTTCGTAACGGGTCCGGTGTGATGTGGGGCGTCCGTCCACGGGGGACGGCCCGGCCGTCCCGGCGTGGTCCGGGCGGGAAGTGGTGGGACATGGAGCCGTTGCGCGCAGGGGATCCCCGGTGGTTGGGCCGGTTCCGGTTGCTGGGGCGATTGGGATCCGGGGGCATGGGTCGAGTGTTCCTCGGTCGCGAACCGGGTGGTGCGGTCGTGGCGGTGAAGCTGGTGCACCCGGACCTGCTGGAGCAGGGCGGGCCCGAATTCCGGCGCCGGTTCGAGCGGGAGGTGCGGGCCGCGCGCAGCGTGCCGGCAGAGTTCACCGCGACGCTGGTGGATGCCGACCCGGGTGCGGAAGTCCCCTGGCTGGCCACCCGGTTCGTGGTGGGGATCCCGCTCGACGAGGCGGTGGCGCGGTTCGGACCGCCGCCCGAGAACTCGCTCCGGGAATTGGCCGCCGGCCTGTTCGCCGCGCTCGCGGGCTTCCACACGGCCGAGCTGGTGCACCGCGACATGAAACCGGCCAACGTCATGCTCGCCGTCGACGGCCCGAAGGTGATCGACTTCGGGATCGCCCTCCCTTCCGGGGCGACCGACCTGACCCGGACCGGACACACGGTGGGGACCCTGGGCTTCATGTCGCCGGAGCAGTTCGAGCGCTCCGACGTCGGACCGGAAAGCGACGTGTTCTCGTGCGCGGCGGTCCTGGCCTACGCGGCCACCGGACGCCCGCCGTTCCCCGGCGACACCTTGCCGGTGCTGTTCGCCAACCTGACCCTCCGCGAGCCCGACCTCGACGACGCCCGGCCGCGCTCGCCCCCGCGATCCGAGCCGCACTCGCCAAGGACGCCGCCGGCCGCCCCACCGCCCGGCAGGCCCTCGCACTGCTCCCCACCCCGCCCACCCGGGTCGGCGGCGACCCTGGCTGGCTGCCACCGGCCCTGACCCACGCCATCCTGCGGGTGGCCACCGCCGCGCTGCACGCGCCCGACCCGGCGGACGCTGCCGAGGCGGTCGACCCGGCGAACGGCGGCGACACGGTGACCGACCCGGCGAACGCGGGCGACACGGTGACCGACCCGCCGACCGCCGCACTCCTCCATGCCGCCCCGACCCGGAACCTCGTGCCTCGGCGAGCGCCCCGCCCGAGCCCGGCGGAGGCGAACGTGGTCGGTACGGATCCCGATGTCGAGGGCGACCACCGCCCGGTGCCGCACTCCGGCGAGCCGGCACCCGAACGCAGGCACCGAAGAGCCCTGCTCGGGGTGATGATCGCGGTTCTCCTGGTTGCCGCGGTCGCCATCGGTATCCGGTCGACGGCAGGCGGGGACGACAACGACGCCCCGGCGCGGACGGACGCCCGGCCCGGCGGCACCACGCCGGCTGCCGCACCCACGACCGCCACCACGCCGACCGGGCCGGTGGGCTTGGGTGGGGCGGTCGAGCCGTGTGCGGCGGTCGACGATGCCATGCGCGAGCGGTGGGGCCTGAGCGCGGGTCAGGCCTACCGCCCCGACGGACACTCACGGATGGTGTGTTCGTGGACGCTGCTCAACTCCCAACGCCGAGCGACCGCGGACATCATGCTCGTCTATCAATACGGCCCGGACGACACGGTCAAGGAGCCCGAGCCGAGCCCGATTTCGTTGGCCGGGCTGCCCTCCCCCACGATACGCGCGAACAGCTACAAGCGGACCTGCGAAATCGCCTGGTCCACGACGTTCGGGAGTGCGTTCGTGAACGTGTACAGGGTCGGCGACGGACCGGAGCGGGACCTCTGCGGTGTCACCGCCGAGTTCACCGACTCGGTGGCGGGTAGGGTGCCGAAGTGATGCCCCGTCGAAGGTGAGTTCGGGTGGGAGCGTCTGCGGGGGGATGTCGCGTTCTGTACCTGCGCGACCCGGGTGGGCACTGTTACGTTCCTCGTGGCGGAACGCTGTCCCACCGACGGCGCTGGGTGGCTCCGAGGAACGGGAGAGTGCGTGAACCACGGCGAACAGGTGCTCGCGTACCGCGCGTTGGCGTTACAGACCGCGTGCAGGGCCGTCAACGCGTTGAACGACACCGACGCACGGACCGCGATCGCCGACGCGATCGATCGCATCGACGGGCAGATCGGCGCGAGCATCGCGTTCCTGGGGCCGGACGTGCGCCTGGTCGTACTCCCCGAGTACGTACTCACCGGCTTCCCGATGGGCGACCCCGTCGACGCGTGGGCGCGCAAGGCGGCACTGGCGCCGGACGGCCCCGAATACACCGGGCTCGCGTCCGTCGCCTCCCGTCACGACATCTTCCTGGCGGCCAACGCGTACGAGACCGACCCGCACTTCCCCGGCCTGTACTTCCAGGCGTCCACCGTGCACGACCCGACCGGGACCTGCGTACTGCGATACCGCCGGCTGCACTCGCTGTACTCTCCGACGCCGTACGACGTGTGGGATCGCTACCTGGAGGTGTACGGGCCGGATGCCGTCCTGCCGGTGGCGCACACCGCCATCGGCGCGTTGGCGGCCATCGCCTCCGAGGAGATCCTCTACCCGGAGCTCGCGCGCAGTCTGGCGCTGCGCGGCGCCGAGGTCTTCGTGCACTCGTCCGCCGAGGCCGGTAGCCCGTTGGCCACGCCGAAGGACGTCGCCAAGTCCGCGCGGGCGGTGGAGAATCTCGCGTACGTGGTCTCGGCGAACACCGGCGGCCACACCGGGACCGCGATCCCGGCCGCCTCCACGGACGGCCTGTCCAAGATCGTCGCGTTCACCGGGCAGGTCGTGGCCGCCGCCGGCCCGGGCGAGTCCATGGTCGCCAACGCCGAGATCGACCTTGCCGCGCTCCGCCGGTACCGGGCGCGCCCGGGCATGGGAAATCTCCTCGCCCGGGTCAAGTGCGGCCTGTGGGCGAGCGAGTACGCCCGCCACGACGTCGAGCGCCCGCACGACCTGGACGGCGGCGTTCCCGATCGCGGACACTTCGCGGCCCGCCACCGCGAGTCCCTGGACCGCCTGCGCGAGGCGGGAGTGGTGACCTGATGTCGTCCACGCCACGCCGTTTCGACCAGCGTGTGACGGACACCGGTGCCCGTGTCCCGCTGGACCCCGACGTGCCCGTGCGCAACCCGCGCACCGGTGTTTGCGACCACGTCCTCGCGGCGCCCACGCTCGGCGAACTCAAGGCGTCCTGCGCGCGCCTGCGCGCCGCCCAGCCGGACTGGCTGGCGCTCGGCGCCGCCGGACGGGCCGCGATACTCGAACGCTTCGCCGACCGGCTCGAGGCGCACCGGGACGCCATCGTCGCCGCGCTCGTCGTGGACACCGGCCGCGTGGTGGAGTCCGGCATGGAACTCGACATCACCGTGGCGGGACTGCGGCGGTGGGCCGCCCGGGCTCCCGCGCTCTTGGAGCCGGGTGCGCCGCGCCGTTCGGAGATCCCCTGGATCACCATCCGTCGCGCCCACCGGCCGCATCCCCTGGTGGGCGTCATCAGCCCCTGGAACCTTCCGCTGCTGCTCGCCCTCATCGACGCGATCCCGGCCCTCGCCGCCGGCTGCTCGGTGCTCGTCAAACCGAGCGAGGTCACCCCACGCTTCGTCGCGGCCGTGCGCGCCGCGTTGTGCCACGAACCGGAACTGGCGGGCGTTCTGGAGATCGTCGAAGGCGCCGCCGGGACGGGTCGGGCGATGATCGCCGAGGTCGACGCCGTCGCCTTCACCGGCAGCGTGCCCACCGGACGCCTGGTCGCGCGCGCGGCGGCCGAGCGGCTGATCCCCGCGTTCCTCGAACTCGGCGGCAAGGACGCGGCCGTGGTCTGCGCCGACGCGGACCTCGAACACGCCGGTTCGGCGATCCTGTGGGGCGGCACCGCCAACGCCGGACAGTCGTGCCTGTCCATCGAACGCGTCTACGTCCAGCGCCGGGTGTTCGCCGCTTTCACGGCGCTGCTCGCCGACAAGGCTCGCCGGCTGGGCCTGGCGTACCCGGACCCGTCCGCCGGCGGCCTCGGACCCATCATCGATCCCGCGCAGGCGGCCGTCATCGAGGACCACCTCTCGGACGCCTACGCGAAGGGCGCGACGGCGCTCACGGGTGGGGCGTTCGAAACCCACGCCGGAGGCACCTACCTTCGGGCGACCGTACTGACGGATGTGGACCACGGCATGCGCGTCATGAAGGAGGAGACGTTCGGCCCCATCCTGCCGGTGATGCCGTTCGACACCGTCGAGGACGCCTTGGCGCTCGCCGACGACAGCGACTTCGGGCTCTCGGCGGCGGTCTTCGCGAAGGACGTCGACGCCGCCGCGGCCGTGGGCGCCCGACTGTCGGCGGGAGCGATCAGCGTCAACGACGCCGCGCTGACCGCCGTGCTGCACGAAGGGGAGAAGAACGCGTTCAAGCAGTCGGGACTGGGAGGTTCGCGGATGGGCGCCGCCTCCATCGAGCGTTTCCTCCGACGCCAATCACTGCTCGTGCACGAACCCACGACCGCGAACCCCTGGTGGCACTCCCTCTGATCGGCGAACGCTCCGCCGCCGGGCACCACCGCGCCACCACTCCTCGACACCGAACACCCACCGGGAAGGGACCGCGCTCGCATGGGAATCCGCGAAGAGATGACCACCCTCGTCCGACACGAGGGCGAGTGGGAGGGCACCTACGTCTACATCGACGAGGACGGCACGGTCACCGACCGGCACCACGCCCGCCTGACGTGCGCGTTCCCCGACGACGGCGCCTACCCGTACCTGCAGACGAACCGGTACCGCTGGGACGACGGCCGCTCCGAGGAGTTCCTCTTCCCGGCCACCTACAAGGACGGCCGGATCCATTTCGACACCGAGCGGATGAGCGGCCACGCGTGGGATGTCGACGACCGGATCACGGTTTTGACCTGGACGTACACCCACGACCCCTCGGGCTGTTTCTACGAGATGATCCATCTTTCCGAGGACGGCAACGCGCGGTGCCGGACATGGCACTTCATCCAGGACGGTCGGTGCACCCGACGCGTCCTGATCAACGAGCGCCGCATCCTCCCTTGATCGGCGGCCAGTTCCCGCGATCGACGCCGCGGGACCCGGGGACGCCGACGAACCGCGGGAGATCGTTCGACACCGGGGCCCGGATCGAACGCGGCCCGCCCGGGCGGGAAGGCAGCGTTCGATCCGATGCCGCCCGGGTGAGCGGCCGGGGCGCTCAGGGGCCGGTGTGGCCCACGGCCTCCGCGTAGAAGGAACGGTCGACGAGCTTGTCCTCCGGCAGCGCCGGCGCCTCGACCACCTTGCCCTCGATGTACATCTTCTGCACCCGGTCGGTCGTGCCGCCGCGGATCTCCCAGTCGACCACCTGCGCGGGCACGGACTTCAGCAGTTCGGGCTTGCTGCCCAGAGTCGTCGCCAACTCCTGGACGAAGGCCGGGTCCTGCTTGTAGTCGCCCGCGAAGTACGTGTTCACGGTGCGGATCAGCGCGCGCAGGAACGCGACGCCGGCGTCCCGGTTCTTCGCCAGGAGGTTTTGCCCGTAGAGCATTCCGCCGAGCGGCTCGCCGACCGGCTGACCGCCCAGGAAGGTGTACTCGGGCTTGCCCTCGAAGTCCTTCCAGATCGGGTCGAGCAGCCAGGCTGCGTCGATGCCGCCGTTCTTGAACGCCTCGGGCACGCCCGCGCCGTCCAGTTGCTGGAAGGAGACGTCGGTGGGCTTGGTCTTGTGCTGGGCGAGCACGCTCTCGATCGGGTACATGATCACCGACGTCTTGCCCACCAGCGTGCCGAAGCGCGCGTTCTTCAGGTCGACCGCGTCCCCGGTCTTGCCGTCCTTGACCCGGGCCCAGACCCCGGTCTTGGATGCGGGAGCCACCGAGTAGTTGCCCGCGACCCACTTGATGTCGAAGCCCTGCTTGACCGCGTTGACCATGCCCGCCTCGGGCGCCGAATACAGCACGTCCACCTGGCCCTTGGCGAGCAGCGTGATCGCGTCGGTGGCCGGCATCTGTTTCAGCTCGACGTCCAGGCCTTCCTTGGCGAACTCGCCCTTGGCGATCGCGGTGCGCAGCGGGCCGAGGTATTCCGCCGACAACGATCCCGCCGTCACGGTGATCTTCGCCTTCTGCGCGAGCGGCTTGGCGGCGGGCGAACCCGCCGCGCAGCGCGCGGGCTTGCGGGTCGGGGCCAGGTCGGCCGGATCGGTCCAGGCGTTCTCGCATCCCGCGACCGCCTCGATCGGGCGCTTGGGCTGCGGGGTCTTGTCCCGGTCCGAACCGGAGTCGGCGGAACCGCCGCATCCGGCGAGCAGCGTGGTGCACGCCAACAGTGCGGTGGTCGTCAGGAATCCGCGTCTCGCCATGATGTGCCTTTCGGGGTCGGTGCGCCGAGATGTGGTCGGGGCGGCCGCGCACGAGGCGGCCCGGCCGGGGTGGTGACGTCGCGTCAGCGCCGCGTCGGGGTGGTGACGTCGCGTCAGGACTGCCCGGGGCCGCGGTCGCGCGGTGCCCACGGGGTGCACAGTCGGCCCACGTAGCGGATCAGCTCGGAGAAGAGCACGCCGACGATCGCGACCACGATGATCCCGACGAACATCGCGCGGTTGTCGAAGAGTTGGCGGGAATTGAAGATCACATAGCCCAGGCCCTTGTTGTCGGGCGAGGCGATGCCCTCGGAGGCGATGATGACCAGGACCGCGACGCCCGCCGAGATCCGCAGGCCCACCATCACCTGCGGCAGCGACGCGGGCAGCAACACGTGTCGGAACATCTGCCAGGGACCGGCGCCGAAGACCGCCCCGGCCTCGCGGTAGCCGTCGGGCACGGCGATGACCGCGGCCATCGTGGCGATCCAGACGAAGAAGAACACCGTCACCGCGACGAGCGCGATGTGCGGCGCCTCGCCGAGGCCGAACATGGTCATGAAGATCGGCAGGAGCGCGAGCTTGGGCACCACGTACAGGGCGTCCAGGGTGGGTTCGAGCGCGGCCCGCACCAGCGCGTTGGTACCCATCAGGAGGCCGACGACGAATCCGCCGAGGGCGCCGATCGCGTAGCCGGGCAGCACCCGGGCCAGCGTGGCCCACACGTCCGGCCACAGCTTGCCGTCGGTGGCGTCGGTCCAGCCGTCCGCCACGATGGTCGAGGGCGCGGGGTAGAGCCGGTCGTCGATCCACCCCTGGCTCGCAGCGAGTTGCCACCACAGCAGGAGTACCACGGGGACGGCGACGGCCATGCCGATCTCCAGCAGCCGCCGTCGCGTCCGCGCCCGGCCGGGGTCGCGTTCGGCGGTGCCCGGCTCGCGGACCAGCACCCGGATCGGCGCGTTCTCCTTTACGGTGACCGTCACGACGCGACCTCCTCCTTGTCCTTCTCCTGGTCCCTCTTCCGGTCCTGCTTCTGCTTCCCGCCCTGCTTCGCGTCCCGGTCGCGGTCCTGCTCCCGGTCCGTCTCCTGTTCGCGGGTGGACGTCGTCTCGACCTCCCCGCGCAACAGTTCCCACAGTTCGGCCTGCATCGCGGCGAACTCCGGTGACCTGCGCACCTCTCCGGTACGCGGGCGGGCGAACGGCGGTACCCGCTCGGCGATCAGTCGACCCGGGCGCGCGGACATCACCAGGACGCGGTCGCCCAGCACCAGCGCCTCCTCCAGGCTGTGCGTGACGAACAGGACGGTGCGCTTGTCCGCCTGGCAGATTTCCAGGAGTTCGTCCTGCAGGATCGTCCGCAACTGCGCGTCCAGGGCCGCGAACGGCTCGTCCATGAGCAGGATTTCCGGCTCGACGGCGAGCGCGCGGGCGATCGACACGCGCTGCTGCATCCCACCGGACAGGGCCGCGGGATAGCGGTCGGCGAAGTCCGCGAGGCCGAGTCGACCCAGCCAGTCGCGCGCTCGCGCGTTCGCCTCCTTGCGGGGCACCCGACGCAGGTCCAGGCCGAACCGAACGTTGGCCAACACCGTCTTCCACGGGCTGATGCCGTAGTTCTGGAACACCATCGCGGCGGGGTTCGCGGTCGCCGCCGTCACCTCGACCCGGCCCGCGGTCGGCTTGACCAGCCCGGCCACGATCCGCAGGAACGTGGACTTGCCACACCCGGAGGGGCCGACGATGCAGCAGAACTCTCCGGCGTCGACGTCCAGATCGAGTGGGCCGAGCGCGTGCACCCGGCTCGCGCCGCGACCGAATCGGCGCTCGACCCCTGCGGCTCGGATCCTGCCGGCCTGCGCGGCCGGTTCGGGCAGCTCCTGGCCCACGTGTCTCACCCCTGAAGTCCGTGCGGTCCGTGCGGTCGGTGCAATCCGTCGATCCGTCGATCCGTGCGTCCGGTTGTCCGTGTGCGTCCGTGCCCGAGCACACCCGGTGTCCCCACCGGAGTCGATCATTCCGTTCGACCGGCGTGACGATATGACGATGCGTCAGATTTCTCAATCGATCGAATCGACAAGATGACATTGATCATGAGATGTGTCCGCCACGAGACCTGACGGAGTCTCGGGCGTGCTCGACAACATCGTTTTCGCGTGGGCTCGACGACGCGCGATTCCCGGCCGGGGAACCGGCGTTCCGGCGGCATGCTATCGAAACGGTTGCGTTTCGATAGCGATACCTCTAGCTTTGGCGAAACGAAGTCGTTTCGCTGATTCACGGACGAGGTACCCCCGCATGCGCATCATCGACTCGACCGGGACCACCGACTCCGGGCCCTCCGGCCGGCGTTCACGGCTGACCCTTGAGCGCGAGGCCGAGTTGTACGTGGCCACGCTCGACCTGCTCCGCGAGACGGGCTACGCCGCGTTGACCATGGAGGCCATCGCCGCGCGGGCCAAGGCCAGCAAGGCCACCCTGTACCGCCAGTGGCAGAGCAAGCCGCGCCTGGTCGCGGCGGCGCTGCGGCACAACAAGGGCGCGTCCCTGGTCGGCCTGGACACCGGTTCGCTGCGCGGCGACCTGTACGAAACCGTGCACCGGATCGCGTACGGCGCCGCCCCCGACACCGCGCTGCTGGCGAGTGTCGCGCACGCCATCCTGGGCGACCCCGAACTCGGCCTGGCGGTACGGGAAGCCATCGTCGATCCCGAGTCGGAGGTGCTCGACCGGGTGATCGCGAACGCCGTCGCGCGCGGCGAAGTCGCCCCGGACAACCCGGCGAGGGGCCTGCTGGCACACCTGCTGATCGGCGCGGTGACCGGCCGACCGCTGATCGAGGGCTGCATCGCCGACGAGGAGTACCTGCGCCGCTACCTCGACGCCGTCGTCCTCCCGGCGCTACTCCGGCACTGAACCGCCGGCCGCCGGCCGATCCCGAAGCGCGTCCTCTCCCACCCGACAGGAGCAGTTTCGCCATGCCACAAAACACCGCCGCCCCGGCCGTCGCGCCACCGGACCCGGCCACTGCCGCCACCGTGCCCCGCCGCTGGTGGATCCTCGCGGTGATCGCGCTGGCCCAGGTCACCGTCGTCCTGGACGCCACCATCGTCAACATCGCCCTGCCGTCCGCCCAGCAGGACCTCGGCTTCTCCGACGGCAATCGCCAATGGGTGGTCACCGCCTACGCCCTCGCGTTCGGCAGCCTGCTGCTGCTCGGCGGCCGGATCGCCGACCTGTTCGGCCGCCGAAACGCCTTCCTGATCGGCCTGTTCGGCTTCGCCCTGGCCTCCGCCGCGGGCGGCGCCGCGCCGAACTTCGAGGTGCTGGTCGCCGCCCGCGCCCTCCAGGGCGTCTTCGGCGCACTCCTCGCCCCGGCCGCGCTGTCCCTGCTCACCACCACGTTCACCGACCCGGCCGAACGCGCCAAGGCCTTCGGCGTGTTCGGCGCCGTCGCCGGCGCGGGCGGCGGCGTGGGACTGCTCCTGGGCGGCGTACTGACCCAACACCTCGACTGGCGCTGGTGCCTGTACGTCAACCTGATCCTGGCCGGCGTCGCCATCGTCGGCGGAGCCCTGCTGCTGGGCAGGCACGAACGCGCCGCCGACCGCCCCCGGCTGGACCTGCCGGGCACATTGGCCGTCTCCACCGGTCTGTTCGCGCTCGTCTACGGCTTCTCGCACGCGGAGAGCGCCGGTTGGCGTGACCCGATCACCTACGGCTGCCTGATCGCCGCCGTCGTACTGCTCGCCGTCTTCGCCCGCATCCAGACCGTCGTGGCCAACCCGCTCCTGCCGCCGCGCGTACTCCTGGACCGCGACCGGGGCGCCGCCTTGATCGGCATGCTCGTGGCCGGCGCCGGCATGTTCGGCATCTTCCTGTTCCTGACCTACTACATGCAGCAGACCCTGCACTACAGCCCGGTGCGGACCGGACTGGCCTTCCTGCCCATGGTGTTCGGCATCATGCTCACCGCGACCGGCGCGACCGTCGTCCTGTTGCCGCGTTTCGGGCCCAAGCCGATCGTGCCGACCGGAATGGGCCTGGCCGCGCTCGCCCTGCTCCACCTGACCCGCCTGGACCTGGACAGCGCGTACGCGAGCGACCTGATGCCCGGCCTGATCGTGTTCGGCGCGGGTGTGGGGCTGGTCATCGCGCCGTGCATGAGCGCGGCCACGTTCGGCGTGCGGGCGCAGGACTCCGGGGTGGCCTCGGCCGCGGTCAACACCGTGCAGCAGGTCGGCGGTTCGGTCGGCATCGCGCTGCTGAGCACGCTGTCCGCGTCGGCCGGCTCGGACTACCTGACGGACCATCGCGCCGGCCCCGAGACCTTCGCCCGCGCGGCGCTGGAGAGTTACGCGACCGCCTACCGCTGGTCCGCCGCGTTCTTCGCCGTCGGCCTGGTCGCCACGGCCCTGCTCTTCCGCCGCGGCGCCCCCACCGTCGAACCGAACGCGGCCCCCACCGTGCACATGTGATCCACAACCCGAGGGCCGCTCGGGCAAGTCCCGTCCTGCGACCGGAGATCGGCGCCGGAACCCATGGCCGCGCCGCTCCGGCGCAGCGGCGAGGTCCCGCGCGGCGATGTCGCCCGGGCTCCCTGTGGCCGGCACACGCCGCTACGGTGGACCGATGGCATCGATCAAGAAGTTCCAGGTCACCTTCGACTGCGCGGAACCCGAGCGCGTCGCCCGTTTCTGGTGCGACGTGTTGGGGTACGTCGTACCGCCGCCTCCGGAGGGCTTCGCCACCTGGGACGATTTCCATCAATCGCTGCCGCCCGAGCGCCGGGGTGCGGCCTTCGTCTGCATGGATCCCACGGGTGAGGGCCCACGCATGTATTTCCAGCGTGTCCCCGAAGGCAAGGTCGTCAAGAATCGGGTGCACCTCGACGTGCGGGCCGGCACCGGGCTCGTGGGTGAAGAGCGCCTGGCCACACTCGAGGCCGAGTCCGCACGACTGGTCGCGCTCGGCGCGGTGCAACTACAAGTACTGCGTGCCGATGCCGAGAACGAGTCGTGCATCGTGATGCAGGACATCGAGGGCAACGAGTTCTGTCTCGACTGAGCGGCCGCGAACGTGTCCTCGTTCCGCCCCCCATGGGCCCGGCCATCGAAGGCGGCCTGCGGCCCGGCCCTCGGGCGGAACGAGGCACGATGGGGGCGTTCGGCTCACGACCGAGCCATCGGACCGACGGGCGACACCGCTGAAGCGGCCTGCCCGACACACCGCCGCGACCCACCGAGGTAGGCCTTCCGGCAGCCCAGGGCCGGCGGCGACGTACCCGACGAGCGGCGAGGCCGCACCGTTCACTCGTGCGTGCGAGCCGTCGGACCCATACCCGCAGGGGCACCGCAGGTCAGGTCGCCGTGTTCGGCCCGTCCGCGGGCCGGCGTGCACCGAGGCGGGCGCGGTAGGCGGCCACCGCGTTGCGGTTGGCGCACGCGGTGCTGCAGTAGCGGCGCGAACGGTTGCGGGTGAGGTCCAGGACGATGCCCCCACAGCCTTCGTCCGCGCACACGAACAGGCGGGACAGCTCGTCGACGCGCACCACGTCGGTCATGGCCATCGCGGTCTCCACGACGACGCGGGTCGCCAGGGGCGCGTCGGAGGACACCGCGTGCAGATGCCAGTCCTGGTCGTCGTGTCGAACGAGCTGCGGAAGCGCGCGAGCGTCGGTGAGCATCGTGTTCACCAGACTCGCCGCGTGGTCGCGGTCGGCGGTCAACAACTCGCGCAGAACCGGCCGCAGCCCGCGCATGCTCGCGAGTTCGGCGGCATCGCGATCCCGGCGCCCGGTGTAGCGATGCTCGGCGTACCACGAGTCCAATTCCTGCACGGTGGTCAGGGTGTCCGACCCCTCCGCGCTGTTGACCAACGCCACGGCCGCCTGCAGGTCGGACTCGGTGTCATGACCAAAAATCATTTTGACATCTTACATCTTCCCTCTTACCGTCATAGTCTATGACCCATGTAGTCGATGACACGTTGCGTGTACGCACCTCCTCCGGTGCCCTCGGCGGCGGCCTGTTCCTCGCTCTCGTCTCCGCGACGTCCTTCGGCATGTCGGGGTCGTTGGCACGAGGACTGCTCTCGTCCGGGTGGAGCCCGGGCGCCATCGTGCTGGCCCGGGTCGGCATCGCCGCGCTCGTCGTGGCGCCGTTCGCGGTCGCGTCCCTGCGCGGACGCCTGCGGCAACTGCGCGCGCAGGCGCCGACCGTGCTGGTGTACGGCATATTGGGCCTCGCCGGCGCGCAGTTCTGCTTCTTCTCCGCGGTCGCCACGATGGACGTCGCGCCCGCGTTGCTGATCGAGTACACCGCTCCGGCGGCCGTCGTGGTGTGGTTGTGGGTGCGTCGCGGTCAGCGCCCGCGCCCGTACACCCTGGCCGGCGCCGGCCTGGCAGCCGTCGGCCTGGTACTGGCCGTCGACCTGCTCTCCGGCGCCGACCTGGCCTGGTCGGGCGTGGCCTGGGCGCTCGCCGCGATGGTGGGCCTGACGGCGTACTTCCTCATCGCGGCGGACACCGACACCGGGCTGCCGCCGGTGGCCCTGACCGGCGCCGGTCTCGTGGTCGGCACGGTCACCCTCGCCGCCCTCGCGGCCGTCGGACTGTTGCCGATGCGCGCCACCCTCGAACCGGCTTCCTACACGACCGGCAGCACGCCGTGGTGGTTGCCGGTGCTCCTGCTCGGTCTGGTCACCGCCGCCTTGGCCTACACGACGGGAACCGCAGCGAGCCGCCGCCTCGGCTCACGCACCGCCTCGTTCGTCGCCCTGCTGGAAGTCGTCGCCAGTGTGGCCTTCGCCTGGCTGCTGATCGACGAGGCACCGACCGCGTCCCAGACCGCCGGCGGCCTCCTGATCATCGGCGGCGTCGTCCTGGCCAAACTCGACGACCGCTGACCGCTCCCCGAACCCGCCCCCTGGCCCCCGCCGACTGGACCACCATCTCCCCCACCTCGCCGAACCACACCCGACCCGGATCTTCGCCCCGGCGCCCGCCCCCGCGCCACCCGCAGGCTCACACCCCCCGCGCGTGACCTGCCGGTGAAGCCGCGGATCGATCCGTCGCGAGGGCGAGTGGCCCGGTCACCGGCCGGCCACCCCGCGCCGGCCCCGGTCCCGGTCCCGGGCGGTCGGCAACTCGCACCACCCGCCGGTGTCTACGCGAGCGGTTTGGCACCGAAGACGAAGATGCCGTCCTTGGTGCTCACCACACCGTGCCCGTCCGCGGTCATCCTGGGGAACAACTCGCCCGGCACCCCTTCGGGCAGCACGACCTTCCTGGTCCGAGCGTCGACCACGAGCGGATCGCCGGCGCGCGGATTGTCGCCGTTCATGCTCCCGCTGGGGCTGTAGCCGCGCTTGCTCGCGTACAAGGCGCCGTTGACCACCACGAACGACTCGATCGGCAACTCGCCCTCCTTGGGCTGCTGCCACACGGTCCGACCGGTCCTCAAGTCCCATGCCGTGCTTCGCACTTCGCTGCCGGTGCCGGCCGCGACGAGCATCAGCGACTCCTCGCGGTCGACGATCGCGCGGTAGTAGCCGCTTGCGACGCGCGGTCCTTCGTGGACGAGGTTTCCGGTCGCCAGGTCGTACAGCCCCCACTGCGTCGCGAAGCTGAAGCTGCCCTTCGAGCCCGCGTCCCAGGCGATGACGATCTTGTCGCCATCGATCATCCGTACGATCGCCGGCGCGTGAGCGCTGGTCGTGGACGCCTCGGGGGTGCCGGCGGGCCTGCGTACGCTCGCGGTCGTCCACTTGCGCTGCCCGGTGGCGATGTCGGTGGCAACCAGGTGCTTCACACCGTCCCTGTCCGCCTTGTCGTAGGAGAACAGCAGGCCGCCGAAGACCTGCCTGTCCTTGCCGCCGTCGAAGTCGGCGATGTTCTGCTCGACCGTCGCACCCGCGGAACCTCCTTGCGCGGGGCGCGCGTTCACCGTGGCCTTGGAGCCGTCGTGCACGCTACGCAGCACCCATCCGTCGACGACGGTCTCCGTGGTGTCGGCGTCGCCGTCCTCGGGAAGCGCGACCCTTCCCACTTCACGGCCGTTCTCGTCCAGTGCCAGCCACACCGTGGTGCGTTTCGCGGTGCTCAACCCGTCGGACTCGAGCTTTTCGGTGTAGACGGCGTACAGCACCGGACTGCCTGCCCACGTTCCCACCACGACCCGGCCGCGCAGGTTCACGGTCGCGCGGACCGCGCCGCTCTCGGCGTCGCGCAGTTCCACGGTGTTCCAGTCCCCGACAATGCTGTCGGCACCGGGCCCGGGTGTCGATTTGGGCGCGTTCGCGGCCGGTTCGGTACGCACGAGCGCCACCGTGTTGCCGACGATCCGCGCTTCGGCGGGCCCGGTGACCTTGCCCGTCGAGATGTCGACCTTGGCGCCGTTCTTGCCGCCGACCGCGGACCAGAGCGGCTTGTCGGTCAGACCCGGCAGCGCGGGCCCGGCGTACGCGGGGCCGTTGCGTACCGTCGCACCGCCGCCCGGTGCGCCGTCCCCGGCGGTCGGGGCATCGCTGTTCGCGCCGGCCGGGCGGCGCTCCTCCGCGCCGTCCCCGTCGCCCGAACACCCGCCGAGGGTGAGAGTGAAGGCGACGGCACCGGCGAGGGCCACGTTCCTGGACATCAACCGCACGGCTTCTCCGAGTTCGTCAAGGGCCGCGAAAGCACGCGAACAGAACAGGTGGCGGCACAGGGCCGGCCCGACAGTGAGCGAAGGAAGGAAGGACGAAGGGGGAGTGGCGCCGCACACCGCGACGCCCCGTCCGCAGTCCAACCGATCTGGAGCTTGCCACGATCGAGTGATGGAGAGGCCGTTCATCGCCCCCACCACGTGTCTGTGACCTGGCGTGATGTGTCTTCCGCGACGGATCGAAACAGATCGGGCGCGGACCTGCGGCAGAATCGGTGCTCGCCTACGCGATGGGACGGGGACTCGAGCATGAGCGACACCGGTACGGGCGGTTCCGCGGACGCGGACGTCGCCGGGGATACGAGCGGTACAAGCGCCGACGACGAAGTGTCCGCCCACGCCGCTGCCGTGCGGGCGGAACAACACGTTGCCCGTCTGCTGCGAGAGGCCCAGAACCGCGCCGTCGCGCACGGCGCGGTTCCCGAGCCGCGCAAGGGCAGCGTCAAACCCCGGCGTCCCGGGTCGCTGCGTCATATCGCGGCGGTCGTCATCGAGTTACGCCTGTACGACCTGGCCGTGTCACCGACGGACGGCCCGGACCACAACCCGATCGACCAGGCCCTGAAGGGCAGGCCCGGCCGCGTCGCCAACGTCGACCTGGTCCTCGCCGTCGCCCGCGCCTGCCATCACATCGCCGGACAGGAGTTCGGTGACGCCGAGGCCCGGACGTACACGGCGGCGGCCCGGCATGCCGACGCGCTCCGCAGGAGGGCGGAGATCGCGGCCAAAGCCCGTCCGCTCGACCCGACCGGCAACCCACCGGGACGCCCGCTCGCGGGTGCGACCGCAGGCGCGGTCACCGAACCGGCCGCCGGCGGCGGGGGCGTTGCCGGGCCCGACCTTCCCTCGGACGGATCCGCGGGTGGATCACCGGAGCGAGGAGCGGGTGCCTCGCCGGACGGAGGGGCGGGTGCCTCGCCGGACGAATCGTCGAATGCCTCACCGGACGGAGGGTCGGGTACCTCGCCGGACGCGTCGCCCGAGGGCACCGCGACCACCGCGTCGAGACGACGCCGAACGTCTCGACTCACCGCCGTTGCCGCGTTCGCCGCCGTCGCGGCGGCATCCGCGGGGATCACGTGGTGGGTCGCCTCGGGAGACTCGGACGCGAGGCCGTCGAGTTCCGCCGACGCGCGATCCATCGCGACACAGCGCATCGACCCGGTCTCCGAGTCGGGGCCGACCGTGCTCAGTTGCCGCGACGGTGTCGTCGACGCCGGCATCATCGAATCCCCCGCGACGGTGTTCGTCGACAGCCAGGCCACGATGGTCCTGCCCACTCTGGACTTCGACACCATGAACGGCTCGGCCCGCTACCTGAGTCACCAGGGCCGCAAGTACTACTGGGGCCGGGCCGGGTCCGACGACCACGACCCGCACTCCGGCGGCGTACGCCTGCTGTGGCGGCTCGACGGCGAAACCGCATGGCACGAGTGCCGCAAGGCGCTTCCCACGGAGGAACGCGACTACGTGCGCACACCGGCCGTACCGACGGTCATCAACAACCGTGCCGTCACCGTCAAGATCTGCCTCTGGCGAGACGACCCGTACCTGGAGAACTGCACCCGAGAGCTGTAGCCCCGGCTCCCACGCGGGCCGACGGCCTGTACACCCGAAAAGATCGCCCGGCGACGCGCGTGAAAGTACGCACGAAGTCGGATGTGCCGGGGAGGCCTCGGCGTCAGACTCGAACGTCGACGTGACGTCAAGGGCGGGGAGATCGACACATGGGCGAGACAAGGCCGACGATCGAGTGGAGAGCAGCCGGCGCGGCGCTCGTCGTGGCGACCGGTTTGCTCGCTGCCGCGTGCGGCGTCGGGAGCGGAACGGGTGACGCGGAGAAGGCCGAACTGGCGGCCCACCGCTGTGAACCGCTGAGTTCGAGCACGTCGGACCTGTCGGCGGCGTTCCCGAGGCTGGGGCCGGTGGTTTCCGCCGACTGGTGTACCCAGGCTCTCGGGCCGCCCGACACGGCACGTCTGACGGTGCCGGGACCGCACGACTGGGAGTACTACGGCGTCGTTCGTCTCGCGGACACCACCGCCGCGGAGGCATGGGGGCCATGGCAGCCGACCGGCGAACCGGAGATACCGAAGATGCCGGTCGGCTTGCGCTCGCTCGTACCCGCACACGGCCGGTGGTCGTACAACGGGGCGGGTGTCTACCTGGATCGCTCCTCCGCGACGGTCGTGCTCGGCGGGGCGCCCGCGGACCCGATCCAGCCCTGACGGCGATCACCGTCGCCTGGGCCCTCGCCGCGACGACACGGGATGCCGCGCGACGACGGACCGGGCCGCGCGTCAGGCCGCGCGGGCGAGGTCCACGCGGACGGTTGCCGGAGTCGTGGCGAACTTCCGCAGCGTCCGCGCGTGACGGGTCGGGAACGCGGCAAGGCGAGCCTCCACGTCGTCGTCCGGCACGAGTGCCGCGACGCCGGGGAGCCAACGCCCGCGCAGATGCACGCGTACGTGGGGATCCGCCATCAGGTTGCGGACGTACCCCGCCCGCGGGCCGTGCTCGGCGACCAGCCACAGCACGGAGTCCGGGTCGCGGCGTACGCCGACCACCGTCCGGCGGCGACGCCCCGTGGTCCGCCCCGTCGTCTCCAACACCGCGTGGTGGGGGAGCACGCCCGAGCACGCCAGTGCCCGCATCGGCGGGTTGAGCACCCAGCGTTGCAGGCGGCCCATGCGGACCTTGCGGTGCCGGGCGTCGGCGTCGTCGAGGGCCGCCGCCTGAGGCTCCGTTGCCGGTGCGACGGTCATCGGGCCCGCGCCCAACACCCGGCGGCTGACGACGGGTGCGTCGGCCGCGCCGCCGCGTACGCGCCGCACCGCCGGGGCGTGCAACGTGCCCCACACCAGGAACGCGACGCCCGCCGCGACCTGTGCGGCGCCGCCGGTGACCGCCTCGGACCACGCGAACTCGCGTGCGGCGACGCACCACAGGACGCCGGAGCCGCCGATCACCACGGTGTCCACGACCACCGTGGCGCGTAGGTGGGCACGGGACTTGCGGCGTCGGCCGACGCGGGCCCGCAGCACGCGCTCGCCGACCCGGCCGAGGCGCGTGCCGTGCGCGAGGGCGTGCCAGACGACGAACAGGGCGACCATGGCCAACCCCGCGACGACCGCGGCCGGACCGCCGCCCCAGTCGACCAGGAACCCGGGCCACGCCGAGGCCGTCCAGGCCGCGCCGACGAGGGCCCATGCGATGCCCTCCCAGCGCAACGTCTCGGAACGGGAGGCGTGTGTGCGGCCGGTGGCGTCCGAACCGCACGAGGGGGTGCGGGTGCCGTCCGAGAGTGCGCGCGTCATTGTCATACCGATTAACATAACGACCGTCATATCAATCGGCAATGCCGCATCTCCGACCAACTACGTTGCCCCGCCGGCGACTTGAAGATCATCGAGGCGCCTCGCCAGACGCCGCGCACCCCGGTCCAGACGCTCGCGGTCCCCGGTCGCCAGCAGGTCGAGCAGCATGCCCGCGAGCGCCGACGCCGCGACCGTGGCCTCCGCCTCCGCCTCCTCGCGCTCCATACCGACCCGCACCAGGTCACCCGTCAGCAGATCGACCCACGCGGACATCAGCCGCGCCCGGACATCCCCTGGCAGCAGTTCTTTCAGGCGCGGGATCGTCAACGCCTCGAACACCAGTCGTACGCGCGCCAGATGCGCGGGCTCCGCGACCCAACCCCAGTACGCCGCGACCACCGCGCCCACCCGACCGTCGGCGTCCGCCATCGCCCCGCGCGCCGTCGCGGCCTGCTCGGCCTCCACGAACTCCAGTACCGCGCGCAGCAGTTCCTCCTTGGAGCCGAACTGGTACGTCAGCGTGTACGTGCTCACCCCCAGTGCGCCCGCCAGCGGTCTCAGCGAGAGGTCGCCGAGTCCCGTACGCGCCAGCTCGTCCACGACCGCGCTCAGGATCTCCGGTCGCCGCTCGGGGTTCGGTTTGCGTCCCATGCGCGGAAAATACCGGACCGTCGCGACGCCCCGGCGGGCGGTGAGCCGCAAGCCGCCAGGAGCCCGCCCGGTCCTCCCCGCACCGGAGTGCGGCCACCGGCCCGGCCGACCCGGGCAGTTCCCGGACAAGGGTCTGGCTCGAACTCCGGTCCATCGGGCACGCTTAGACTCGAAGGCGCGGCGCGGCACGGGGCTCGCCGGGCAAGGGGACAAGCGTGAGGAACCGGATGGACTCCCAGCCGGCCGACGGGTGGACGCAGAATGACGAATACCTCTGGTACACCTGCGACATCGTGGCCGATGCCGTCACCGGCCAAGCGCACCGCCGCCCGCTGGTGGCGAGCACGGCCCGGATCGACGCCGGGGAGCGCGTGCTCGCGACCGGGCCGGGGGATCAGTTCAGGCTGCGCGCGGTGGGCAACGGCAGTTACCGCAGCACCGGCGTGGCCGCGATCGGCAAGCCGGGGTTCGTGGTGGGCGCGCTGGCCCTGAACGCCTTGGGCAACGCGGCGCGCCGCAAGCGTGCGCAGCAGGACACCGTCCCCCGCTGGGTGCACGACGGCGGCGGCGAACTGACCATCACGCAACTGTCGGCGTACCTCGCGCATCCCCGCAATCCACTGAGCCTGGGCTTCACCGGTCTCGACCAGATCGACCTGCCCGAGCCCGGCATCTTCGAGGCCCGCTACCACGACATGTACGGCAAGGGGTACGTGTGCGTGCGCGTCACCACCCCGTGGGCGTCCCTGATGTTCGCCCTGGCGGCCCTGGCGGCGTTCCCGTCGCACCCCCGGCTACTCGGCGGCACGTGGCTTCCTCCGGGTTTCGAGGCACGCTGCGCCCACTTGGGCCGAGCGGTACGCCCCGTCCGGCAACTGGTGCTGAACCAGGGCCGGGGCTAGCAGCAAAACGCCGAGCGCCCGACGGCCGAGCACCAGGCCGCGGAGGTCTTCCCGGTCGTGTTGGTGCTCCGTGAGAGGCCCTGGACGACGTCCCTCCCCCAGGCAGCCCGCGTCCGGGCCGCGCCGTGAACGCCGTGCGTCGTCCGCCGCCGGATCAGGCCGGCCGGGAGAGGTCGCGGTGCGTGTCGCGAGGTCCCTCACGCACACCCGCGCGGGGGCGGTACGGGGGAGAACAGCGCCCGCTCGCGCGGCCCGACACCGTGACGCGCGGGCTCGCCCGGAGCGCGCGGCGGGGGCGGCACACGAAGATCATCGAGTGGGTATGGTGACGTGCTGCCGCTGAATAGGGGAACCATGGAGTTGTCGGGCGCCGCCGATCCGCGGCGGGTCGGGCCCTACGCCGTGCTCGGCCGGCTGGGTGCCGGCGGCATGGGCAAGGTGTACCTGGGCCGTTCGGCCGGCGGACATACCGTCGCGGTCAAGGTCATCCGTCCCGAGTTCGCCGACGACCCGGTGTTCCGGGCACGCTTCGGCCAGGAGGTGGCGGCCGCCCGGCGGGTCTCCGGTGCCTTCACCGCCCCGGTCGTGGACGCCGACCCCGACGGCCCGATCCCCTGGATGGCAACGGCGTTCGTGCCCGGCGTATCCCTGTCCGCGGCGGTCGCCCGGCACGGGGCGCTGCCCGAGGCGTCGCTGCGCATGCTGGTCGCCGGGCTGGCGGAGGCGCTCGGGAACGTGCACGCCGCCGGCCTCATCCACCGCGACCTCAAGCCCTCGAACGTCCTGCTCGCGCTCGACGGGCCACACGTCATCGACTTCGGGATCTCGCGCGCGGCGGAGGGCACCTCGCACACCCGCAGCGGCGCGGTGGTCGGTTCGCCCGGCTACATGTCGCCCGAACAGGCCCTGGCACAGCCGCTCACGCCGATCGGCGACGTCTTCTCGCTGGGCGCCACCGCGTATTTCGCCGCGACGGGGCTGCCGCCGTTCGGAACCGGCAACGCCGCCGCGCTGATGTTCCGCGTCGCCGGCACCGAGCCGGACCACGCGCCGCTGGCCGGACTCGGCGAGCCGCTTCGCGCGTTGATCCTGCGCTGCCTGGCCAAGGATCCCGCCGCGCGGCCCGATCCGGCTCGGGTGGTCGCGGACATCGAACAGCACGGCGCCGACGTGACCGCCGGAAGTTGGCTGCCCGCGCCGCTGACCGCCGACATCATGGCGGTCCGCACGTCGATCCTCACCGCCCCCACGCCCCCACCCACGCGAATACCCCCGACCTCCCCGTGGGCGCCACCCCACCCATCGCCGCAAGCCCCCGCTCCAGGCCCACGCGGGATCGGTCGCCGCGCCCTGCTCATCGGCACCGCGAGCACCCTCACGGTTGCCGGGGGTGTCACCGCCGCCCTGCTGTCGACACGGGGCGGCGGCGCCGAGAACACCGGCCGGAAAACCGGGGCAGGCCCCGATCCGAAATCCGCCCCGTCCGGCCCGACCGCCCCGCCCGGCCTCGCGACGACGCCCCTGACCGCACCCGACGCCGTCGTCCGCAAGATGCCGAACCTCGCCACCGCCTGCACCGGCCTCGTCCTGAGCGACGAGGTCCTGGTCAGTTTCGGCCTGCTCGACGCGACCGGCCTGGCCCTGGACGCCAAGGTGCGCTGGGCGTCGATCGGAGCACAGCCCGTCCGCAGGCCCTGGGACCGGCCCGCGGTCGTGCACAACGGCACCCTCTACCTCTTCGGGTCCGTCGCGTCCGCGGACGTCCTGAGCCTGCACGCCGTGGACATCGCGACCGGAAAGCTCCGCTGGTCGGTGCCGGCCCCGGTCGCCGGCTGGTCCCTGGGCAGCGTCGCCGGACTCGTCGGCAACACCGTGATCGTCGCCGGCAGCGCCGATCCCGGCACGTCGCAGCAAGGTTTCGTGTGGGCCGTCGACACACGCACGCGCGGCACGCTGTGGCAGCAGTCCGGCGACGATCTGAAGGTGGTGCTGCTGGTCCCGCCCAGTTCCGAGACGATGATCCTGGCGGGCGGCGCCGGCGACCTCGGCCGCTTCGACGACGAGGTGGTCGCGTTGGATCCGGCGACCGGCAGGCGTGGCTGGCGAAACCGGGTGCCCGGCGGCTCCTTCTCGACCTTCGGGAGCACGACGGCGTGCTTCGCCGGCGGTGCCTACGTGTACGCGGGACCCGCGCTCACCGCGGTCGACCCGCTCAGCGGCAGGACGCGGTGGACCTTCAGGGCCACCCCCAACGGGAACGACGCCTTCGGCGGGCCGGTCGCGAGCCCGGACGGCAGAACCGTCTACGTCACCTGCGCCTCCGGTCTCGTCGCCCTCGACGCGGCGACCGGAACACCGAAGTGGGCCACCGCGCCGCGAAGCGGTTCACTCGAGGAGCGCGGCTCGGCCTCGGCCGGGATCCGGATCGCGGACGGCAACGTCTACGTGGCGGACGACCGGGCGAACCTGTGGGCCGTGGACGCCGAGACGGGCAAGGGACGGTGGAAGTACACCGACCCCGTCCAGAACACGATCAACGTCCCCTTCACGGCGGTCGGCGGCGGCCGGCTGTGGGGGGCCAACGACACCTCGCTGGTCGTCGTCGCCGCGAGCGGGGCGTAGCCGCCGACCCGCCACACGACCGGCGCGATCGGCCCGGGCAATCCGCGAACCGTACTCGAACCCCCCGCCACTGCCCGGGTGTTCACGAACAAGAAGGTGATGGCTACCGGCCATGGAACAGCTCGACGCCTCGGACCCGCGGCGGGTCGGCCCGTACGTCCTGCTCCTTCCGCTCGGTTCGGGCGGCATGGGCAAGGTCTACCTGGGTCGCTCCGCCGCCGGACGCGCCGTCGCGGTGAAGGTCATCCGCGCCGACTTCGCCGCCGACGAGCACTTCCGGGACCGGTTCCGCGCCGAAGTGGCGGCCGCGCGGCGGGTGTCCGGCGCCTTCACCGCACCGGTCGTGGACGCCGACCCCGACGGCGACCCACCGTGGATGGCAACGGCGTTCGTCTCGGGCCTGTCGCTGTCCGACGCCGTCCGGCGCCACGGCCCGCTGCCCGAGCGGTCGCTGCGCATGCTGCTGGCCGGGCTGGCCGAGGCGCTGGTCCGCATCCACGCGGCGGGCGTGGTGCACCGCGACCTCAAGCCCGGCAACGTGCTGCTGGCTCTGGACGGCCCCCATGTCATCGACTTCGGCATCGCCCGCGCACTGGACGCCACCTCCTTCACCCGGGAGGGCACCATCGTGGGATCGCCGGGGTACATGTCGCCCGAACAGTCCCTGGGACGGCCGGTGACCGCGGCGAGCGACCTGTTCGCGCTCGGCTCGACGATGTTGTACGCCGCGTCCGGGCAACGGCCGTTCGGTGAAGGCCCGCCCGCCGCCGTGCTCAGGCGCGTCGTCGGCGATCAGGCCGACACCACCGTGCTGCCGTCCTCCATCCGGGACATGGTGGCGGCCTGCCTGGACAAGGACCCCGCGCGGCGTCCGACGCCGCACGCGCTCATCGACTTCGTCAGCCGCGACGGGGACCACCCGGACACCCCGAGTTGGCTGCCGGAGGCGCTGACGCGCGACATCGGCCGCGCGGCCGACGTCCTGACGGGGTTGCCGGCCTCCTCGGGCGCGGCGAGCGAGGGGAGGACCGAACATCCGGCCGTGCACACGGTCACGCGGTCGAGCGACCGGCCCGTGTCGTCCGTTCCCCCGCCGCCCGGGATGTACCCGCCACCGGGACCGCCGGCGCCGGACCGGCGGCAGCCCTCGCGCAGGCGGCTGATCCTCGGCTTGGCCGCGGGCACGGCCGTGGCGGTGTCCGGCGGCGCGGCGGCCGTCCTGCTGTCGCGGAACGACGGTTCGGGCAAGAAGAGTGCGGCCGCGACACCGTCCGCAGCCCGCTCCGAATCCGCGTCACCGCCCGCCGCCCCGGCACCGCCCGCGATCGTTCCGCACCCCCCGCTGCCCGCGCCCACCGGCCGGAAGGGCGTGCTCGACGGACCCGCGGCCGCGACCAAGTGGACGGCGACGGCCGGCGGCCCGATCACCGACCTGGCCGTGTACGGCGGTTCGGTCATCGCCTCCGGCACGAACGGGCGGGACGCGTTCGACACCGGCGCGGGCAGACCGCGGTGGACCCTGCCCCTGGCCGTGGAGTGGACCGAGAACGACGGTTTCGCCGCCGGAAACGACCAGACCGCCTACCTCACCGGAAGCGTGACCGGCGGCGGGCGAAACGTGCTGAGCGCCGTCCAGCCCGGCACCGGAACGCAACTGTGGACACTCCCGATCCCACGTCGCGAATGGTTCCCCCACGGCGTGGCCGGCGTCGTCGACGGCACCGCCTTCGTCGTCGGCCGGGTGGTCGTCGGTTCCGGGGCGCCCGCCTCCAGGTTCGTGTGGGCCGTCGACCTCGCGACCCGGACCGGTCTGTGGGAGGCCGTGGGCGAGGACGTCTCCGGGTTGTTCGTGCCCCCGCGCGGCCCGAACCTGCTGGTGCACGGCGACGGGAGACGGGGCCCGGACGGGCAGCTCATGACGCTCGACGCGACGCGCCGGGGCGCGCGCGGCTGGACCAAGGCCCTGCCGCCGGTGTCGTCGTCGGCGTACGCCGTTCCGCGCGACCGCCGGGTCCCCGTGTGCTGGGCGGGCGACGGCTTCGTCTACTGCGCGGACCGGGTCCACCTCGTCGAACCGGGCAGCGGAAAGCAGGTGTGGGCCTTCCCCGCCGCCGCGGCCGGCGAGGTCTTCACGGACTGCGCCTCGGACGCCGACGGCGGTGCGGTCTTCGCCACCACGCAGACCACGCTCTACTGCCTCGACGCGAAGACGGGCGCGCCGCGCTGGCGCAGCTCGATACCCGGCGGGTCCGCGAGGCAGCCGGTGTTCACGGCCGAAAGTGTCCGGGTTCGCTACGACTTCGGCAACGTGTACGTCGTCGACCCCGCCGGAACACTGTGGGCGGTCGACGCGGCCACCGGGGCGACCCGGTGGAAGCACCCGTTCCCGGTCCCGTCCACCGCGGCCGGTGTCGACCCGGTCCTGGCGGCCGGCGCGGGCACGGTGTTCATCGGTCACGGATTCGGAATCACCGCGATCGACGCGGCCGGCTAGCCGGACCCGCGACGTGAGCCGTCAGTAGTCCAGGCGGGCGACCACGGGAGCGTGGTCGGAGCCGGGTGCGCCTCGTCGTTCGCCGGGCTGACCGTTGACCGACGGCAGCGGGCCGTCCGCGCCGGTGAAGACCTGGTCGGTATCGACGCGGGCGAGCAACGCGTGGCTGACCAGCAGGTGGTCGATGAGTTCGCCTTGTCCTTCGAAGACACGGGAGAAGCGCTGCTTCTCGGGGATGAGCGGGGCGAGGTTCCACAGCCGGGCCGCGTCGCCGTTGTCGGGCTTGGTGAACCCGCCCGTGCCGATCTGGGAGCCGGGCGGTCCGTACAGGATCTGGGTGGTCGCCGCCTGCGGGGTGTCGTTCAGGTCGCCCATCACCACCACGTCCCGGGTGCGTCCGTCGCCGTCGAGGAGCCCGTCGGTCAGCGCGCGCATGGTCGCGGCCTCCGCGCCTCGCCGCCACAGCGCGTAGGCGGCGTAGCGGGCGCGTTCGCCCTCGTCGCGGGGGCTGTGTCGATTGCCGGGATAGGTGAGCAGTTTCGACTTGAGGTGGCACACCGCCGCGAGCAGGGTGTGCCCGGTCTTCGGGGTCAGCCTCACCGCGAGGCCGCCGCGGCCCATCGCGTTCTGTGGCACCCCGGTGTCCTGGGTCTGCAGCGGCGTGAACTCCGCCGGGAACGCGGTGACGTCGGCGACCACGGTGAGGGGCTTGCGGCTGAGGAACCCGACCCGGATGCGACGCTTGTCCGGGTGCGCGGACAGCGCGGTGTGCCACTGGCCGTCCAACAGGTCGACCAGCGCGTCCAGCGCCTCGGGGTTGCCGACCTCCTGCAGACCGAGCAGGTCCGGCGCGAGGCGGTTGATCGTGTCCGCGAGCGAGGCCGACTTCGCCTGGTAGGCCGCTTCGTCCTTCGGGCCGTCGGCCTCCCCCGCGAGGAACAGGTTCTCCACATTCCAGGTGGCAATCGTCAGCTTCACTTGCGGCTCCCGGACGACGCGATCCACGGGCACGGCACTCGCCCCTGCCCGCACAGTGTCCCCACCACATCTCGCGCGGACGCCCAGGACCGCCGGACCACGACCCGGTGTTCACCCGAATGTCGGCATCGTCGCCGAAATCGATCGAGAGCACCGAGCCCCGGCCGCCTACACCGCCACCCCACGCCCGGGCGGAACCCGGCGCGGGAGGATTCAGTGCGTGGAGAGGTCGAACCAGCCCCGGGAATCCGACATGCGGAAGTGGTTCGGGCCCAGAGCCCGCCTCGTCAGGCCGCCAGGTGCCGTGCCGGCAGGTTCCAACTGGAGTCGAAGCCCAAGTGGGCGCCCTCGCCCCGGAATTGCTCGGGAACGTCGGTCTGGCGCAGGGTCAGACGGGTACGGCCCTCGCCCAGGTCGGTGAGGGTCAGTTCCTGCCTCATCGCCTCCCCGGGAACGTGGAAGGCGAGCCTGTGCGGTGCGACGACGTCAAGGTAGACGCCGTTGAAAGGAATCTCCATGTCGCCCATGACCATGGTGAGTTCGCAGCGCCCACCCGTCCGCGGCTCGAGAGTGACGCTCTCGCGCGGCACGGACAGCCCCTCGGGCGCGAAGAACGTCACGATCCGATCCGGGTCGGTGTACGCGGCGAACACCTCCTCACACGGCGCGTCGAACTCACGCACGAAGGTGACCGTACCGTCGCCGTCGTCGGTCATCGTGGTCGCCAGAGCGGTGTTCCCGGTCATGACAAGCTCCTCGAATCCTGGTGGTGTCCCGTGCTTTCGAAACGTAGACCCGCGCACCGACACGAACTCGTCGCAACCCGCCGCGGAACTTTCCCGAGCCGCGGCACACCCCTCTCGAACGGATGCCGGCACCGCGCTCAGCCCCAGGGCAGGTGGGCGCGTACCTCGAAGCCGCCGTCCGGGGTGGGGCCGCAGGCGAGGGTGCCGCCGGCCAGGGTGGCGCGTTCGGTCAGGCCGATGAGGCCTTGGCCGGAGCCCGGCACGTGCGGCACCTCGCCCGGCGGCGCCGGGTTTCGCACGCACACGGTCAGGCCCTCGCCCGGTGCGCCCGCGACCGTCACCGCGGTCTCGGCTCCGGGGGCGTGCTTGCGGGCATTGGTCAGCGCCTCCTGGGCGATGCGGTAGGCGGTACGGCCGACGGAGGCGGGTACGGTCTCCGCGTCGGTCACCTCGTGGGCCAGCGTGATCCTCATGCCTGCCTCGCGCGACTCGGCGACCAGTCCGTCCAGCGCGGCGAGCGTCGGCTGGGGCCGACCGCCGGGATCGTCGGCATCGCCCGTGCGCAGCACACCGATGATCTCCCTGAGGTCCTGCAGTGCCTCGTGGGCGCTCTCCCGGATGACGCCGGCCGCCCTCGCGACCTGCTCGCGCGGCGCGTCCGGCCGGAACTCCAGCGCGCCGGCGTGCACGCTCAGCAAGGTCAGCCGGTGCGCGAGGACGTCGTGCATCTCGCGGGCGATGGCCTCGCGGGCGAGGCGCTGCGCCTGCTCGGCCCGCAACCGCGCCTCCGCCTCGGCGCGGCGGGCCCGGTCCCGCAGGCTGAGCATGAGTTGCCGCTTGGCGCGTACGAACATGCCCCAGCCGATCACCGACAGGGTCAGCAGCACGGCGAACACGACGACGCCGAGGTACGACAGATCGGGATCCGGACGCAGCCGGTAGAACACCGGGATCAACGCGAGTTGCAGGCCGCCCACCCAGGCCACGTACCGGAAGGGACGGTGCACCGTGAGGGTGAACAGCGCGATGAGCGCGGCGCCGCCCGCGGCGGTGGAAACAAGACCGACGGGGATCATCGCGACGGCCAGACCCAACGGCCACCGGCGGCGAAACCAGACCGCGCCACATGCCAGAGCGCCCAGCGCCAGGTCGGCGACCACGAGGCCGCGTGGCAGATCCGACTCCTCTTGCAGCGAGGCGGCGGCGGCGAAGCCGATGGCGACGGCCACCAGGAAACCGCAGACGTCGACGATCCAGTCACGGGCCGTGCGGCGGGATCGGCCCTGTCCACCCGCGTCGGGATCGAGCTCGTCCACCACCGCGGACGGCAGCCACCACCGCCGCTCGCCGAACGCCCGTGGTTCCGGCACCGTCGTGTCATCTTTCATGGTCGACAAAAGTACGCAATGGTCGTGCGTCCAGTGGCTCGGCCTCCCGACACCTCCGCCCGACGACACGCGCGGCGAGACACGGACCGCGCACGCCCGGCCGGCGATACACCGCGCCGAGTTCCGTGTCCCGGGGGCCCGTTGCGCCCGGATGCGCAACTGCTCGAGGTATCCGCACAGGTTGTCCGGGCGCGTCTTCTCAGCGGGAGTCACCCGTTCGGTCACTTCTCCCCGCCGCCTTTTCCATGGCACAGTTCCTCCGGTTTCTCGCGTCTCGCGAGAGCCGGTTCCCCAGTTCGGAGGGATGAACGGTCATGCGGGTGTTCGCGGCAAGCCGTGCCAGGGACCTCGGGCGGCCGATGCCCCGGCCGTGGCGCCGGGGCCGCCGGACGAGCGCCGGAGCAGCGGCGAGCACGGCCGGCCGCGGCCGCTGTGGCAGCCGGGTGCCGCGGCTCCGGACCCGGCGAGTGGGGCAGTGGTGAGACCGGGGCCGGCCGCACCCGAAGACGGCCTTTCGCCACCGGAGATCGACATCGTCCGCCACCTGCTGGGCATGCCGGTCAACGACTCGCTTGCCGATTTCCCGCATGGCGAGGGCACTCCCACTTCGTACGCGAAGGTGCTCACCGACGCGTACGAGAGCGCGGGGCTGCGGAACTTCCCGCTTCCGGGCCGGCCCCCCGTCCGCGGGGCCTTCAGCACCGGGGTCGTGGCACTGACCACGAAGGGCTATGTGGTCGGGCAACGGACCAGCGAGAACTACCGTCCGACGCATCCCGTCCTGCAGGCCGAGCCGATCGTGACGACGCCGGAGGCGCTCCGCATCGCCAACGGGCAGCGACCGGGACTCACTCCTCGGCTGTTCCACCACGAGGACGAGAAGCTGATCGTGACCAGTTTCGAGTTCGGGATCCACCCGCGGAGGGACCGCGATCCGTCCGGCTCCGTGGTTCGTCGACTGCTCCTCCAGGGGTTGCCCCAGGCGTTGGCCGACTTCACGACGATACGGATCCCCAGAGAGGTGCGACGCCACCAGAACGTGGATTCGACCGTGGCCATGATCGACCGCGCGCGAACCGTGCGCCGCAGTCGCTTCAGTGAGGAACAACTGCGTCGGACGGCCACCTTCGGAATCGACGACGCCCTCCTGGACGACCTGGGCGACCGAGCCGCCGCGTTCACCCCGCGTACCCCCGGCATCCTGCACAACGACCTGCACTACGACAACATGCTGGTGCGGCCGGTGCCGCGGGACGGTGGCATGCGCAGCAGCGGAGTCTGCCTGCTGGACCTGCAGTTCGTGACCGAAGGCGACCCGGTACAGGACCTCGCGTGTGCCGCGGTCAAGCTCGACTGCACGATGGACGAGGTCGCCGATCTGGCCTTCGGTTGGGACCGTCGCCTGGACGCCGGCCGAACGTCCGGGATCGAGCGCGACCTTCCCACCGCCATGGCGGCGGTCTCCGCGACGCAGTCGACGGTGCTCATCCCCAACGTGATCAAGTCCGTGCGCGAGGCCGCCGAACGTGATCGGTCGAGTCTTGAACACACCCTCGACGAGGCCGCCCGCAAGATCCAGGCCTGTATCGCACCGGCCATGGCGTACGGTCGTGACGCACAGGTCGGTGCCGCCTGGGTCCGCGACCGCCTCGGCGACACGCTCCCCCGAAACCCCGCGATGATCGCGTCAGCCGGGATTCCGGCCGGCCAACACCCCACGCCGTGAATCGGCATCGTGCTCGGGTTCCTGCTCGAGTCCCTTGTCGAAGCCGAGACGGGCAGCTCGCGTGTGAACGTGGTCGACGCGACGCCGAACGAGGCGGTGCGCGCTCGACACGCCCTCGACCGACGAGCGATCGCCGGCACCGAAAAAATCACGAATTGCCATGTTTCCGACTGCCTGAAAGCGCCTCCCCGACCGCTGCGTGATCTCCATTCACCGGCCTGGATAGGGTGGATGGCGAGGCGCGGCGACGAAGCCGTCGGACCACCGGCATCACGTCACCCGGACTGACGTGCGTGCAGCCGACGACAGTAGGAGAGAACATGACTGCGATTGGCCGTGTCGTAGGACGCGAGGTCATCGACAGCAGGGGCAATCCCACAGTGGAGGTCGACGTCCTGCTGGAGGACGGTTCGCTGGGCCGTGCGGCCGTTCCCTCCGGTGCCTCCACCGGCGCGAACGAAGCCGTCGAGCTCCGTGACGGCGACGAGGCCCGGTTCCACGGCAAGGGCGTGCGCCAGGCCGTCGACGCCGTCAACGGTGCGATCGCCGAAGCACTTGTCGGACTCGATGCCGAGGACCAGGCCCTGGTCGACGAGACCATGATCGGCCTCGACGGCACGCCCAACAAGGGCAGGTTCGGTGCCAACGCGATCCTCGGGGCTTCGTTGGCCACCGTGAAGGCCGCTGCCGCCGCGCACCGGCTGCCGCTGTACCGCTATGTCGGGGGCGCCGGCGCACGGCTGCTGCCGGTACCGATGATGAACATCATCAACGGCGGCGCGCACGCCAACAACGCGCTGGACTTCCAGGAGTTCATGATCGCCCCGATCGGCGCGGAGAACTTCTTCGACGCGGTGCGGATGGGCTCGGAGGTCTTCCATACCCTGCGCAAGTCCCTGTCCGACGCCGGTCACAGCACCGGGGTGGGCGACGAGGGCGGCTTCGCTCCCTCGCTGAGCACCGCGGACGAGGCGCTGCAGTTCGTCGTGGACGCCGTCGAGAAGTCCGGCTACACGCCCGGGGAGGACATCACGCTGGTGATGGACCCGGCCTCTTCGGAGTTCTTCCGGGACGGGGTCTACGACTACGCCGGTGAGGGCGTCGAGCGCTCCATCGAGGAGCACGCCGAGTACCTCGCCGGTCTGGTCTCCCGCTACCCGATCGCCTCGATCGAGGACCCGATGGGGGAGGACGACCTCAAGGGCTGGAAGCTGCTCATGGACGTGCTGGGCGACAGGTGCCAGCTCACCGGTGACGATGTCTTCTGCACCAACGTCGACCGGCTCCGCGACGGCATCCGTGACGGGGTGGCCAACTCCATCCTGGTCAAGGTCAACCAGATCGGCTCCCTCACCGAGACGCTGACCACCGTCGACGCCGCGCACAAGGCGGGCTACACGGTGGTGATGTCGCACCGTTCCGGCGAGACCGAGGACACCACGATCGCCGACCTCGCCGTGGCCACCGGCTGCGGCCAGATCAAGACCGGTTCGCTGTCGCGTTCGGACCGCACGGCCAAGTACAACCAGTTGATCCGCATCGAGGAGGAACTGGGCTCCCAGGCCCGGTACGCCGGCCGTTCGGCGCTGTACGTGCGCGGCTGACGATTCCTCGGACAGCGCCCCGCGATGGCCCGGCCGCCGGTGAATCCGGTGGCCGGGCCATCGTCGTCCCGCCGCCGACGTGCCCGGCGGGGGCCGCCGAAGACCGGTCACCCCGTGGGGGCATGGCGGGCGAGCGAGGCGCGGATGGCGCCCGCACGTGGGCCCTCCCACCAGGGCACGGTCTTGACCAGGACCGGACGGGTGCCGCTCATCAGCACGAGCGCGCGACCGCGCGGCAACGCGGCGAGATCGGCGATGTCCAGGACCGATTCCGGGCGGGACGCCCGGGTGGTCGACTGGGACCACAGGGCCGGCGACGTACTCGACGTACTGGTGGTGGCCGGCTCGAACATGCCCGCCGCACTGGCGAGTTCGCCGAGGAGGCGGGTGTCGGCGACGCCGCCGCCGTAGACCCGCACGTTCGCCGCGCCCCACAGCTTGGCCATGCCGTGCTCGCCCCAGACCGCCACGCCCTGTGCCCAGGATTGCAGGATCGTCATCATCAGGATGCCGCGCGACCCGTAGTGGCTGTACATGGTGGGGAGTTCCTTCCAGGGGCAGACGTTCGCCGCCTCGTCCAGGACGAACACCGCGGGCACCGGCAGTCGGCCTCCGGGACTCTCGATCGCCACACCCTCCGACGCGTAGGCGATCGCCGTGGTCAGCGCCAGGACCAGCGGGGCGGCCATCTTGTTCGTCTCCTCGGACAGCAGGTAGATGGTGCCGCCCACGGTCGACGCGAAGGCGTTGTGCGAGAACTGCGGGCGCGACGCGTCCTCGTTCGGCGTCACCCATCGGGTGACCTCGGCCGCGGACAGGAACGACGCCATCTGCAGAGCCGTGCCGTACACCCCCGCGCGTTGCGCGGAGGGGGCCTGATGGACGCTTTCGACGGCGTTCGCCACCGTGTGGTGGCCGTGGTGGCGCAGGATCCGGCTGGGGGTGTCGTCGTTGGGGCGGGTCAGCCACCCGTACACGTCGGTGATGGGCCGGTCGTCGATGGAGGCGGCGAGCATGAGGTGGCCGAAGAGATCCTGTCCGGCGGGTTCGAAGTAGCCGTCGCTGCGGACATGCGAACTGCGATTGACGCTCGCGAAGATCGAGGCGAGGACGACCGCCTTCACCACGTTGTCGCCGATGAAGGTCAGGGGGTTCCACCACCACGACGCCGGTTCCCCCGCCTGTCCTTGCGGGTCGAACACCCAGACCGGGCCCCCGCGGGCCCGTACGCCCCGCGTCGCGTCCAGGATGTCCCGCTTGTTCGAGGTCACGACGACGCTCCCGGGCGCGGCGACGACGGCCGGGATCGCCCTGGTGGCGGTCTTGCCCGTGCGCGGTCCCCAGATGTCGACGTGCATGTCCTCCCACGATCCCCACAGTTCCCGGTTGCCGCGCACCGTGCGTCCCACGAGCAGTCCCGGGCCGGCATCGCGGGCCACGCCCATGCGCAGCGCCCTCGCGCGGGCGGCGCGAGCCGTCGTGTGTCGCAGGTCGCCGGCCCGCGCCAGGTACCGGGCGGCGCGATCCACCCTCGGCCGGGCGGCGCGAGCGCGGATCAGGGCGGCCGCACCCGCGCCCACCAGGCACAACTCCCCCACGGCGACGAGCGTCGCCGGCACGCCGGGCCATGGGTAGGTGCCGGCGAGCCATTCGAGGACGAACCTCGGCGGGAAGGCGGCGGGACGCGGCCGGCTGCCGTCCGCCCACGTGATGACGAATGCCGCCGACCAGAGCCAGCAGCAGGCCAGTACGGCGGCTGCCGGCAGTGCGGCCAGCACGATGATGTCGGTGTGCGGTGAGGGGCCACGTCTGGTGGTGGTAGCGCTCATTGCGGAGTGATCCGATCGGTGAATCGGCTGACGGCGCCGGGGCGCACGGCAGCACGGGAAGTCGGTGCACGATGGCGTCGCCCGCGTGCCGACACGAAGGCCCTCGACCGCGGGCGGGCGGCGAGGCGTCGTGTCGGGCGGGCGGAAGTCGAGAGGGAAGGCCGCTCCGGAGGCGGCTACGCGTCGAAGGGACGACAGCTACAGCTCCCGCTCCGGCGATGGCAACAGCGTGTAGCGGATGCGAGAACACGACACCACGGCCGGGAACGCCGAGGCCGATCCTCCGCCCCCGCCCCCGCACTCACACCCGTGCCGGATCCGAGCCTCCCCACCACCGTCGTCACCAGTCCCGGGCGTTCTCGACGGTGGTCAGGGTGAGCCGGTCGCCGGCTCGCAGACAGTGGCGCATCGACGGGAGCGAGGGACTGTAGACGTGGACCGAGATCGCGTGTTCGGCATCGGACGGGTTGCGTACGTCGTGCACGTGCGAGGCGCCGAAGGCGCGCCCTCGGCCCGCGCGCAGAAGCCGCGCTCGCGGTTGCCGGGGCTCCACCTCGACCGCGCCTCCCACCACGATGGGCAGGCTCCGTACCCGCAGGACCTGCTCGGCGAGTTCACCACGGGCCACCGCGAACGCGCCCCGTGCCCCGCCGTGGTCGTGAAAGCCGGTGGAGGAACGCGGCGGCCAACCGATCAGCCACGCCTGGCGACCGCCCGGAACGGGCAGCGGCGACCAGGTGCGTCGCTCGGGGTGCAACCGCAGGGTGGAGACGAGTTCCCGGTCACCCACCGCGGTGAGCACGAAGTCCAGGAACGATCGCGTCGACGGGTGCGAACGAGCCGCGGCGGCCACGGCGGCCGAGGTCCGCGAACCCGAGGACCCGTCGAGGTCGGGCCCGGGCAGTCCGGGCAGTCCGGGCCGACCGGGCCGACCGGGCCGACCGGGCCGACCGGGCGATCGGGAAGTGAAGTTGTCGGAGGCAACGGAGTCGGTACGCATGCATCGTCCTCGAAACGGGTGCTCCGCGCTGTTGCCGTATGCCCTCCACCTTTTCCGCCCACGGACACGCGTCGGGTGACGGGGTCGGGCGTCGGCGAACGTCTCGGCGCACCGCGGAGCGGCCCGGAAACCGGGTCGACCCGACGGCGTCAGGAGATGTGTGTGGGCATGCCACGTGCACTTCGCGGCGAGGCGAATCCTCGTTGCGGACCGATCGGTCCGGGTGTCGGACCGCGGCGGGATGCGAGGTGTGCGCGTCGGCAAGTGGGGCGCGCGAAAATGGCCAGGGCTCAGGTCAGCGCGAAGCGCGACACAGACACCCGGCGTACCTGAGAAGATCCAGGTGGATGCGCCCAACGAGGATTTCGTGAGTGCTCACGCTCACGGACACAATCACGCACGTTCCCCACAGTCAAATCGGCTTGCTCCAACTGCCCGCCTTCGAAGAAGAGTTGGCGATTCCCGACTGCCGCACGGCAGGCGAGCCGGCGCGCAGGCCGACTCGCCCTCCCCCTGAGGGCGAGCGACTCACTCTCTCCGACGGGCCCGGCCACTGCCGCGCGAGTCGGGAACCTGTCGCTCCCCGGCGTCGGTGTGAGCGGCGTTTGTTTTGTACTGAGCGATCCAATATGGTGGCGGCAGGTGCCTGTGCGGCACGAACTCCGTTGCGGCAGGTGCCTGGTTCGGCACGTGCTTTTCCAAGGAAGGTCGGAACATGAGCGAAACCAGGGCAGTCGTCGAGGAGTACTTCCGCCGCGCCGCGGCCGGTGACTTCGAGCGGATGCCGGAGCTGGTCGCCGAGGAGGTCGACTGGGACGTCTACGGCGCCGAGGAGGTGCCATGGATCGGTCGTCGCACCACCCGGGCCGAGGTCGCCGACTTCTTCGACATCCTTCCCCGGCATCTCAAGGCCGAGGAATTCGCCATCCACCAGATCCTGGTGGAGGGCGAGGACGCGGTCGCCCTCGGCTACATGCGACAGGTGGTCGTGACCACCGGCAACCTGTTCGTCTCCCCGTTCGCCTTCCGCTTCACGGTGCGAAACGGCCTGATCACCCGATTCGTCACCTACGAGGACAGCCTCAACCTGGCCCGCTCGTTCGGCGTGGTCTGACCGGCCGGGCCACATCCGCCCGGGAGGACCGGCGCGGGATCACCGGCCAGGGATCACCGGCGCGGGTCGCCGACAGGGAGACAAGGGTTGCCGGCGCGGCATCGCACCGTGAAGCCCCGGTCCCCGACGGGATCCTCCCCCTGCCGGCCTGCCCGCGCGCGGTCACGCCCCCGGGAGCGGGAAGATCATGCAGCTGCTCGTCGCGTGCGCGAGCAGACGGTCGTTCGCGTCCAGCAGTTCGGCCTCCGCGAGCGCGGTGCGGCGGCCTTGGCTGCGCACCCGGCCCACCGCGTGAATCCGGCCGGTGTCGAAGGTGATCGGACGCAGGAACTTCGTGGACAGGTCGAGCGAGGTGTACGCCATGCCCGCGGGCAGCGTCGTGTGTACCGCGCAGCCGGCCGCCGAGTCCAGCAGGGTCGCGTACACGCCGCCGTGCACACTCCCGATCGGGTTGTAGTGCTCTTCGCCCGGCGTCATGGAGAACACCGCGCGCCCGTGCTCGACCTCGTCGAGCGTGAAGTCGAGGGTGGCGGCTATCGGCGGCCCCGGATACCTGCCGGCGATCATCGCCTTCAGGAAATCGAGGCCGGCCATGGACGCGGCGGCGGCCGCCGTGATCGCCGGGTCGTCCCACGTATACGTCCGCGACCTGCCCATGCCCGTCCTCCGCTTCCCTCCCGGCCGTGCCGTGGCGCGACGGGTTGTCCGTGTGCGAGGTGACCGGCGCCGCCGCTGCCGACACCGACTGGCTTCGATTTCCGAAGCCAGGTGTCACACTACTCCCATGGACCTGGAGTGGCTGGACATCGACCCTGCGGATTGCCCGGTCCGGCGCACGCTCGACCTGGTGGGCGAGAAGTGGTCGCTGCTGATCCTGCGGGACGCCGTCAACGGCGTGCGCAGGTTCGACGACTTCCGACGCCACGTCGGCTTGTCGGAGGCCGTGCTCACCGACCGGCTGCGCAAACTGGTCGCCGGCGGCGTGCTCGCGACCCGGCCCTACCGCGAGCCCGGAGCGCGCACGCGCAACGAGTACCGGGTCACCGCCAAGGGCTGGGACCTGTGGCCGGTGCTGCTGGCCCTCAAGCAGTTCGGCGAAAAGCACTGGGCCGATCCGGCCGGGCCGATGCTCGACGTACGGCACCGCGACTGCGGCGCGCCGGTTCGCGTCGTCGTCGAATGCGCCGAGGGGCACCCGGTTCCGACGCGTCGTGACGTGACGGTACGACCGGGTCCGGCGGCCCGGCCGCTCACCCGATCCACCCGCTGAGCGCCCGTCCGCGCGCCCCACCGACACGCCCCACACGCTTCCCACACGGGGGCTCGCCGAATCGGCCCCGAGCGGCGAACCACCGCAGCCCGGTCGCGCGGCCGAATCCACCAACCCCGACGCGGGGCTGCCCGGAGCCGCCTCCGGGCCCGCGCCCGGCTCACCCGTCGTCGAAGGCGGCCAGGAGGTCGTCCTCGGACGGCGCGGCGGTCGGGCGCGCGGAGGTGGTCGGTTGTTCCGTCCAGATGGTCTTGCCGGTGCGGTGGTAGCGGCTGCCCCAGCGGGCGGTGAGCTGGGCGACCAGGAACAGGCCGCGGCCGCCCTCGTCGGTGTCGTGGGCTCGGCGCAGCCGGGGTTGGGTGTTGCTGGGGTCGGAGACCTCGCACACGAGCATGCCGTCGTGGATGAGCCGCAGACCGACGGGGCCGCCCGCGTACCGGATGGCGTTGGTGACCAACTCGCTGACGACGAGTTCGGAGGTGAACGCGAGTTCCTCCAGGCCCCAGTCCGCGAGCTTGCTCGTGACCAGCTCCCGGGCGTGCGCGACCTGTGCGAGGTCGGCCGGCAGTTCCCAGCGGGCCACCGCGTCGTCGGGGACGCCGCGCGTACGCGCGAGCAGCAACGCGACGTCGTCGTCACGCGGCGGGTCCAGGCGAGCCAGCACCGCGGCGCCGATGGCCTCCAACGGCCGGTCCCGGTTCTCGGCCGCGACCGCCGCGAATTCGTCCAGGCTCACGGAGGGGTCGGCGTCGCGGCGCTCGACGAGCCCGTCCGTGTAGAAGGCGAGCAGCGAGTCGGGCGGAAGCTCGATCTCGACGGCCTCGAACGGCAGTCCACCGACGCCGAGCGGAGGTCCCGGCGGCACCTCGGCGAACCGCGGCTCCGCGCCCGGGCGCAGCACCAGCGGCGGCGGGTGTCCGGCACTGGCGATGGCGAGGGTACGGCCGATCGGATCGTAGACCGCGTACTGGAACGTGGCGCCGAGTGCGGCGAGTTCCGCGGTCGCGTCGTCGGGATCGTGTTCGGGCCAGTAGCTGAGCACCAGGTCGTCCAGGTGTCCGATCAGCTCGTCGGGCTCCAGGTCCAGGTCGGCGAGGGTCTGCACGGCGGTACGCAGGCGCCCCATCGCGGCGGTGGCGCCCAGCCCGTGGCCGACCACGTCCCCGACCACGAACGCGGTGCGCATCGAGGACAGCGGGATCACGTCGAACCAGTCGCCGCCCACCCCCGCGTCGCCTTCGGCGGGACGGTATGTACCGGCGGTTTCCGCGGCCGCGGTGCGGTTGACCCGCCGGGGCAGCAGCGATCGCTGCAGGGCCACGGCGGTGCGGTGCTCGCGCGTGTAGCGGCGCGCGTTGTCCACGCTGAGCGCGGCGCGCGAGGCGATCTCCGCGAGCAGGGTCGCGTCGCGGTCGTCGAAGGCGGGTCGGTCACCGGTGCGCCACACGGTGATACTGCCCAGGATCAGTCCGCGGACCAGCAGCGTGGCGACCATGGACGAGGACGCCACCGCCGGAATGATCGAGTCCAGCGTCTGCGGATCCAGGTTGAGGGACGCGCGCAGTTGCGCCATGTCGGTGGCGCAGACGGGGACGCCCTCGGCGAGCGGGCCGAGCATCGGGCTTTCCGGAAACCGCGGCAGCCGGTCGCCGACGCCCAGCATCGGGGCGGGCCAGCGGGTGCCCGGCAGGGTGGCGACCGCGACCCGCAGCAGGGCGAGGTCATTCTCGCCGGTGGGGCGCGGCTCGTCCCCGTGCAGGACGGGCTCGGTCAGATCGACGGAAGCCAGGTCCGCGAAGTCCGGCACCAGCACGTCGACGAACGCTCGGGCCGCCTCGCCCAGGTCGAGGCTGGCGCCGATGTCGACCGCCGCCGCGTGCGCCAACTCGTGGTGTTCGCGGGCCCGGACCTCCGGGTCCCGCGCATTGCCGGCGGCGCGCCGCACCGGCAGCAGCAGAACCAGTCGGGCGCTGGGGACGAGGTTCGACCTGTCCGGACCGTGGTCGGACAACGGCGTCGTCAGGGAACGGGCGTGCACCGGCCCCAGGACGCCCGGGATCGTCACCCGCGCGCCCGGCCCGCGCCCGGGCACCGCACGCAGCGCCTCGGCAGCGGCCGGCGGCAGCGGATCACCCAGTTGCCTCCGCGCGGACGGGCTGCACAACAGGACGTTGCCCTCCGCGTCCAACAGCACCGCGGCGAGGTCAGGGGGGATCTCGTCGTCCGGTTCGACGGCACGCGACGCCCGCATCCTCGGCCCGCCCTGCCTCCCCGAGCCACGGAATCCTTCGTGACGTTCCATTCTCACGCCACCCGACCATCACCTGCCACCAGAACCCCGGACGTGCCGGTCCCACCCCGCCCCGATCACGAGAACGTCGCCGTCGACGGCGGTGACGCTTCGGCACCGGCACCGGACCTACTTGCCGTCCTTGTCGGGATCCGCGGCGAGGGTGATCACGCCCAGATAGCCGTCGCCATCCTGGACGACCTCGAGGAGCATGGTGGGCTTGTAGATGTTGTCGCCGTCGTTGAACGTGTCGCGACCGGTGTGTGTGGCATACGGCTGTTTGGCGAAGACGGCGCGGTTGAGCGCCTCGTCCATCATGAGCTGGGTGGTGAGCGTGCGTTCGTTGTCGACGTGCACCATGGCGTGGACGTGGACGGTACGGCCCCGGTACCAGCCGGGCCAGATGGTGGTGAACTGCACGATGCCCTGGTTGTCGGTCACCTGGGCGCCGCGCAGGTAACGCTTGTCGTCCTGCGGCGTGAGGTCCCCCTGCCCCCCGCCACCGCCCGGAGCTCCGGAGGGTGGTGCGCCGCCGGGCGCTCCGGACGGGGGCGCGCCGGCACCCGGACCGCCGCCCCCGCCGCCCGGGCCGCCTCCGCTCCCGCCGCCGGAGAGGCTTTCGGCCCCGGAGTAGAGGCCGGCCGCGTCGCAGTGCCAGATCTCCACCACCGCGTTCGGGATCGCTTGGCACGTCTCACTGTCCTGGACCCGGACGGCCAGCCGCAGTCGGGTGCCCGCACGGTCCTCGCGGATGTCGCCGCGAATCTTGTCGGCGTCGAAGTAGTACGGACCCTGGGTGGTCTGTGGGGTGAGAGTGCAGGTGCTCGCCCCCTCGAACAGCTTGTCGATGTCCTGGGTGGCGCCGGCCTGGGGCGAGACCGTGGCGGTCGCGCCCGTCGTCGTGGTGGCCTGGGCACTGCCGCCGTTCTTCGCTCCCGAGCAGGCGCTGAGCAGCGCGCCCAGGCCGATGCTGCCGATGCCCGCCAGCGCGGTGCGCCGGCTGACGCGTTGACCTTCGTGGTGGTCATGGCTCATGGTCCGTCGACTCCTTCCGAGTCCCTCTCGGTCATCGGCAGCGTAGGAACGCGGCATGAGAGCCGTATGTGAGCCGGATGAGAAACGCATCCTCCCGCCCGCGAGCCCTTCGCCGTGCCCGCGCCGCCGTGCCCGCCCCGCACACCACGCGTGCGAGCGGACACCGGAACGGGGCCACCGTCGCCGTCCTCGTACGCGAGGCGCCCGAACCACCATGCCGCCCGGTCCGCCGCCGGCGGGACCGGGCCGGTCGACGCACACTCGAATGGTGGAGATCATGTCGGCGCACGGCTACCTCGTCCTCCCCGGCCTCGGGGATGTCGAGGTCACCTTCGACCTGTTCGATTGGCCGATCAACGGTGAGACCCTCGCGCGTACGTGGAGCGCGGTCATCGACAACGGCCCCGTCCTGGAACCCGACACCGAGGGCTTCCTGCGTCTGGACACCGAGCCTGCCGGAATCGGACACCCCTTCGTCGTCATCGCCGCCGGGCACCACGTCACCCGAATCAGCGGACGCAAGACCCCGTGACCGGGGCCTCCCGCACCCGGACCGGGCCGGCCGGATCTGAGTATTCGTACTCTGATGGATGTTCGGCGTGGGCCGGAAAACTGGGGCCATGAACGAAGGACCACGCAGAGCAGTGCCCACCTTCTTGGCGCCCCTGGTCCTGGCCGGGATCGCGGCGGCGGCATGGGTCGCCTGGCTGGGCTGGGATCGGCATCGCGACGTGCAGCCCGACGGTTCCACGACCGGCCCCTACCAGGGCTGGCAGGTGGTCGGGCTCGTACTGACCCTGTTCGCGGCGGTCTGCTGGGCGGCCGCCCGCGACCACGCCGCGGCGGCGACGATCGGCATCACCGTCGGCCTGACCCTCGCCGCCTACCTCGACTGGTCGGACGACTCGAGCGGGCTGTACATGGTGGGCGTGACCATGGTCGGACTCGCGAGCGCGGGCGCGACCGGCCTCGTCTCCCACCTGGTCAGCTCCGCGAGGCACAAAGCGCGAGGCGGCCGCCCAGGGCACTGACCCTTCCCCACCTCGCCGGCCCGTGCGCGAAGCGGCGACGGGGCCTCGGACCCGGCGCTTGGGTCGGCGGGGCGGGCATCCCCCTCGGTCGAAGGAGACACCCACCCACCACCGGCGATCCCCGGAATCGGTCTCAGGACATGAACCCCAGGACGCCGCGGCCCTCGCTCGCCCGCGCCGCGTTCAGCCACTCCGCGCACTCCTCGATGGCCTCGCGCACTTCCCCGTCGAGGGCGGCCAGTTGCTCGCCGGTGGCGGCCCCGTACTGTTCCAGCGCCTTGGCGCAGTCCGCCGGCGACCAGACTCCGTGACCCGGAAGGTCGGTGTACGGGAGCGGCGAGGGAAGTCCGTAGCCGAACTCCGAGACCCGGACGGCGTCGACGCCGAGTGACGCGAGCCCTTCGTCGACGCGCTCGAGCCACCCGAATCGGAACGGCGAGAAGTTGTTGCTGTAGATCCGCCGCCCGTGGAAGGCGCAGATCATCCGGTACGCGTAGCCGTACTGGAACGCGTGCCCGTCCGCGAACGGCCCGCCGTCGACCACCGCGGTCAGCGCCTCGTACAGCGTGGGCGCGCCGGACTCGATCTCGCTCGAGAAGTAATCGTCGTCCCGGGCCATCTCCTGCTTGAAGCGACCACCGATGGCCCGGCGCACACGCACATCCCCCGACCCCACCACCGCACGCACGGTCTCGGGGTCTGCAATGAACAAAGACAGCGAAAGACTCATGCCGGCAAACCTATCCACCTCGCCCGACACGGCCCGGCCCGGCGTGCGGTCGCGTCTTCTCAGGTGTGGTGCTCCTCGGTGCCCAGGCCGAGAGCCCTGCACAGTTGTTGCACGCTTTCGTAGTCGAAGCCGTCCACCGGCAGCCCGGTGAGGAGGTCCACCAGGTGGTCGGGGGCCGACGTCCCGCGCAACCGTGCCAGGAGCGCCTCGCGATCGGCGGGGTAGATGTCCCGCCCCAGGTAGCGCGCCAAATCACTCCGTACCCGCACGTCGGTCGCGCTCATCCCGGATGGCGTTCCACCCACACCCGAGGCGCGCTCGACGAGATCCTCCGGCGCGGCGATGGAGACGTTGTCATGCTCGTGAGTGGTCATGTCATGACGCCTACCCGATTCACTTCGATCCGGAATCCCGTACGGCAAACCGGTGCATCCCGAAACCGCGCACGAGACGACCCCCCGGCCACCGCGTCCACCCGCCCCGGACCTCGACCCGGAACCCGGAACCCGGCATCGCGCTCCGGCCTCCGGACGAACCGGGTTGGGGCGTCCCGGATTTCGCCTCTCCCGCCCGCGCACGAGGCACGAGCGCACGAGCGCACGTGCACGAGGGCGAGGGCGAGGCGACGCCTACGCGGCCTGGCCGGCCAGGAGCTTTCCGGTCACGGTGGCCAGGCGCGCGCCCTGGTAGCGGGCGGCTTCGAGGATGTTGTCGCCGGGCTCGCCGGTCCCGGACGCGTGCGCGGTGCCGTACGGGTTGCCGTTGGCGCCGTACACGACCGGGTCGGTGTAGCCCGGCGACACGATCAGCGAACCCCAGTGGTGCAGGGTGTTGTACAGCGCCAACAGCGTCGACTCGTTGCCGCCGTGCAGGTTCGCCGCGCTGACGAAACCGGTGGCCGGCTTGTCGATGAACACGCCCTGCTGCCACAGCCCGCTGGTCGTGTCGATGAACTGCTTGAGCTGCGAGGAAATGTTGCCGAACCGCGTCGGCGAACCGAACGCGTAGGCGTCGGCCCACACCAGGTCGTCCAGTGTGGCGACCTCGACGTCCCGGGTGGCATCGACGTGCGCACGCCATGCCGGTACCGAGTCGACGACCTCGTCGGGCGCGAGTTCGGGCACCCGGCGCAGGCGCACCTCGGCACCGGCCTTCTCCGCGCCCTCCGCGACGGCTTGGGCGAGTCGGTGGACGTTGCCCGTGGACGAGTAGTAGACGACGGCGATCTTGGTGGTCATGGCGAAACCTCCGGCAGCGACTAATCGGATTGCTATCCGCTTCGGTGAGCAGTCAAGCGGATAGCAATCCGTTTGGCAAGAGGGAAACGGATGGCTATCCGTTAAGCTGCGGTCATGAGCCCATCGCCCCGCATCGACCTCCCGATGGCCGAACAACCTCCGCCGGAACGCGCCGACGCCGCCCGCAACCGCCGCCGGATCCTCGATGCCGCAGGCCGGATCGTCGCCGAGCAGGGTCCCGACGCGCTCACCATGAACGCGGTCGCGCATGCCACCGGGATGGGCGTCGGCACGGTCTACCGCCGGTTCGGCGACGTGGCGAGCCTGCTGTTCGCGCTCCTGGACGAGCGCGAACAGGCCTTCCAGGCCGCCTTCCTCTCCGGTCCGCCCCCGTTGGGTCCGGGTGCGCCCGCCGCCGATCGCCTGCGCGCGTTCCTGCACGCACTCGTCGATCGGGTCGAGGAGCAACACGCGATGCTGCTCGCGGCGGAGATCGCCGATCCGTGCGTGCGCTACACCAGCGCGCCCTACCGCGCGATGCGGATCCACACGGCGATGCTGATCGCCCGCCTGCGACCGGACGCCGATGCCACGACCGTCGCGGACTTCGTGCTCGGCCCGTGCGGGCCGAGCATGCTGCACCACCTGCGCACCGACCGAGGACTGACGCCCACGGAGATCAAGCGGGCACTCGACCAGACGCTGGAGCTGTACGGCCTCGACGCACGCCTCGACTGACGCCGCGCTCGACGCGTCCCGCTCAGCCGGCCACCCTCGCGGCGAGGTACTCCTCCCACGTCCTGACGCCCACCGCGTTCTCCCGCGTGACCAGCCCCCCGGCGCGCAGCCCGGCGCCCGCCTTGCCCGGGACCCGCACCGGCAGGACCCACCGCCGCTTGCCCACCGCCTTCAGCCAGGAACGTGCCAGGTCCGCCGCCTGGTAGACCCGCGGCCCGCCCATGTCCGCGACCCGCCCGGCCGGCGCGCCCTGCGCCAACTCCACCAGTCGGTCGGCCACTTCGCCCTGGTCGACGGGCTGGCACACGGTCTTCGACGGGACCGCGACGAAAGGCGTCTTGGCGGACATGCCGAACACCATGTGCAGCAACTCGGGGAACTGCGTCGCGCGCAGATTGCTCCACGGGATACCGGACTCGGCGAGCAGGCGCTCGCCCTCGATCTTGATCTTGTAGTAGGAGTACGGGATCCGGTCCACGCCGACGATCGAGATGTTCACGATGTGCCCGACTCCGGCCCGCTTCGCGGCGCCCAGCAGGTGCCGCCAGCCGGGAAGGTCATGCTTCGGCTTCCGCGTGTCCGACGCGCAGTGGATGATCGTCGCGACGCCCTCGAACGCCGCGTCGAGGCCCTCGCCGGTCTGCAGGTCCGCGGTCACCCAGGTGACCCCCGGGTCGTCGGGCAGCGCCACCCTGCGGGTCATCGCGCGCACCGGCAGCCCGGTGCGCCGGACCCGATCCAGCACTTCGCGCCCGAGCACACCGGTCGCACCCGTCACCAGGATCACGTTCTCGCTCATCGGTCCTCCTCGCTACGGGACGCCGCACCGCCGCGACGTCGCCTCGCCAGCAAGGAACCGGGCGGCTACGCGTTACGTGACAACTCTCGGCATTGTTCTTCGAGGAATTTCAGCTTCTCCGGGTTCCGGACGATCCGCACGCCCGCGATACCCCCCGCGCCGACCTCCGCCACCGCCGCCGTCGTGAGCGCCCCGCCCTCCCAGCCCAACACCGCGGCCTCGCCGTTGACCTCGGCGAAGCCGAACTCCATCCGGGACGAGAAGCGTTCCACCAGGCCCACCAGGAACCGGGCCACCTTGTCGCGCCCGGAGACCGGTCGCGTCGACGCGGAGACCTTGCCGCCCCCGTCGGACCAGGTCACGACGTCGTCCGCGAGGAGCGACTCCAGTTGTTCGAGCGCTCCCTCGGCCGCCGCCGTCAGGAAACGCGCCAGCAGATCGGACCGCACCTCCGCGGAAACCTCGAACCGCGGCCGCCCGGACACCAGATGTTGCCTGGCCCGCCGGTACGTCTGCCGGGAATTGGCCTCCGGCCAGTCCAGCACCTCGGCGATCTCCCGATGGCTGTACCCGAACGCGTCACGCAAGACCACGACCGCCCGCTCCGGCGGCGACAATCGCTCCAGCATCACGAGCATCGCCATCGACACCGCGTCCCGCTGCTCGGCGGTCTCCAACGGGCCGAGCGCCCCCGCGTCCGTCCGCACCGGCTCGGGCAACCACGGCCCGACGTACTCCTCGCGCCGCGCCCGCGCGGACGTCAGCCGGTTGAGGCACAGGTTCGTCAGCACCTTGGCCAACCACGCCCCCGGCAGCTCGATGTGTCCCCGATCGGCCGCGTGCCAGCGCAGGTACGCGTCCTGCACCGCGTCCTCGGCCTCGGCCGCCGACCCCAGCATCCGGTACGCGATCCCGAACAGCCGCCCCCGCTGCGCCTCGAATTCCGCGGTCGGGTCGGGGAACGCGTCGGTCGTCACGAAATCCACCGTACAAGCCCCGCACGACCCCGCTTGCCGCCGCCCCGACACGGGCGTCACGTGGCGGGCGAGGAAGCGGGAGCGGCGCCGGTGACGACGGCGCGCAGGGCTTCGATCACCCGGTCCGTCGGGAGGATCGGGTTGACGGTGACTACCCGCGCGAGTCGTTCGTCCTCGGCGTCTCCACGGCCACCGGACAACGAGAAAGGCCCCGGACGTCTTGACGTCCGGGGCCTTTATTCAAGGTATATTGGATGGTTCTGAATACCGGTGTTTTCACGGTATTCAGGAATCTCAATGAACGCATAATACCCGCCCGGGAGACGAATTGTCAAACGCCGAATTGCGACACGAGCAGGAATTCGTCGACGTGCTCTACGCGCGCCTCGCGGACCTGCGTGCCCAGGCGGAGGCCGCCGTGACGAGCGCGCTCGGGCGCGAGCACGACGGCACCCGGCAGGCACGCGTCGAGCGGGACATCGCGGTCTTCGAGCACTCGAGCCTGCGCGCGGCATTCGACGCCGGCGCCAACGGCCTGTGTTTCGGGCGATTGTTGTTCCGCGACGGCGCCGACCATCACATCGGACGCATCGGTATCCGCCGCGACGACACCGAACACACCCCTCTGGTCATCGACTGGCGCGCCGACGTCGCACGACCGTTCTATCTCGCCACCGGGCACACCCCGATGGGCCTGCGCCGCCGACGGCACATCACCACGTCCGGGAAGCGGGTGACCGCGCTGCACGACGAGATCCTCGACCTCACGGACGACACCCGCACCGGCTTCGAGGGCTCGGACGCCGACGCGGTCCTGCTCGCGTCGCTCGACGCCGCCCGCACCGGGCGCATGCACGACATCGTGCAGACCATCCAGGCCGAGCAGGACCGCATCATCCGTGCGCCGCACCGCGGCATCCTCGTGGTCGAGGGCGGCCCGGGCACCGGCAAGACGGTCGTCGCCCTGCACCGCGCGGCGTACCTGCTGTACGCGAACCGCGAGCACCTGACCCGCCGCGTGGTGCTCGTGGTCGGCCCCAACCCCGCCTTCCTCGGCTACATCGAGGACGTCCTGCCCTCGCTCGGCGAGACGGGCGTGCAGTTCGCCACGCCCGGCGAGTTGTTCCCGGGCGTCACCGCGACCGCCGTCGACACCCCCGCGGCGGCCGAGGTCAAGGGCCGGGCCGCGATGGCCGAGGTGCTCGCCCGCTTCGTGGCCGACCGACAGACGGTGCCCGAGACGCCGTTGGTGATCGGGCACGACGACGGCGAGCTGTTCCTCGACGCGGGAATCGCCCGGGCCGCCCGGAGCAGGGCGCGTGCGACGTTGTTGCCGCACAACCTCGCCCGCGCGGCGTTCGCGTCGCGCGTGATCGACGGCCTCACGGAGCAGTTGGTCGACCGGCTGGGCGCGGACCCGTTCGGCGGGCCGAACTTCCTCGGCTCGGAAGAGGTCGCGCAATTGGCGATGTCGGTCGCCGAGAGCCCGGCCGTGCAGGCGGCCGTCGACGAGCTGTGGCCGCGCCTGACCCCGCAGGGGTTGCTCGCGGACTACCTCGCCGAGCCGGTGTACCTGTCCGACGAGGACGCCGCGGCGATCCGGCGTCCGTCCGGGTACGACCCGGTCTTCGGGACCCGGACCGCCGACGAATGGACGGTGGGCGACGTGCCGTTGCTCGACGAGGCGGCCGAACTCCTGGGTGAGGACGACTCGTTGGCGCGCGCCGCGGCGGATGTCGAGCGCCGACGGCAGATCGCCTACGCGCAGGGTGTGCTCGACCTGTCGTACGGCTCGCGCACGCAGGAGTTCGAGGACCGCGACGACGAGGAGTCGGAGGTCCTGAGCGCGCACGACCTCGTGGACGCCGAGCGGCTCGCCGAACGCCAGGAGGAACTCGACCACCGCACCTCCGCCGAGCGCGCGGCCGCGGACCGCACCTGGGCCTACGGTCACATCGTGGTCGACGAGGCCCAGGAACTCTCGGCGATGACCTGGCGGTTGCTCATGCGGCGCAGCCCCACCCGGTCGATGACCCTGGTCGGCGACCCCGCGCAGACCTCGGAGCCGGCCGGGTGCGGATCCTGGGAGCGCATCCTGGTGCCGTACGTCGAAGGCCGCTGGGAGCGGGTCCGGCTGGGCGTGAACTACCGTACGCCGACCGAGATCATGCAGGTCGCGGCCGACGTCATGCGTGCCGCCGACCCGGGCTTCGAACCGCCGAGGTCGGTGCGTTCGACCGGCGTGAAGCCGTGGTCGCACCACACCGCGGACCTGCCGGGCGCCGTGGCGTGGGCCGTCGCGCACGAGGGGGCGGGCCCGGAGTCGGGCCCGGGGGACGGGACCGCCGGCCGCGATCCACAGGCTCCGGCCGAGGGGCGCCTCGCGGTGATCGCGCCGCGCGAGCTGATCGACGCGGTGGCGGCGGCGCTCCCGCACGCCGAACGAGGCGTCGAGCCGGACCTCACCCGGCCTTTGGTACTGCTCGACCCCAAGCAGGCCAAGGGCCTGGAGTTCGACGCGGTGATCGTCGTGGAGCCGGCCGCGTTCGCCCTGGCCGACCTGTATGTGGCGCTGACCCGCGCGACCCAGCGGCTCGGCGTCGTGCACACCCGCGACCTCCCGCCGGGGCTCGCCGGTCTCACCCAGGCGGGGTGACCGGCGCGGCCCGGGCGAGGTGACCGCAGCGCGGGCGAGGCCGGTCCCGCCCGCGCGCGTCCCGCGTCCTCCCCGGCCCGCTTGCCGCCCGCGCGGTCGCGGGCCGCCGGCGGACGCGGGATCCGCGCCGACCACCACACCATCCGCTCCCCGAGGCCGCCGACGTCAGGGCGGATCATCCGGACGCGCGCCGCGGACGTGCGCCGCCGGCGCCGCGGACATCGCCTCGGTGCCCGCGTCAGGCGCCGGCCTTGAAGCGTTCCGCCAATTTCGTCGTGGTCCAGTTCAGGAACCTCGCGCGTTCGGGTGTGTCCGCGCACGCGATGCGGAAGGCCCGTTTGATGGCCTCGGCATTGACCGCCCCCGCGACGGTGGCGACCGCTTCGTGCAGTCCGCTCCGGAACGGGTCGCCGTACCGGACCAGGTTCGAACCCGACCAGTAGAAGGGCTTCTGCCACAGCTCCTGCAACTGGCCGGCGGGCGTCGCGCTGGTCAGTCGCAGGCCCCGGCGTGCCCACTCGGCGCTGTCGGGGTGTTGCCACGGTGTGCTCGGATCGGCCTCCTTCGCCGCTTGCAGCGCGTCCTTGATGTCCTGCCAGCGGAAGGTGCCGAAGGTGAGCGCTCGCGGATCGACGGCCTGCGGTTCGGGACCGCGGTCGCTGCGGTGGGCGAGCACCGCCACGAGCCGACCGGCGAAGTCGTCGGGGTCGATCTCGCCCGACATGACTTCCACCCGTGCGGCCGTCGCGCGTTCGGCCGCGTACACCAGAGTGCAGTGCAGCTCGCGGTCGTCCAGTTCGCGAAGGCGCCGAAGGAGGGGTTCGCCGGGCCGCAACGCATCCCCCATGGCCACGATCACGGCCGCGTTGGCCTCCGTCCACAGGACCAGTTCGGGATCACCGGCGGTGTTGGCGCAGCGGCTCATGACGCCCAGCGTGCACGGCTGTTCGGCGCAGGCGGTGCCGCACAGTACGCTGCGGCGGCCGCGCAGCGGTGGGTCGGTGGCGACTCCTTCCTCGCTCTCGGATCCCTCCCCGTAGGGCATCGCGACGAGGACGGGCACGTCCATACCGTCGGTGGCCACCGCCGCGTGTCCCGGAGGCAGCGCCACCACCCGTTCGTGCTGGGTGCCTTGCAGGTTCACCGCGTCGCCCACCATCGCGCGGTCGTCGGCGGCCGGGAGCCGATGGATGATCTTCAACGCGCTGTTCTTCACCACGTCGGACAGGATCTTGTTCGGGATCTGTTCGACGATCACGACGCCTTCGCCATAGGCGCGGATCTCGGCGAGCAGACCGGCGAACAGTTCCGCGGCCGCGAGGGAGATCCGGCTGCCGCCCGCCCGGAGCAGGCGGTGGGCCTCTTCGACGACGGTGACATGACGCAGTCGGCCGGGCACGGCGGAATCGGTCCGCACCCGCAGGTACTCGACGATGCGGATCAGCACCGTGCCGATGACGAAGGCCTTGTCCTGGTCGTTGGAGATGTTCTCGAGTTGGAGCACGACGTTGCCCTCGAGCAGCGCGGCGATGTCGAGCGGGTGTCCACCCTGGAAGAAGCGTCCGCACGCGCCTTCGCGAAGGCTGGAGATACGGACGTCCACAAAACCTTGGACATTGCTGGTGATCTCGGGCCCGTAGCCGATCGTCCGCACCACGTCTATCGCCGCCGTGCGGAGTTCGTCGAGCGTGGGATAGCGCGCGGCACGCGGGACGTCGGGATCATCCACCAGGAACTTGGGCTTGTACGGCGGGCGTTGCACCCCGCTCACCACGTCCCAGCCGGTGTCGCGATAGCACTTGCTCATGGCCCTGGCCAGCACCTGCGGCAACGGCTCATGCGCGTCGAATGCCGCCAGGAAGAGTGCCCGTGCCAGATCCATGTGGCTCTGCAGGGGAAACCCGGGTTCGGGCTCCAGCGGATTCAGTCCGGCCGGGGCCGTGTCGGGGTCGCCGGGACGGATGACGGTCACCCGGTGCTCGGGGCCGAGTCGGCCGGCCATCCGGGCGTACTCCGCCTTGACCGGCTCGATCACCAGCCACGGCACGGGCCGGGGGTGCCTGGACAGTTCGCCCAGGAGCGAGCGTACGGTCTGGGACTTCCCCGAACCCGTCGCCCCGCAGACGAACGCGTGCCTGTTGAGCGTCGACCGCGCGACCCGCATGGGTCCCATCGGGGTCTGCGTCTCGTCGAGCGCGTCACCGATCAGGAACGCGTCGTCGTCCAGCTCCGGGTAGGTGAGACCGAAGGTGTTGGGCGGGAACATGTGCAGTCCCGCCGTCTCCAGGACCGGCGGTCGCGCGAGCGCCCCCAGGAACTCCGTCGTGGTGGTGAACGGCCAGGTGCCACCGCTCACCGGGTCGGGCAGGCGATCCTCCGGCGCCGCCCAGCTCCCGGCGAGGTCGCTCACACCGCGCGTCGGTGTGAGCAGGAACGGTTGGTCGGTCACATCGGCGGCACCGCACAACAGTCCGGCGGCGGCATGTGCCGTCTCCGGGTCCGCGGCTCCGACCAGGATCCGCACCTCCCACATGCCGGTCGCCCGCGCCCGGGCCAACGCGCGGCGCCGCTCGGCCTCGCGCTCCATGACCGCGTTGTCGGTCCGGGTGAGCGTCACGAACAGATCGGCCGGGTCGGGGCCCGCCCAGTCCAGCACCTCTCGGGGCACGGGTTCGGCGATCACCAGCCACGCGAACGGCGCGTCGATGTACGTGGCGGCGGTGTCCAGGATCGGCCTCGGCCCGCCCACCGGCCGAACGATCGGGGAGGTCCGGGTCCACAACGCGTCGGGCGCCCCGACGCACCGCACCCAGTACGGCAGCGCGTCGAGCATGTCGGCGACGTCCCGCTCGGGGAGCGCCATGACGCGCGCCCCGCGCGGGTACGCGACCCTGCCGTGCGCACCGACCGGCACGGCGGCGCCGGCGGGCGGAAAGTACGGTCTGCCGCCCATCAGGAACCGCAGCGGTCCGCCCGACGTAGGGCGTACCCACGCGACGGACAGGGCGGGCGGTGGGCCGACGAGCCGGGTGGCCAGCCTCGCGTGCGCCGCGGTCAACGCCGCGAAGGTGGCCGCCTGCGCGTGCCGCGCCTCGCCCGAACCGATCGCACCGGGATCCGGTTTCGTCGTCGTCCTCGGCAGGGCGAGCAGTTGATGGAACCGAAACCCGTGGTACACGCTTTCCAAGCGTCGACTCTCCTCGCGTCCGCGCATGCCAAGGTTCCCGGGCGCGGACCGGACGCCCTGGCAGGTCTCCTGTATCCCCTCATACAAGAGCACCGGCGGCGGCCGAAGCTATCCGTTTGGCGCGGCACCCGCGACACCTTCGGACGCGTCGACGAGGGCCCGCGCGACCGCGGAGCACGCGACCGGTCGGGTGCGCATCGGTTCGTCCCCTCGAGGATTTTCGACGACCCCGGGATCGAAATCGCCCGGGGCCGCATCGTGCGCGTCGTGCCAACCACCGATGGACCCTGCGACTCGAATGTGACAACGCCTTCTCCCGGACGATCCGGTGCGCGGTACACCGGCGATGTCCCGGCAACCCCAGGGGTGTTCATCTTCGGGACGGAATCCGGCGTGAGGAGTTTGCCCGTCGGCGGGCGTCGCGGTGCCGAGCGTTCACCTGGTGCCGGCACGGTCGATCAAGCCAAGCGTCGAGATCCGATCATCCGGTCACGACCCAGCGTTGGGGCCGCCTGTCCACGGGTTGCCCGGACATGCGAAAGGGCTTTACGCGTGTGGGGTTTGCCTCCATCGACGGTTACCCAGCGAGCTTCCTCCCCGACGAGGCAGCCCTCCGAGCCGCCGGTGGCGGGTAACCGATGAGCTCCCTGCAGAAGCGCAGAGGCCCCAACGTCGAACTCGAGGCACTGGTCTTCCTGTTCGGCATCATCGCGGTGGTGGTCCTGCACGGGATGATGTGGCTCGCGGCGTCCTGGGGCGGAGGACCGACGGAGCAGCCCGGGTCCAACCCGCTGGTCCTGGGCGTGCGGCTGATGATCGGCGACTACCGCTGGCCGGGTACCGCAGCAACCGTGCTGCTCAGCCTGCAGATTGCCGTGCTGCTGTTCGTCGCGGTGGTCGGGTGGCGGGTGTTCGCCCGGCTTCGGGGCGAGCGCGAACGCATCGACCGAGCCAATCGCCATCTGGCCTCGTCCAGGGAACTGCAGGCGTCCACGACCGCGGGCGTGACCCGTACCGCGGCGAAACTCGGGGTGCCGCAAGGCACGACACCGGGCGTGTTCATCGGCCGGGCCATTCGCGGCGACCAGGAACTCTGGGGTTCCTGGGAGGACATGCACGTCGACATCTGGGGTCCTCGTACCGGCAAGACGGCGACGCGGGCCATTCCGAACATCGTCGCGGCGCCGGGTGCGGTGGTGGTGACGTCGAACAAGCGTGACGTGGTGGACGCCACCCGGGCCATCCGCGAGGACAAGGGCACCGTCTACATCTTCGACCCGCAGAACCAGGCCGGCGGCAAGCCGGTGTTCTGGTGGAACCCGCTGACCTACGTCGGCGACAGCATCGTCAGCGCGGTCAAGCTCGCCGGCCGGTTCGTGTCGGTCAATCGCCAGAGCCACGCCCGAAGCGACGCGTACTTCGAGCCCGCGGCCCAGGATCTGTTCGCCAACCTGCTGCTTGCGGCGTCGATCGACAAGCGTCCGATCACGCAGGTCTACGTGTGGCTGACCCGTCCCACCGACGACACTCCCGTGCGCATCCTGCGCGACGCCGGTCATCGGATGCCGGCCGAGTCGGTCGAGTCGGTGATCGGTCAGCCGGACCGGCAGCGCGCGGGTGTCTACGGCACGGCGATCCAGATGGCCTCGTTCCTGGTGGCCGACAACATCAACGAGTGGGTCACCCCGGGAAGCGATCCCTCACGACCCGAATTCGACCACAAGGCGTTCGTACGCTCTCCTTCGGACACGCTCTATCTGCTGTCGGAGGAGACGAACAAGATCGCGGCTCCGCTGGTGATGGCGTTGACCACGATCCTGGCCGAGGAGGCGGACAAGTACTCCCGGGTGCTGCCCAACGGACGGCTGCCCACTCCGGCGCTGTTCGTCCTGGACGAGGCCGCGAACGTGTGTCCCTGGAAGGCGCTTCCGGACAAGTTCACGCACTTCGGCTCGCGCGGCGTGATCGTGATGGTGATCCTCCAGTCCTGGGCCCAGGGCGTCTCGGTGTGGGGCGAGAACGGCATGTCGAAGCTGTGGGGTGCGGCGAACATCCGCGTGTACGGCGGCGGCGTCTCCGACGTCTCGTTTCTGGAGAAACTCGCCAAATCCGGCGGCAACTTCGAGCCGCGAACCACCAGCACCAGCCACAAGTTCGGCGACCACCGGGGAATCAGCCGATCCTCCCGGTCGGAGGCGGTACTCGACGCCGCGGATCTGATGTCGATGCCGCGCGGCCGGGCCTTCGTGCAGATCAGCGGTTCGCGCCCGACGCTGGTGCGCACGGTTCCGTGGTGGGAGACGGAGTACGCCGACCGGATCCGCGAGTCGATCGCCATGCACGACCCCTCCCACGTCCTCTCCGCCGGAGTCGGCCTGGCGAAGGCGCGGTGAGTCCCCCGCACCGCGCGACGCGATCGTGGCGTTCCTCGCCCTGTCCCGCAACGCTCGTGCGCCTCGGACCGGTTGCGAGCGGGGCGGCCGCCGACTCCCACCTCGGGAACTCCGCGCGGGTTCGTCGATTCGCGTTCGGTGGATAGCGGTGCCGTGGACCCGGCCCTAGCATGCGCGGCAAGCCAACCGTTCGCTCGGGCTCACGGAGGACACATGCATGGTCGGCGTGCTGCGCTCGCAACGATGGTGGCGGTGACCTGTGTTGTGGGCCTGCCGGGCGTCGGGCAGGCCACGCCCGCGGCCGGCGGGAAGGACCTCGTCACCAACGGGGCCTTCGAACCGAACCCCGCCTACTGGTGGACCACCGGTGCGACCACGGCCAAGACCGTGGACGGGCGGGCGCGGGTCACGGTTCCCGATCACACCCGCGCGCCCTGGGATTCGATGCTCGGGCAAGGTGGTCTGCGGCTGACGAATCTGGCCGTGTACACGCTTTCCTTCGACGCCTCGGCGACCACATCCGCCAAGGTTCGGGTCACCGTGCAATCGCATCTCCCGCCCTACAGGACCGTCTTGGATCGCACCGTCACGTTCAGCGAGAAGACCGGCGGGCACACGCTGCGCTTCCTGGCCATGCCCGGCATCGACGCCACCCAGGTCACCTTCCAACTCGGGGGCCGGGCAAAGGGGTTCGAGGCGACCTTGGACAACGTGTCGCTGGCGGCCACCGGTTCGCAGGTCCCCGGTGCACCCGCGAGGCCCTCGGTCTCCTCCCGCCCCGGCGCGAAGCCGACCGGCACCCCCGGCGCCCGTCCGTCCTCCGCTCCCCCGCCGGCCGGTCCGACCGCGTCCTCGCCCACCGCCACGGTCCCCCCGGCGAGTTCGGGCGAGAAGTTCTACACCGACCCGACGAACAACGCGGCGGCGTGGGTACGCGAGCACGGATCCGACCCGCGTGCGGCCAAAATTCGCACCGCGATCGCCACGCAGGCCGGTGCCCGCTGGTTCGGCGCCTGGAGCGGGGACATCGGCAAGGCGGTGCGGTCGTACGTCGATGCCGCCACCGCCACCCGGAGCACGCCGATCCTGGTGCCCTACAACATCCCGGATCGGGACTGCGGCGGCGCGTCCGGCGGCGGCGCCGCCGGTCCGGACGCCTACCGCCGTTGGATCTCCGACTTCGCGGGCGCGGTCGGCGACCGCTCGGCGATCGTGGTGATCGAGCCCGACGCCGTTGCCAACGTCGACTGCATGTCGGCGCAGGGACGGGACGCCCGCTTCGCCCTGTTGCGCTACGCCACCGAGCAGTTCAAGGCCAAGGCGCCCAACGCCAAGGTCTACCTCGACGGCGGCAACGCGGGTTGGATCGCGCCCACCACGATGGCCTCGCGGCTGGCCCAGGCCGGAGTGGCCAATGTGCGCGGATTCGCGGTCAACGTCTCGAACTACAAGACCACCGCGGACTCGGCCGGCTACGCCGAGAAGGTCCGCGCCGCGCTGCCGAACGGCGGCGCACGAACCGCCAAGTACCTGATCGACACCAGCCGCAACGGCAACGGCGGCGCCGACGGCGCGTGGTGCAACCCGGCCGGCGGCAAGCTCGGCAAGCCGTCCCGAGCGGGGACCGGCGGTGCCGAGTACGAGCTGTGGATCAAGGTGCCGGGTGACTCCGACGGCCCGTGCGGTATCGCGCCGGGCGTCGCGGCCGGAACCTTCGACCCGAACCTCGCCACCCGCCTGATCGACGGCACCTGACCGCCCCGCCCGCGCCCGGTCGGGTCGGGTCGGGTCGAGGTACGGCGGGGCGCGTCGTCTGTGCAGTCGACGCCCCCGCCGCAGGCGCCGGGGTCGAGCAGCTCGGCCGAATGTTGCCGGGCTTCAGGCGGTGGCCGGTGGCGGCGCGAGGTCGCCGGCGACCTCCACGGCGATCTCGATGGCCCTGGTGGCGAGGGGCGAGTGGGTCCGTCCGGCCCGGCAGTGCAGGTAGATCTCGCGCGGCGGCAGCGAAGGCCGCAGTTCGTGGATGCGGAGCCGGTCGTCGGACGCGATGTCGGCACCGCGGATGGCGAGCCAGGGAAGTACCGCCGACCCCATGCCGGCGCGCACCATCGACAGCAGGGTGTCGTTGACCGCGGTGCGGAAAACGATCTGCGGACGGGCGCCGCTCCGGGCGAGCGCCTGCTCCATTCGGGGCTGGTCGCAGGTCGGCGGCCAGGCCAACAGCGGAGCGCCGTCCAGCAGCGCCGGCGGGACCGGACCGTCGGGGAAGGTGCCGGCGCGTGCCACCAGCAGGTACGGATCGTCCAGCAGCTTGAGCTGCTCGACGTCGCCGTCGATGCGGCCGTCGTAGAACAGCAGGTCGAGGTCACCGAGCCGCGGCTGGTCCGGCTCGTCTTCGGACAATCGGATGTCGCAGCCGGGGTACTCGTCGCGCAGCCTGCGTACGACCGACGGCAGGATCACGTTGGACACGCTCTGGAACGTGCCGATGTCGATGCGGCCTTCTCCGGCCTTGAATCGGTCCACGGCGTGGGCCAATGCCGCGCACTTCGCCAGCAGTTCGCGACCGTGGTCGAGGACCACCGAGCCCAGCGGCGTGAGCCGGACCGGCTTCGGGCCGCCCGGCCGGTCGAACACCAGGCCGCCGACGGCCCGTTCCAACGCGGCGATCTGTTGGCTCACCGTCGACTGGGTGTACCCGAGGCGGGTCGCGGCCCGGCCGAACGAGCCCTCCTCGGCGACGGCGGACAACGCCGCCAAGTGGCGCAGTTCGACATCGGTCATGTGCTCCAACCTAACGACGATCATTGCGATAAGCGATTGAACCGATCGGAAATCATCGCTTTTCGCGATCGAGCCACGGGCTCTAACGTTCCGGACATGACCCCTCAGCAATCACACGGGGAGCAACTCCTCGAGATCAACGGTGCCGAACTGTGCGTCGAGACCTTCGGAGACCGCACGGCCCCGGCCGTCGTGCTGGTCGCCGGGTCGTCGGCCTCGATGTTGTGGTGGGACGCCGATCTGTGCGAACGGATCGCCGCCCGTGACCGGTTCGTGGTCCGGTACGACCATCGCGACACCGGCCGGTCGACCGCCTACCCGCCGGGACGGCCCGCGTACTCGTTCACCGACCTGGCCTTGGACGTGCTCGGGCTCTTGGACGCCTTGGGCATCGAACGCGCCCATGTGGTCTGTCAATCGATGTTCGGCGGGATCGCACTCATCCTCGGTGTGGACCATCCCGATCGGCTCGCGTCGCTGACGTTCCTCTCGTGCTCGACCGGGGCCGACGACCTGCCGCCGCCGTCGAGTGACCTGGCCATGCCGGCCGAGCCGGATTCCTCCGACCCCGCCGCGCTCGTCGAGTACGTGGTCGCCGCCGCGCGGGCGTACGCCGGCGGCTCGCCGTACTTCGACGAGGACGCCATTCGAGCGTTGGTCGAACACGATGTGGCGCGTGCCAGGAGCTACGCGTCGACTCTGGTCAACCACTACGCCATCGAGCTCGACGGGCCGGTCGGAGGCGGCTTCGGCGACATCGCGGTGCCTGCGCTCGTGGTCCACGGCGACCACGATCCACTCCTGCCGCTCGCGCACGGCGAGGCGCTGCGCGAGGCGATCCCCGGTGCCGAGCTGCTGGCCCTGAAGGGGGCCGGACACGACCTGCCGAGGCCGGTGTGGGACGCATTCGTGACGGCCCTGGTGCGGCACACGGAAGGTGGCCGATCGTGAACCGGCCGCGCTCGGCACTGTGGCTGCCGCTCTTCGACGACCTCGCCGACCCGCGGGTGGTGGCGGGCCTGGCCGCCGACGCGGAGGAGGCCGGGTGGGACGGCTGCTTCGTGTGGGATCACCTGCACTGGCGGGCGCCGGTACGCCGGGTCGCCGACCCGTGGATCGTACTTGCGGCGATCGCGACCGCGACCGAGCGGCTGCGGCTCGGCCCGATGGTCTCGCCGCTTGCCCGTCGACGGCCGGCCAAGCTCGCGCGGGAGACGGCGACGCTGGATCGGCTCAGCGATGGACGTCTGACTCTCGGCGTCGGTCTCGGCGGCGACCGGTTCGGCGGCGAGCTGTCCAAGACCGGCGAGCAACTCGACGACCGGGTGCGCGGGCGCATGCTCGACGAGTCCTTGGCGATCCTGGCCGCCGCCTGGTCCGGCGAGCCGGTGCGCCATCGCGGCGAGCACTACACCGTCGACGACATGGCGTTCCTGCCGCGGCCGGTCCAGCGGCCCGGTGTGCCGGTGTGGGCCGCCGCGTTCCCGGGCAGCCCCAAGCCGATCCGCCGGGCCGCGCGACTCGACGGCTTCTTCCCGGTCAACCTCGAGCACCCGGACCAACTCGCCGAGGCCGTCGGCACCCTCACCGAACTGCGCCATGGTGAGATGGCCTCGTACGACATCGCCATCGCGCTGCCGCCCGGTGTCGATCCCGAGCCGTACGCGCGGGCCGGCGCGACGTGGTGGTTCCCGGAGCTCGACCCGGGTGTACGGCTCGACACCGTGCGCGGCGTGGTTCGCGACGGCCCCGCGGCGTGAGAGGCGATCGTCATGTTCGACTACGACTCGGAACTCGCTCGGTACCACGAACGGCTGTGGAACGCCCTCGACATCCAACCCGGCGATCGTGTCCTCGATATCGGCTGCGGCACCGGGCAGACCACTCGGCGCGCCGCCCGAGCCGCTTCGCCGGGTAGCGCGCTCGGCATCGACGTCTCGGCCCCGATGCTGGCGCGGGCTCGCCTGCGGGCCGAGACGGAAGGGCTCGGCAATGTCGGCTTCGTCCGGGCGGACGCCCAGGCCCATGCCTTCGCGCCGGAGCAATTCACCGTGGGCATCAGCCGGTTCGGCACGATGTTCTTCTCCGACACCGTCGCCGCGTTCGCCAACATCGGGCGGGCCCTGCGGCCGGGTGCGCCCTTCGTACAGCTGGTCTGGCAGGCCCGCGACCGCCAGGAGTGGGCCACCGCGATCCGGGCGGCGCTCGCCGGCGGGGAGACGGTGTCGACCGCGGCCGGCGAAGCCGACGCCGCTTTCGCACTGGCCGATCCGGACCTCGCGGTCGGCGTCCTGACCGCGGCCGGTTTCACCTCGGTGGACGTCGTCGACGTCCGCGAGCCCGTCTACTACGGCCCGGACGTCGATCACGCGTGTGCGGCCGTGCTCGGGTTGCTCCTGGCTCGGGACCCGCTCGCCGACCTGGACGCCGCGTCCGCGGAGCGCGCACTCGATCGGCTGCGCGCGACCCTCGCCGCGCACGACACCGGCGACGGCGTGTGGTTCGACTCCCGAGCCTGGTTGATCACCGCGCGCCGGCGTTGACACCCGGCACGCGCCCGCGCCGACCCGGCGAAGCCCCCCGGGATATGCCGGACTATTGCCCCGAATCAAATACCGGCACAGCGCGTGGCAAAATATAATCAGCGCCGCAGCGGTCGCCTTTGCACTGTGCAAAAGCGGATCCATTTGGTTACCGTGCGTGCCCAAAAGTCCACAACGGATGAGCATGCCGTGGGCGGCGAAATCGGACGATCAAGGCGTTGACGCGATTTCCGGAAATACCGTGAGACTCCGTGGATCGCCCGTCGTCCGGTGTTTCGCTGCGACGGTTCTCATGAATTCGAGCCGCGCCGCACCGGTATCGGCCATGTACGACGGAGCAAGTGTGCCCGCATTTCACCGGCAATACGACCAGGCGCTGCTGCGCGAGCTGATGGCAAAAAATCGCGCGCATCGGGCGTCCGAAGGCGTCGGGATCCCGTTCGCCGATCCGACGTTGGCGCGCCTGGCGACGGCGGAGGGCTCACCCACGCACCTGCGCGCGGTGGAGACGCTGCTGAAGGAGCGGGGCGCGCTCGATCTGCCGGTGATCGAGGCCGGGAGCGTCCGGGTCGACGGGGCGGCGCGACGGGTCTGCATCGTCGCCGCGACGGACATCGCCGCCGACCCCACCGTGCGACACGGCGAGATGTCGACGATGTTCTACCTGCGCGATCACGTGCAGTCCGCGAGCGCCATGATGGAGCTCTTCCTGAGTGACCCGGACCGATACGCGACGGAAGGGGCCATCGGGCGCGAGCTGATCCACAGCGCGCTGCACCTGATCTCCACACCCGCGCAACTCGCCCGGTTCGCCGCCGTCGTGGAGCGAGGGGACACCGGGCAGGAGGAATGGCCCCACATATCCCTGTGGTTCGACGACCTCGAGGCCGAAAAGCCGAACAGGTGGCGAAACAAGCAGGATTCGTTCCAGATGCTCGCGTTCCTCGTCCTGGACGCGCTGGATCGTGGGTTCGTCGACGCAGGCGAACTGTTGCCGGCGCACAAGGAGTTCCTTCGCTTCGTGGTGCCGTTTCTCCGGGCGGTCGGTTTCCCGTGCTACGAAAGCTCCGGATCGTGGGAGGAGGTTGCCGCGCGACGCACCTCGGTGATGGCCGTCGAAACAGCCCTGCTCGACAGAATCAGGGTGCTCGCGGACCACGCGGAACTCGGCTTTCTGGCGGACGGCGAGGATTTCACCGCGCGGGTCGGCGCGATGGTGGACGCCGGTCTCCGGGAAATCGGCCGGCGGATCCCGTTCGAGTCACCGGACTACGACACCGATTCGATCCGGCACCGCCGGGCGGACGCGTCGTTGGTCTACCTCCTGATGTACGGCCTGCCGGAACTGCTCGCCGAAGGCCGCGTCCCCATCGGCGATCCGGCCCGGCCCATGACCGCGCACGAAGTGGAGACGGTGGTCCTGGACGCGCTGCGCCCCCTGGAGGACCCGGCCACCGGCGGCCTCATCCGCTATGCGGAGGACTCCTACCAGCGCGTCAACTTCCACACGCACGAGGTGCGGGCGACCATCCACGCCATCAAGAACGAGATCAAGGCGGACGCGGAGGCCCGCGGGGGCGATCCGGACCTCGACCGCAAACAGGAGATGCGCGGCCGCCTGACGCCGCGGGGGCGCGAGGCCGCCTGGACCCACCCACTCGGACAACTGGCCACATGGGCCGCCCGCCGAAGCCTGCACACGCGCCGGACCGATCCCGAACAGGCCCGGCACTACCGCGAATTCGCGGTGCGCTACCTGAACCGCATGCTGGCCACCGTCACCGGCGCGAACCAGTGGCACGCCGTGCTCCGCGAGGACGACGGCTACCACGTGCGGGAAGTGCCGCCCTACCGAGTCCCGGAATGCTATGTCACCTACCGTGACGATCAGGACAACGAACTGATCGTGCCCTCCCCCCACACACCCCTCAACTGGAGCACGGCCATGCTGAGAACAGCCCTCGGCCTACTCACCACGACAGGTAGCCGGTAGCCGGTCGCGCGACCATGACCTGTACCCCGGCTCCGGCGGGGGGGTTCGGGCGGGGCGAGGTCGGTCAGGTGTAGGCCGCCGTGTCGCGCACTTCGCCGAATCGGGGGAAGATCCTCTCCACGGTGAAGTCGTGTTCGTCCGCGCTGAATCCGGACATCGCGTCGGCGACGAACTCCAACTCGTAGTCGTGGTCGCTCGCGGCCCGCGCGGTGGACTCGACCCCCATCGTGGTGACCAGTCCGGCGAGCACCAGCGTGTCCACGCCCAGATCGCGCAACCGGTCGTGCAAGTCGGTGCCATGGAACGCCCCGACGGTGCGCTTGACGACCAGGACATCATCGGGCCGGACGAGATCGTCGGCAAAGCCGCTGCCCGGCGGCTGCTCGGCCACGTTCGGCCTCTCCACGCGAACCGCCACCACCGGGCGGCCACTCGCCCGGAACGCCTCGGCCAACCGACGGCAGCGTGCGAGGACCTCCTCCCCGGAATGCGGGGCGAGGGGCAGGGCGATGATGCGTGGCATCAGATCGACGAGGAGCAGCGCGGAGGTCACGCGACGATGGTAGGCCAGGGCCGGAAGCAGCCCTCCATGACATGGCGCGCGCCTGCCCGCCGCGCGAATCGGCTAGCGGTACCCGCAGTTGGTTGCCGATGATGTGCGAGCGGCACCGAGCGTGAGGACCGTCCGCACCCATCCGTTTCGAGTCGCCGGATCGGCGCCTTTCGTTCCCGTGCCGGCCTCCGTACGACACGCCAAGTCGTGTCCGGCGGGTCCGCGAGTCGGGCCACGGGTCGGACGCGCACTTCCAAGGAGTCCTCGATGAGCAAGTTCGGCCGCAGAGTGGCCGCCGCGACGGCCTCGGTGTCCCTGCTCGTGGGCGCGGGCATCGCCCTGGCCCCGACGGCCGCAGCCGTCGACCATCCCCTGTGCAACGTTTCCAACAACAAGGACCGCGCGGGGAAGATCACCGGCAACAACGTGAGTCTGCGCAAGACCAAGGGCACGTACAACTCGCCCATCCTCCGCCTCCTCCAGAAGAACGCGAAGGTGACCGTCTACTGCAAGGGCCTGATCGTCGCCGACCAGGACCTCCAGTACTGGTACTACGTCAAGCACAACGCAACCGGCATCAAGGGCTGGGTCTACGCCTCCTACGTCTCGTAGGTCGCCCGTCGGACGACGGCCCGGCCGGTCGCGCGCTCCGAGCACCGTGACCGTACACCGAACGCCCGCGCGTCCGGTCGTGGGCGGCCCGCCCGTGCGCGGGTCGCCCACACCGTCGTACGCCCCACCCGGAACAGAACGCGGACAACGGGCCGTACGGGCCGCCGGAGAACCCGGCCGGCCGGGCGTCACCTCCCGCGCCCCTTCCACCCGACGCGCCGAAACGCACCCTCACGGACGACACCCTCCGAGTGTCAGCCGGATCCGCACCGGACCCACCGGGCCGATCGTGGCGAAGCGGTCGACGACGCGTCACCGCCTCCTTCGCCGCTGACCGGCGCGCGGGCCGGTCGGTCGGCGTTCGCCGGGGACGCGCCGACGCACGCGCCACCGGCGGCCTTCCGCGGCCTTCCATCGCCTTCCGCCCTCTTGCGCGGCCGGGTCCCAGCCCACAAGGTCGGTGGCGTTCAGCCCCGATGGCCGCCTGGTGGCCACCGGCCACGTCAAGTCCGGTCTGCGAAACGCCGATACCGGGCTGATCCGCCTGTGGGATGCGCACACCGGTCCCGAAGTCCGCTCCCTGGCCGGGCGCGTCAAGTCCGTTGAACTCACTGGCGTCGAGCCCGCACCTCCGCGACCTGGCCGGCGCCGGCGTCGATGGCGGAATTCGCCTCTGGACCATCTCCCTCCGAGCAATCAGCCGTGAGTCCTGAGTCGTCGGTCACTCGCGTGCGGGAGACGTCGTCCGCACGGCCGCCGTCGGTGATCCGGACGGGTCCGATCGCACGAGGACGACGCGACGGCGTCCGTGCCCGCGTGGAATCCGGGGCGCGGACGCCGTCCTCGTCGACGCGGGCCGGTCAGCGTCGGCTTCGCCCGAAGATGACGCGGTACAGGATCAGCAGGATCAGCGATCCGCCGATCGCCGCGCCCCAGGTCTTGAGATCGAAGAATTGCTTCTCGAAGGGACGGTCGAAGACCTCGGCGGCGATCCACCCGCCCAGGGCCGCGCCGGCGACTCCGATCAGGATCGTGATCAGGCACCCGCCGGGGTCGCGTCCCGGAAGCAGGAGCTTGGCGATGACTCCCGCGATGAGGCCGAGAATGATCCACGCGAGGATGCCCACGGTGTGTCCTGCCCTTCGAAGACGGCGGCGAAGCGGTGCCACTCGGGCAGTCCGGGCGGCCCGGGCCGCCCGGCGAGTCGTCGGGCCGGTCAGGGGACGAACCGCCGACCGACCTGGGTCGCCACACCTGCGTTCCTCGAACGGGGACTGCCACGGAGGCTGCACGCCCCCGTCCGACCAACCCGCTACTGCCCCCGTTCGGCGAACGGTATGCCGGCGCGTCGACACATATGGGAGCCCACGGGAGCGGGCCCGGACCGCGCACGAGGCCGACTGCCGCGCGAGCGGCCCGCACCGGAAGCGGCCCCGGGCCCGCTACGGCACATGTGACCGATGTTCGGCGCGCGTACGGTGGAAGGCGAACGGGCTCGGGGCTTCACCGACGAAGGGTGGTGGCCATGGGCGCGCCCACAAGCCATCGAGCCGACGGCAACATGGGCGGCGGGACGAACGACCGGCCCGGCCGGCAGACCCGGGCGGGGACGACGCGCCACCGCATTCGCCCCGGTGCCGTTCCGGGCCTCGATCCGACCGGTGGTTCCGCCCCGCGTTCCGCCGCCGCGCCGCGTGCCACCGCGCCCGGGCCCGGGCCGGTCGACGGCCCGCGTCCGGCGGACGATGTCGGCTCGGGAGCCGGCGAGGACGCGGCGGCGTCCGCCCGCGCCGGCCGACCCGACCGGCGCGTGGACTTCCACGCGGTGTTCGAGGCGCTGCCCGCCGGCGTGGCGCTGCTGACGCCGGCACTGGTCTACGTGGAGGCGAACCCCGCGTACCTGCGCCTGGCCGGGCGCCGCCGCGAGGAGATCATCGGCCGGTACATCTTCGACGCGTTCCCCGACAATCCCCACGACCGGTCCGCGACCGGCACGCGCAACCTCGCCGCGTCGCTGCGCCGCGTGGCGGCCACCGGGCAGCGCGACGCGATGGCCCCACAGCGGTACGACACGCAGCCGCCCGGCGAGCCCGGCGTGTGGAACGAGCGGTACTGGAGCATTCTCAACGTCCCGGTCCTCGACCCCGTCGGCCGCGTGCGGTGGGTGCTGCACCGGGTCGAGGAGGTCACCGAACTCCTGCGTGCCAAGAGCGGGAGCCACCAGAACCCCGCGAGTTTCATGGAGGCGGAGCTGTACAACCGCGCCCGGGAACTCCAGGACGTCAACGAACGCCTCCGCAGCGCCTACACCCGCGAACGCGAGGTGGCGCTCGTACTGCAAAGCGCCATGCTGCCCGCGCCGTCGCCGCGCACCGGGCCCCGCGCCGCGGCGGTACGCTACCGTCCCGCGCTGGGGGCGCTGAACGTGTGCGGCGACTGGTACGACCTGGTGGACCTGCCCGAGGGTCGCACCGCCGTCGCGGTCGGCGACGTGGTCGGACACGGCCTTCGGGCCGCCGCCGTCATGGGTCAGCTCCGCAGCGCCCTCACCGCGACCCTGCGCATCGCCGACGGACCCGCCCAGGCCCTGGAGGCACTCGGGCTGCACGCGCGCTCGGTGCCCGGCGCGGAGTCCGCGACCGCGGTGGCCGTGATCGTCGACCCGGCGCGTCGCAGTCTCCTCTACAGCAGCGCGGGGCACCTCCCTCCCGCACTGCTCGGCCCCGACGGCACGGTCACCTTCCTCGACCGGGCCACCGACCCGCCGCTCGGCGCCCACCCCGAACACCTCCCGCGCCCCCAGGCGGCGATCGTGTACCCCGCCGGAGCGACCCTGGTCCTGTACACCGACGGCCTGGTCGAACGCCGCCGCGAGGACATCGACACATCCCTCGCCCGCCTCGCCGAAGCACTGGCACACCACCGTGCCCTGGCCCCGGAACCCCTGGCCGACGCCGTCCTCGCCGATCTCCTCCCGCCCGACGGCGCCACCGACGACACCGCCCTGGTGGTCCTGCCGCTGTAGCCACCGCCGCCGTGGCGAGCACCGCGCCGATCGGCGCGAGCCGCGCACGGCCGGGCGCGGCAGGGGTGCTCCGTTTCGCCCGGCGCGTGGGCACGGGAGAATCCCGAACATGGCCGATATCGCGAACACCCCGCCGGGTACCTATGACGATCTCGTGCTCGTCCTGCGCGAGCGGGAGGCGGGGCTGACCAGGTCGCAGCGGTTGCTCGCGGATCGTGTCATGGCCGACCCCGAGGGGGTGGCCTTCATGACGGTGTCCGACCTGGCGTCGGCGGTGGGGGTCAACGAGGCGACGGTCGTGCGCTTCGCCACGAGTCTGGGGCTGAGGGGATATCCCGGTCTGACCGTGCTGTGCCGGGAACGTCTGCGCGAACAGGCCCAGCTTCTGCGCCGTTACGACAACCTCGAGCGTCTCGCCGAGGGCGGGGATCTGCTGGGTCGCGTCGCCGCGTTCGACACGGCCAACATCGCCCGCACGTTCGCCCGGGTGGATCCCGAGACCTGGCGGGGAGCGGTGCGCGCACTGGCCGAAGCACCGCGCGTGCACGTGATGGGGCTGCGCAAGTGCCATGGCCCGGCGTACCTCCTCGCTTATCTGCTGCGGATGATGCACGACGACGTCGAGACCGTCGACCTGGGAGCGGGCACGCTCATCGACAACCTGCGTCGGGTGCGCGCCGGCGATTGTTTCGTGGCCATCTCGATCCACCGCTACAGCGCCGAGATCGTCCGGGCCGCCGCGTGGGCGCGCAAACGCGGCGCGCGGAGCGTGGCGCTGACCGACAACCCCTCGTCCCCGCTGGCGGCTTCGGGCGAGCACGTCCTATACGTCGATGCAGCGGGGCCGTCGGTATTGCGTTCGATGACCGCCTTCACGTCGCTGATCCAGGCACTCGCCGCGGGTGTCGCCGAACTCCGAGGTCCGCAGGCACGCGCCATCCTGTTGGAGGAGGAGGGGCTGCTCCGGGACTTCGACGTGTACGGCGGGCGGTAGGGGCGTGCGGGCCGCGCGCGATCCGCGGGCCGCCTCCTCCGCGGTCATCGCGGGCTCGCGGTGAGCGCGCCGAGGGCATCACGCAGATGTTCCATCGACGCGGCGACCCAGGGCAGGGTCAGCGGGTCGTCGCTGTGCAGGGTCTGCCATCGCTGCGCGTCGGTGTCGCCGTAGAGCAGACTCGTCGCGACCCGGAACCGCAGCGCGCCGGCGCTGTCGCCGAACGCCTCCCCGGTCAGTACGCCGACGCCGTGTCGCTCCAGGAGCGCCGTCGACACGGCGGCCCCGTCGTGGATGCCTCGTGCCGCGAGGTTCGGGCGCAGCGGCTCGAGGTCCGGGTACAGGTAGAACCCGGCCTCCGGGGACCGGCACAGCGCCCCCGCGGCGGTGAACCGGGCATGCACGGCGCGGGCGACGACGCCGTGGAGGGCGCGGGCGGCCCGGACGTGGGCGAGGATCTCGGGCGGGTCGCCCAGGATGTGGGTCGCGACGGCCTGCATCGGTGCGGCCAGACCGGACCAGATCTCGCTGGCCACGCCGATCAGATCCGCGCGCAGGCGGTCCCCCCACGCCCCGTCGGGTACCCGGGCGAAGCCGATCCGCCAACCGCCCAGCGCCATCGACTTGCTCAGACCCGAGGTGACCACGGTCCGTTCCGGAAGGTGCCGCGCCGCGCGCGGTGCCTCCCGGTCCGCGTGGCACAGTTCCGCGTAGATCTCGTCGGAGACGACCGCGAGCCCGAATCGGTCGGCGATCGCGCAGACGTCGCGGACGTGCTCGGCACGGGCCACCGTCCCGGTCGGGTTGTCCGGCACGGTCAGGATCAGGATGCCGGGGTCGGCGCCGTCGGCCCGGGCGTCCTTCAGGGCCTGTTCCAGCAGCGCGGGGTCGGGTACACCGCCGGCCTCTTCGGGAATGGGCACGCCGATCACCCGCTTGCCCGCCAGGGCGGCCTGCGCCGCGTAGGTCACCCACGCCGGGCACGGAAGGACCACGTCCCCGGGGATGGCCTCGAGCAACGCGTACAACAGCGCCTTGCTTCCGGGCGCGAACAGGATCCGGTCGGCGTCGGTCGACAGACCACGCCGCGAGAACCACCCCGCGGCGGCCTCCCGGGCCTCGACCGAACCGGCGACCGGACCATAGCCGTTACGGCCGGCGGCACCGGCGAGCACCTCGGCGACCGCCGCCGGCACCGGCAACCCCGCTTCACCGAAGCCCAGATGCAGGACCTTCTCGCCCGCGGCCCGACGGGCACGCAGCCGTTCGTCGATGGCGAGGGTCGCCGAATGATTGGTCATGGTCCACCCCTTACCCGAGATCGAAAGCTTCTGCAATCAGCGTTGCATCCAACCAAAAAATGCAAAAGGGTATGCATGGAATCGACCCCGTACAGCCGACCCGACCATGACGCCCCGAGGTCGTGACGCGACGAGCCGGCGCAAGTCCCGGTCGCGGAGCCGCCGTTCGTCGCGGCATCGTTGCCTCGCGAGGTGTGCGCGCGGGAGCGGACAACGACTCCGTGATGGACGGAGGTTGCGTGTATCGTCGCCGCCGTGCTCGGCCGTCGGGGCCGAACGGCCTGTGCGGGATCGCCGGTTGCGGCTGGTCCCGGCCGTGGACAGCGTGCCCGCGCGTGTGGGTCGCACGCGAGTCCGGCAAGGAAGTCACGAAGACGGGGGAAGAGTTTTGCGCGCAGTCATCGCTGCGGCCGTCGCGTTCGCGGGGTCGCTCGTACTGGTCGGTTGTTCGAGTGACGACGGTGGTGGAGGGTCGTCGAAGCACACGGTGGTGTACGAAGTGGCCGGCCGGGGGCCGGTCGACGTGCGGTACAGCGTCGACGACCCGAACTCCGACGGGGAGGAGGCCAAGGCCGTCCCGTCCGGATGGACGAAGAGCATCGAGGTGACCACTCCCGAGACGCTCATGCACATGACCGTCTACGCCTCCGCGTCGGAGGCGCCCGAGGAGACGGTCACGTGCCGGGTGCGTCTGGACGGCGAGATCGTGGACGAGAAGACGCTCAAACGGGGTGAGACATCCGAGGCACTTCAGTGCGAGGCCGATTTGTCGAAGCGGTGATCCGGGTGAAAACCCGGGCCCGCTCGACCGGGACCCGAACCGCCGGAGACCGTACGTCCGCGACCCGTGCGCGCCGTGGCGCGTCGGTCGCCGCCGCCGTGTTGGCGGCCATCGCCGTGGCAGGCTGCTCGAACGAACACGGCGGCGGGGCAAAGGCGTCCGGCCCGCCGGTGGCGCCGTCCGCGACGGCGGGCCCCGGCACCGTGGCGTCCACGCCGCCCCCGGACGCGCGGGAGTCGACACCGGGCGCGAGCGCGAGCCCGGGGCCGTCCTCGCGACCGGGCACCAGCGCCGCGCCGTCGTCCCGTCCCACGACCACGAAACCGCGCACCTCGGCCCCGGCCGGGGGTGGTGCGGGCGCGGCCTTCCAGGGCACCTGGTACGTGCCCGTGCGGCGCGGGGACGGCGCGCTGGGCGTGCTGACCGTCGACGGCGGTGCGGTGTCGCTGACGGCGGGCTCGACGAAGTGCTCGGGCACGTTGTCCGCGTCCGCGAACGTGACGTTGAACTGCCCGGGGGTGTCGGCCCACGGCAAAGCCGTGGTGAGCGGCAACGGAAAGACGCTCACGTTCGACTGGACGGAAGGCGAGAGCGACTCGTTCGTCCGCACGAAGCCGACGTGACCGCACCTGCGACGACGGACCAGGGCCGGGACGCCGCCACGCGCGTCCCGGCCCGACGGCCGGCACCGGCCGGGGCCGAGGCACCCCGACGGCGCGAGTGTCATCCTGCCGGGTGAGGGTCCTGTCCCGGTGGATGGAAGCAGGCGATCACGGCCTTGCCGTGCGGAACGGGGTGTGTCTCCCACTCGTCGGCGACCGCGGCGACGATGGCCAGTCCGCGCCCCGACGTCGCGCGCGTGTCGCCGTCCTCACGGACGACGGGCAGGCCGGGGCCCGAGTCACTGACGTAGACGTTCAGGCATCGGTTGTCCCAGGCCAGGACCAGGTGGGCGGTGCTGTGCGCGTGTACGTGGGCATTGGTGATCAGTTCCGAGACGGTGAGCAGGACGTCCTGCACCGTCTCGGGTGCGTCCTTCGTCCAGGCCAGGGACCTGAGGTGGTCCCGGGTCCAGTGCCGTCCCGCCTCGACACCTCCGGTGACGGGGAAGGACCGTGCCCACCCCACAGCACGCATGTCCGCCATGTCGTTCCCTCCTCTTCACGGCCGACGGCCGCCGGAGGGCGTCTGCCCCGGACGGTCCGACCCACGCCTGCTTGGGTCGTGGGCGGCCGTCAGCGACTCGCGGCGAAGCTCCCGGCGCCCGGGGCGGGCCGGGGCGGGTCGCCGGGCAGCGCGGGGTGCGCGCCTCCCGGTGGCGTGGTCGCGTACAGGGCGACGGTCAGCGTCCTGAGGCCGCTCAGGCGCTGTTCCCCCTCCTCCGCCACGTCCTGCGGCAGGCCGGTGATGAGTTCCTTGGCGAGGAGGGGTTCCGCGGCGTGGATGTGCGCGCGGACGGTCTTGGTGGCGATCCCCAGCCGTGCCGCCGTCGCGTCGGCGTTGAACTCGGTGAGCACCCAGGTCCGCAGGGTGCGGATCAGGTCGCGTCGATCGTCCGCCAGCGGACGCAGCGTCCGGTCCGCCCACCCGCGGACCTGGGGATGGCAGAGAACGCCGTGCAGTGACACGTCCGCGCCGGGCCCGGCGGTCGTGGAGGGAAGTGCGCTGACGATCTGGATCGCCAGGGACAGCGTGATGCGGTCGAGCGTGCGCTCCGGGTTGATCCCGATCTCGGCGCACACGTGGTTGACCCGCCGGGCGATCGTGTTGCGGTGCACGCCGATGACGCGGGCCGCCGCGGACGTCCGGAACTCCAGCGCCATCGCGGTGGCTTCCAGGATCTGTTGCCCGGTTCGCGGCAGGCTCAGGATCGGCTCGAGGAACCCGGCGGCCCACGTACGGGCGGCGTCCGGCAGGACGTCCACCAGGCCGGGGGTGCGAGACGAGGTGATGACCGTGCGCTCCGGGTGGTGCACCGCGCGGGACAGGGCGTCGGCCGCTTCCCCGTAGGCGTCGCCGACCTCTTCCAGCGGATGCACCGGACTGCCTCCGACGGCGACGTCGGCGGTGCGGAACGCCTGGCGCAGGATCCGCAGTTCGCGTTCCCCGTCGGTGCCGGGGTGTTCGGGGACCAGGACGATGATGTGCTCGTGGTAGGCGGGGCAGCGGATGGCCAGCGCTCGGTCCTGGAAGCTGCGTTCCACCTCCGCCATGACGGTGTCGCGGTCTGCGCGTGCGCAGTTCACCACGAAGACCCGGGCGGACTCGCTGTCCAGGAGCCCGGGGGTGACGCCGGCCATCACCCGTCGCGCGTGGGTGGTGTTGCCGGTCATCAGGAGTTGGAAGGCGGAGAGCTGGATGCTGCGGACGGCGGTGAGCAGGGCCGTGTCGGTCTGTCGGGGCCGGGGCACCAAGGCGAACGTCAGCGCCGTGGCCGCGTGCCTGACGATCTCCCGGTCCGCCCGCCCGGCGGGTTCCCTGGTCGCGACGATCAGGACCTGGTCGGCCGACAGGTGCACGGTGGCGGCGAACAGGCCGGCCGGCGTCGTCTGCAAAGGGCGGTCCGGCCGTTGGATGACCGAGGCCAGCGTGAGCGGGGCGGCCGGTGGCACCGCCGCGAGGATGCCGTCCGCACCGCGTACGACGACTTCGGCGTCCAACTCCTCGGCCAGCAGCCGGGTGATCGCCCCGACGGCGTCGTGCGAGGTCTTGAGTTGCCCGATCAGTTCGCCCAATCTGGCGGCGTGTCGCCGGGCCCGGTCCGCGCCGAGGTCCAGGACGCTCTGAGCGAGGCCGGATCGCCACGCGGAGAGCGGGCGCGTGGAGGTGAGCAGCGGGAAGCGACGGTGCTCCGCGGCTCGCCGGAGCGCGGCGATGGAGGCCTGGTCGGGGGCTTCCGCGACCGCGAGCCCGGCCGCCCCACCCGCGGCGAGCGTCGCCAGGAGCCGGTCCACGACCTGGAGATTCGCGGCGTTGGCGACGATCAGGGCGTTCGCGATGTCCGCGCCGATCCACTCGCGGCCGGACAGGATGAGGGCGCGGTGCACCTCCCGATCCGCGCCGGCCACCGGATTCAGCCCGAACTCGGAAATCGCACTCAAATCACGCAGGGACAACATGTCCTGCGGTCACCCCTTTCAGACCGGAACCGGAATCAGTGTCCACGACGGGTTCGCCGTCGCCTCGCGCGGGTTGCCCGCCGGCGCCGCGTCCGCCGTCGGGCGCGAACAGTACGCCCAGGTGCGCCGGGCACCGCCGGAACGGACCGGGCCTGCCGGAGATCGCCGGAGTGGGTGTGGACAGGTCCCACAGGGCGTCCACGACCGTTTCGATCGCCGCTTCGGCGATGGTCGAGGCCACGGCCTGCGCGGGGCATCGGTGGGGGCCGGCCGACCACGCCAGGTGGCTGCGGTCCCGGGATCGCGGCACGCCGGGCCGAGCCGGGTCCGGGCCGGTGGCGGCGTGGCTGATCAGGATCGGCACCCCGGCGGGTATCGCGACACCGAGCAGGGTCGTGGGCCGCCGCGCGTAGTGCACCGACGCGTTCGCCACCGGGCACCGGGTCGCCAGAGTGGCGTCCATCGCGTCGCGGATCGTCACCGCGCCGCCGACGAGTTCGCCGGCATAGGCCGGTTCGGTGAGCAGCGTGTGCAGCGTGGCCCCGATCCAGGCGGCCGTGGACGTGGCGCCGAGCACCACCGTCGAGCGCAGCAGCAGCTCGGCCTCCCGGTCGCCGAGCGCTGCCGGGTGCGCCAGCATCCACGACGTCACGTCGGCACCGGGCCTGGCTCGCTTGGCCGCGACCACTTCGCCCAGCGCACGGTTGAGTTCCCCGGATGCCTCGGCCGCCTCCGGGAGCGCGTCGACCACGGGCCAGGCGTACGCGCGGACGCGTTCGGCGATGTCCGCCGTGCCGCCGAGCAGTTCGACCAGGGTGTGTACGGAGACGCGTTCGGCGAACTCGGCCATCAGGTCCGCGTGTCCGCGGTGGGCGAAGGCCTTGACGAGTTCCCGCGCGTAGCGCTGCACGCCGCGCCGGACGGAGTGCAGATCGACGCAGGCCAGGCAGTCGTCCACGACCCGGCGCAACCGCTGGTGCTCCTCGGCGTCGGTGTGCTGGACACCGCCGGCGTACATGAGCGCGAGTCCGGGCGGGACGCTGTCGCGCGCCAGGGCCTCCCACGCGCCCGGGTCCCTGGTGTACGCCGGTTCGCCCAGGAGTGCGCGGGCGGCGGCGTGGTCGGTGACCACGAGGACCCGTACGCCGTCGGCCACCTCGGCCCACGCCACCGGTCCGGCGGCGCGCAGCGATGCGTAGGCCGCTTCCGGGCGTTCGCGAAACGCGGTGCCGAACAACCGCGGCACGGCGGCGGATTGCTGGTCCCGGTCGGTCATCGGGCGCGGCTCCCTGCGGGTCGGAGGATGTCGGTGACCAGCGCGACCAGGGCGCGCTTCGCCGAGTGCATGGTGCGGGCGTCGATGAAGACGAGCGGGCGGTCGTTGGGGAGGGTCAGTGCGTCGCGCAGCACGTCCTCGGGGTATTCGGGCGCTCCGGGGAAGGCGTTGACGGCCACGACGTACGGCAGTTCGGCCTCCTCGAGGAGGTCGATCGACTCGTAGGACCGGTCGATGTACCGGGTGTCGACGAGCACCAGCCCGCCGAGGGCACCGGTCAGCAGCGAACGGATCATCGCGGCGAAGCGCGGCTGCCCGGGCGCGCCGAACAGGTAGACCACGATGTCGCCGTCGCCGAGCGTGCGCCGCCCGAAGTCCATGGCCACCGTCGTCGTCGACTTCGTGTCCACCCCCACGTCGTCCACCATTTCGCCGGCGCGCGTCAGTCGCTCCTCGGTGTGCAGTGGACGCATCTCCGAGAGCGTCGCCACGTAGGTGGTCTTGCCGACACCGAACGCCCCCAGGACCACGACCTTCACCGATCGTGCCCCGGCGGGCAGATATCCGCGCTCAGAGACGCTGGAGGCCATGCAGAACCCTTTCGAGGAAGTCCCGGTCGTGCGGCTGTGCGAGCGGCGTGAAGGGATCGGCGGCACGTACGTGGCCGCTGACGACGAGGTCCGCGACGACGGCACGCGCCACGGCCCCCGGAAGCTCCAGATGCGCGGAGACGTCCGCCACCGACAACACCCCCGGCACCAACAGCGCGACCACGCGGCGTGCTTGAACTCCGAGTCCGGTGACCGGGGCCGTGGGGTCGACCGACAGCAGCGTCGCCACGTCGATGTGCGGGCGTTCGCCCTCGGCTGCCGCCGCTCGCGCGCGGATGACCGTGTGCGAGCGGACGACGCCGCGGCGCGTGTGGCCGCCACCGCCCGCGCCGGAGGTCATGCCCGGGCGGATGCCTGGCGGTCCCGGGCGGCCAGGAACGGTCCCAGGGCCTTGATGAGTTTGAGCGATTTCGACAGTGCCAACTGCACGTTCTGGCTGATCGAGTCGCCTTCGACGGCGACGCCCAGGCCGCTGTTGCGACCCGCCGCGAGCAGCAGGACCGTGTACCGCGTGAAGTCCATGATCTGATAGCGCATCAAGAGGTTGTCGGGCGTGGTTCGGCAACAGTCGGCGAAGGTGTCCTGCAGGGAGGCCACGCCGGCGAACGCCGCGCAGGACCGCTCGGCCTCGTCACGGCCCAGACCGTCGGTGGCCGCCAGCGCCAGCCCGTCGGTCGAGAACAACACGGCGGAGACGACGCCCTCCCCCAGGAGCGCGTTGAGTTGCGGGCGCAGGTCGGCCGTGTCGGCCGTGGCGTGCGGGTACTCGGACATCACGTGCTCCAACCTTCGTTGACGCTGTCGCTTCGGTCGTACTCGGCCGCCAGGACACCCCTGAGCCGAGCGAACCCCTCGGTGAACGCCTCGGCGTCGGCCACCTCCTCCTGTCGCGGCGTCGGGTCCCTGCGCGCCGCGCGCCGCGGCTGCCGCTTGGGCAGCCCGTACGCGGTCAGCTCCGGTCCGGCGGGCGTTCTTCTCGGCGCGGTGGACGAGGACGCCGCAGTGGGGATGTCGGCCCCACCCGTCTCGGCCGTGGGCGGCCGAACCGCGGCCGGCTCGGCGAAGTACGGCTGTGTCGTGGTGAGTTCGGCGGCGTACGGCCGGGCCTCGGGGAGTTGCGCGGTGTACGGCTCGGCCGCGGGCAATTCGTCCCGCACCGCGGGCGGTTCGGGCGCGTACGCCCGACCCGCGGGCAGCTCGGCCGCGTACGGCGCGGCGGCGGGCGGCGGCTCCTGCGCCACTGCCATGGGTGGATACCGCGTTTCCTCCGGTCCGTCCGCGACGAGGTGCCCGGTGGGGATCAGCAGGTCGGCCCGGACGCCGCCGGAAGCCGACGGTGACAGGCCGACCCGCAGCCCGTAGGCGCGCACCAGACGCCCGATGACCAGGAATCCGAGGCGCCCGGGATCGCCCAGGCCCGTGACGTCGGTCTCGCCGGACGCGAGCGCCCGCTCGGCCTCCTGGAGCTGGAGCGGGCTCATCCCCAGTCCTTGGTCCTCGACCGTGACGCGCATGCCGGCCGCCACCTTGACGACGTGTGTGACGGCCGGGCCGCCCGAGTAGGAGGTGGCGTTGTCCAGCAGCTCCGTGAGGACCACGATGACCGGCTCCACGACGAGGCCTTCGACCACCGTCTCGCCGGTCCGCGCCCGGTAGGTGTAGTCGACCGCCTCGCTCTGCCGGACGCGTCCGCGCGCGCTCTCCACGATCTCCGCGACGGTGCAGTTGGCCCGCTGCACGCCCGGCCACGACTCGGTCAGGATCCGCAGGCGTTGCACGGTGTGCCCCGCCAGTGTGACGCTGTGGTCCACCCGGGCGAGCGTGCGGGTGTACACCCCGTCCGGACGTGCCGACAGTTCGGGGTCGTCCTGGTCGTCGAGCGCGTTGTCGATGTCCCGCTGGGCACGCGTCAGGGCCGCCTGGATCTCCTCGGCCGCGACGCGCACTCCGGCACGGGCCGAATCCTCGACGCGCCGCCGGACCGCGGCCGCCGCCTCGCGCAGCGCCTCCTCGATCTCCGCCATCCGCTCCGCCACCTCGGAGCCGTCGAACACCTCCGGACGGCGCAGGCCCGTGGGCGCGGCGATCGACACGCCTTGAAGGCGCTGCGTCACCGCGGGCAGGCGCACTTCGACCAGGTGCTCCAACTCCGCCATCACAAGCTGGAGTCGCGACCAGTTCGCGGCGGCTTCCGCGCGCGCCTCCGCGACCTCCCGGAGCCCCGCGGAACGGGCCTCGCGAGCGGCCTGCCCGGCCGTCTGCTCCGACCGGGCCGCGGTCTGCCGGGCCCGGTCGTGCACTTGTCGGACGTCTTGTGCGGCTCTGCGTCGCCCCGGCAGGTGGCCGAGCCACGTCAGGCCGGCCGCGAGGCCCGCGCTCGAAGCGCCGACCCAGATGTGCACGTCATCGATCACGAATTTCAAACCAATCGCCGCACGAACGGAGCCGGTGGTGCACCGGTGATCCGGAACCCGGTTTCCCGGTTCCGGCTGCGGAGATCAGCACGCTAGAGGACGATCGGACGGCGGAACCACGGTCCTGATGCACCAATTTCGGCCACACACAGGGCACCCGTGCACCATTTGAAGCACCGGATGCCCCCGGAGTCCGGCTTCGGCGGCACGGAGTGGGCACCGGTGCACTTTTCGATGAGTCGTCTCGCCGACAACGTCGGACCTGCCCCGGAGCCGCGTGTGCACGAGGCGAACACGCCGTAGCCGACGACCCGCGTGTCCCGGGCCGTGCCGTCGTCAGGAACCGGGCGGGCGACAGCCCGGACAGCGGCAGGCCGGGTACGCGTTCGTCTGCGCGCACTTCCGCTCGGAGACGACGACGGTCCGCGGCTCGGCGACCTGGATACGATCGCCGGTCCTCTCGTCGACCCGGTAGACGGCCAGGGTCATCCGGCGGGGTCGCGGTTGCCCGGGCCAACGGGACTCCGGTGCGCTGGTCATCGACATCACCAGGTCCTTCGGCGCTACAGGCCCGCGGGGTGGATCGTGAGGACCGTGCAGCCCACTTCGGACTGCGGAAAGTGCACCGAGCCCGGGGCACCCACGATGACGCTGCCCTTGCCGTACTCGGCGTGTCCGTCCAGGAATACGCCGTCGGTGACGATCAGGATCTCCGGCAGGGCGTGGGCGTCCTCCCCGAAGGCGGCGCCCGGCGCGAAGTTCAGCTCCATGACGACCGACGGGTCCTCGGCGCTGCCTTCCTTGAGCACACGGGCGGTGATCCCGTCGGTGACCGTCGACGGCGGCGTGTCCTGGATCGAGGTCACTCGGAATCCTGACTGCATGATCGTCCCTTCTGTTTCACGGCACACATCTCCACCGCCCGGAACCTCGTCTCGGTCCGGTCGGCGGTGATGAGCACGCTAGAGGGACGCGCATGGCCGGAACTACGTCCCCCGTGCACCATTTTCCGGCGGCGGATGGGGCCGCGTGCACCATCTCCTCCCACCGGATGTGCGTGGTGGTCATCGCGTCGACCGAACGACGGGCGCGCGTGCACCGGCGAGTGCGACGCCGATGACGGCCGCGCACGTCACATCGGCTTCCGCCCGGGTGCGACCACCGGCGGACATGCCTAGAGTCGAAAGGAGGAGACCGCGGAATCCGGGCGACGCGGACATCCACGACGCCGACGCGGAAGCGGTCCGTCGCCACGTCGCCGAAGCCCCGAGGTCGCGTGCCGGGTGCGCCGTCCCGAAGCCGGATCCGCGCCACGTGCCCGTTGCGGGCGCGGCGGCGCGGTCCCGCGGCGCGAACGCGATTCCGCGGCGCGAACCCCAAGACCGGGAGGCGGTAGACGATGTGCCGTTGGCTCGCCTACGCGGGAACCCCCATCCTGCTCGAGACCATCCTCTACAAACCGGCCCACTCGCTGATCGATCAGAGCCTGCACTCCAAGCTGGGCGTCGAGACGACCAACGGCGACGGGTTCGGCGTCGGCTGGTACACACCCGACGTCGAGGCCCCGGCACTCGTCCGGGACACCGGCCCGGCGTGGAGCAATCGCAATCTCCGCGAGATCGCCGACCACGTCCGCTCTCCACTGATCTTCGCGCACATCCGGGCCTCGACCGGCACGGCGGTACAGCAGAGCAACTGCCACCCGTTCCGTCGCGGGCGTTGGATGTGGATGCACAACGGTGCCATCACCGACTTCCACCGCAGCAAGCGAGACCTGGCCCTGGCCGTCGATCCGGACTTGTTCCCCCAGATCGAGGGATCGACGGACTCCGAGCTCATGTTCTTCCTGGCACTCACCTTCGGCTTGGAGCAGGACCCGCCGGGCGCCGTCGCGCGAATGGCCGGCCTGGTGGAGCACACCGGTCGACGGCACGACGTGGAGTTCCCGCTGCAGATGACGGTCGCGGTGACCAACGGGGAACGACTGTGGGCGTTCCGCTACTCCAGCCGGACGCAGTCACGCTCGCTCTTCTACAGCACCCGGGTGGACACGTTGCGCGCACTCCACCCCGATGTGGCGTACCTGCGCGGGATTTCCGACGACACCCGCCTCATCGTGTCGGAGCCTCCCGGCGACCTTCCCGGCGCCTGGAACGAGGTCCCCGAGGGCAGCTACGGCATCGTGCAGCCCGGCGGGAATGAACTGCTCCCCTTCACGCCCAGCCCGCCCACCTGAAGGCGGTCCGACTTCCCCGCACGCACCGGCCCGGCTCGGCCTACGAAGCCGGGCCGCTCCGCGCCTGTACCCGTCCCCGGTCGGGGATGACCGGGACCGCGCACACGCCGGCCTCGTTGCGCGGCATCGGCGGCATCGCGGCGGGCACCATCGGCCTCGGCGCGATGCCGCTCTCCGTCGAGGGGCGCCCCGACGAGGGGCAGGCGCTCGCCACGATCCACGCCGCGCTCGACGCGGGCGTACGGCTGATCGACACCGCCGACTGCCCGACACCCCCTTCCACGCCATCGCCCGCGCCTACGGCGTCAGCCCGCAACAGGTCTGCCTGGCCTGACATCCGGCCCAGTCACCGGCCCTGATCCCGATCCCGGGCGCGCGCCGACCCGCCTCCGTCCGCGACTCGGCCGCGGCAGCCGCACTCGCCCTGACGGCGGCGGAACCGGCGAGCCTGCACCTGTGATCGGACGCCGATCGACACGGCGTCCGGCCCCGAACGCGCATGCGCACCGGCTGCGGGGTGCCGCCCGTCCAGGTATGTATTCCAGCCGACGTGGTCCACGTGGAGATGTGTGTTGATCACGATGTCCGCGTCCTCGGGCTCGACGCCGGCGCGGGGCGGGCGAGATTGCCGAGGAAGTCCGTTTCCAGGTGGCTCCAGAGCGGCGCGTACGGACGCTCCTTGTGATTGCCCACGCCGGTGTCGACGAGGATGGTCTTGCCCTCGCTGCGCAGCAGCCAGGTCTGGATCGCGGAATTCACGATATTGGTCTCGGAATCCAGAAAATGCGGGGCCGGCCAGGGAGCGCCGTCTTCCCAGACTTCCTTCGAACTCTCCGGAAAGAAGGTGTCGGGTGTCATGTCGACGGAACCGTAGTATTCCCGGACCCGGGTGATGGTGACATCGCCGAGCTCGATCTGTTCCATGGGGATTCCTGAGGAATTCGAAGCCATTCCCGAACCGTACGAGCGCCCCACCGGGCCCGGTATCCGTCACGTGACTGCACCGGCCGGCACGCCCCGGGCACCGCCTCGCATGCCCGGGCACCCCGCCCACACGCCCAGGGCACCCGGCCCGCCCGCTTGTAGCCTGGGCGCGACAAGGCAGGACAGCTCCGATCGAAGATCGACAACCTTCGACGATCGACGAGCCACAATTCCGGGAGACCCCGTGGACGAGCACCCAGGCGCCCCCGTGCGCGCACGGGACCGATGCCGGATGCGGAAAAGCCCATCGTCGGCCGGGACGCGGAATTGGCACGCCTTTTCCACGTGCTGGACTCGGTATCGGCCGACCCGATCCTGCCGCTGCTCGGTGACGTGGGCATGGGAAAGAGCGCCCTGCTGGACCGGGCGGTACGCCGGGCCGAGACCACCGGCGCCCGCGTCCTGCACGCGGAGGGCAGCGAGTCGGAGTCGAGCCTGGCGTTCTCCGCCCTGCATCGACTGCTGCGGCCGGTATCCGCCGAGGCGGACGGGCTGCCGGAGCGGCAACGTGCGGCGCTGCACGCCGCGTTCGGTACGGGACCGGTCGCACCGGAGCCCGACCTCATGCTGATCGGGGTCGCCGTCCTGAACCTGCTCTCGGCCCTGGGGGATCGAGGGCCGGTGCTCGTGGTCCTGGACGACGCGCAGTGGTTCGACCGTGCGTCCCTGGACGCACTGTTCTTCGCCGCCCGACGTCTGGCGGGTGAACCGGTCACGATGCTGATCGCGGCCCGTGTCGGCGATCACCTGCCTGGGTTGGACCGGCACGTCCCGACACTCACCCTGGAGCCGCTCGACGAGGGCGCGGCCGGCCGGCTGCTGGACCGGCAACCGCGGCGCCCGACCGGCCGGTTGAGGACCCGGATCCTCGCCAAGGCCGACGGCAACCCGCTGGCGCTGACCGAACTGGCCGGGACGGCCACCGCACACGAGGCGGCCGCGGGGCCGCCGTCCGCCGGCCCGCTCCCCGTCGCCGACCACCTGGAGCGCATCTTCGCGGTTCGGCTCAACGACCTGCCCGCGCCCACCACCCGGGCCCTGCTGCTCCTGGCGGCCATGGACACCGCCGACTCCGCCATCGCCCTCCCCGCCGCGCTGCCGAGCGCCGAGGACGACACCTGGCTGCCCGCCGAGCAGGCCGGACTGGTCAGACGGACCGCCCGAGGCTTGCGGTTCGGCCACCCGCTGGTGCGATCCGCCGTGTACCACGCCGCGTCCGTCGAGGCCCGGCGCGTGGCCCACCTCGCTCTCGCCGAAGTGCTGCGGGACGAGCCGGACCGGCGCGCCTGGCACCTCGCCGCCGCCACGCCCCCGGACCCGGCCGTATCGGCGGAGTTGGAACGCACCGCCGACCGGGCCCGTCGTCGCGGCGGCCACGCGGCGGCGGCCGGGGCCCTGCAACACGCCGCGTACCTGGCACCGCGCGAGGACGGTGCCCGCCTGCTCGTCGAGGCCGCCGCGGAGGCCGTGCTCACCGGTGACCTCCCCTGGGTCGAGGAACTGGCCGCCGCGGTACACGCCCGTACCGACGACGCGTCACTGCCGGCCGGCGCCGCCGCACAGGTCGGGCGGCTGGCGGCCCTGACCGTGCGCCACCCCGTGGTCTTCGCCCGACTGGCCGTCACCGCCCAGGAGTTGGCTCCGGACCGGCCCGCCATCGCGCTGGACTTCCTGGCCGGCGCCGCCGTGGTCCGCTTCTACTGCGGGGACGACGCCCAACGACACCGCGTCCGAGGCGTGTTGGCGAGCCTTCCCGCGGACGCGTCACCCGCGTGGTTGCGCGCCTGGGTACGGGCCGTGTCCGACCCCTTCGAGGACCGGGCCGAACTGCTCTCCCTGCTCCCGCGGTTCGCGGCCGAGGCACGACGCAGGCCCGACCGGCTCACCGCCTTCGCGATCATGGCGTGGCTGCTGGACGAGACCCCACAGGCCGTCCGCGCGTTCGACGAGGCCTTCGACCGCTGGGGGATGCGCGGACCGCTCCCGGAGGGTCTGGGCGGCGAGGCCGCGTGGAGCTACGTGGAACAAGGAAGGTGGGGACGGGCCCGGGAGGCCCGCGCCCGCAGCAGCGCGCTCGGTTCGACGGCCGGCCTCGACCACGCCGTGGCCTGTGCCCGCCGCGGTGGACGCCACCGTCCTGGCCTACCAGGGGGACAGCGCGGCGGCCCGCGTCCGGGCCGAGGACGCGCTCGCCCTGATCGACCCGCTGGAGAGCCGCTCGGTGGCCGTCTACGCCCGTCGTGCCCTCGGTGCCGCGGCCCTCGCGGACGGCGCGTACGAGGCGGCGTACGACCAACTCCGCGCGGTCTTCACGGCGGACGGCGCGCCCGTGCACTACCACGCCGCCTACCCGGCCCTCGCGGATCTGGTCGCGGCCGCCGTGCGCGGTGGCCGCCGCGACGAGGCCGTCGCGATCGTGGAACGCTCCGCACGTGATCTCGGGGCGGACCTCGCCTCGCTTGCGCGCGCTGATCAGCCGGGCTCGCGGCCTGCCGGCCGACTCCCAGGACGCGGAGCGGTACTTCCGGGCGGCCCTGGCCGACCCGGTGCCCGAGCACTGGCCCTTCGAACGCGCCCAGACCCTCCTGGACCTCGCCGAGTGGCTGCGGCGCCGTCGCCGCATCGCCCAGGCGCGAGCGCCCCTCACCGAGGCCCTGGAGACCTTCCGGCGCCTGGGCGCCCGCCCGTGGATTTAGCGGGCCCGGGCCGAAGCGCGCGCCGCGGCCTGGACGTCACCGACTCCACACCCGACGCGCTCGCCGAACTCTCCCCGCAACAGCAGCAGATCGTCAGGCTCGCCGCCCGCCCGCGGACTGACCAACCGCGAGATCGGCGAGAGGCTCTTCCTCTCCCCTCGCACGATCGGCTCGCACCTGTACCGCAGCTTCCCCAAGCTGGGCATCACCGCCCGCTCCCAACTGCGCGACCTCGTCGACAACGCCCGCACCACGCCCGACCACCAGGACTGAGGCCAAACCCGGCACCGGAACCACCCCATCCCGTGGCCCAGCGCGGCAACGGCCCGCGCCCGGCCAACTACCGGGGCGGCCCGCTCGCCGGCAGCCCGTGGGAACCGGCCGAAGCACCGCAGCCCGGCGACCGGGCCCCGAACTGCGCCGGCCCGACCACCCCGGTCGCCGCGTACCCGCTGCGCCCGCTCGACATCGGGCACCTCAGGTGGGCGAAATTCGTGTCACTTTCGCCAGAACAGGTGGTGCGTCACGCCGCTCGGGCTGGGCACGACGTCCAGGTGGAAGCGGTCGAGCAGTTCGTCGGGTGACTCCCACAGTCGCAGCCCGGACCCGAGCTTCATCGGCGAGACCGCCACATGCATGGTGTCGACGAGGTCCGCGTCGAGGAACTCCCGGATGACGGTGACCCCGCCGCCGAGCCGCACATCCTTGCCGTCGGCCGCCTCCCGCGCCTGTTCGAGAACCGTGGCCGGGTCGGCGTCGACGAAGTGGAACGTGGTGTCGGAGAGCGTGAACGAAGGACGCTCGTGGTGGGTCATGACGAACACCGGGGTGCGGAACGGGGGCTCGTCGCCCCACCAGCCGCGCCACTCGTGATCGCGCCAAGGCCCGCGCTGGGGCCCGAACTTGTTGCGGCCCATGATCTCGGCACCGATGTTGCGCGGGTAGTCCCGCGTGAAAAGGTCGTCGAGGCCCCGACTGCCCCCGGGATCGGTACGCATCGGCCAGCTCGCCGTGGCACCGGCCCAGGCGAACAACCTCTCCGGCTCGACGTGCCCGAACGGATGCTCGAGGCTCTGGTCCTCACCGGCGCCGATACCGTCGGCGGAGACGTTGAAGTTCTGCACCCTCAAGAGCTGAGTCACGAGTTCCTCCCATGTTGTGCCCGGTCGATGTGCTTCGCACGGATTCGGCCGGGTCGCGCGTTGCTCTCACGGGTGGGTCGGAGTCGTTCTCGCGTTCTCGACACGGCTCCCCGGGAAATCACGAAGAATCTTTCGGGCCATCTCCCAGGTGCCCGGCCACCCGGCGCCGGCGCATGCCGGGTGACCGTCCTGTCCGTCGCTCCCAGCGCTGTCGGACCACCGGTCCGGGTATCGGCTCACCGATCCACGATGTGCCAGGCGGTGGCCCCGTGGCCCCGGGGCTCGGCGTCCGGTGCCAACGGCGCCGGCGGCGGCGTGACGCCGTCCGTGAGCATCGTTTTGGCGCGCCGTTCGACCAGGATCGGGACGTACGTTCGGATCGGGGCATCGCTCAGCGCGTCGTGGGCCGCCTCGACGAGCGCGTCGACGGTGGCCGGATCCACGGAAGGGAAGGCGCTTTTCAACCGGGCCGCCGCATGCCGGACCGCGGCCTGCTCATCCTGCCGGACGTTCATCCGAGAATCCTCGAGGACGTCACCGACGGTGCCTTCCGCGGATCGTGTGGTCGGGTCACCCACCCGGGCGAAATGATCGCGCCGCACGGCGACCCGAGGGCTTTGCGGCGGATCCGGCGCGGACCGGCCGCGGAGTCGATCGGCCCCGCCTCCATGGGAACGCGCCCGACTCGCGGCGTCCAGTCGAGACGGCCGGTCGCGCCCCGCCCGGAGTGCGACCGTACGACGCTCGGGAGCGGCGTACCGCCGATCCCGCCCGCCCGGCGCGCGCGGCCACCGGATGCCCAGGGGCCACGCGGGGCGCAGACTCGACTGCAAAGCTTGTTCGCAGCGGAGTGGGAGGCTTCCCATGAAGGACCTCAAATTCGAGCAGAAGGGCTCGCTGTCGCGCACCGAGGCGGCCGAGTTGCTCTCCGCGCTCGCGACCGCGCTGCGGCGCGGCGGCCACGTCGAGCTGGAACTCGGCCCGGGCGTGCTGAGCATGCACGTTCCCGACGAGCTGCGCAGCGAGGTCGAGGTGGAAGTGGGCGACGGCGAGATCGAGCTCGAGATCGAGCTCAAGTGGTCGACCACGAAGACCAAGGCAGCGGCTCCGCGGTAGAAGTCCGGCGAGGCACCCGCGCCGAGCGGTGATCGGCGGTGTGCCGAAGAGCGCCGGGCCGTCACCTCGTCGTGCGCCGTTCGGTGTGCCGTCACCTCGCGGCGGGCCGCCGGTGGGCCGTCGGCGACCCGTCACCCCCGGTCGCGGCGGCGGGTCGTGGGCGTCCCACCACCCGCGAGACGTGTCATGTTCAGTGCCTGGTGGCGCAGCAGGGCCAGGTCGATCGGCGGCTTCGACCGTGGCGCGCCCGGCCGTTCCCGCGGCACGCGCACCCGCAGGGCGAGCGGCCGGATCGTAAGGCGCACCGGAGTGGGCATCAGCACGGCCTCACCATCGATGCCGACCGGGATCCTGGGGGCGGGCGACTCGACGACCACCTCGTGTGCGACCAGCGCGCGCAGTCCTCGGCCACGGCGGCCGCGCAGCAGTTCGACGGCCTGCTCGGCGTTGTCGACCGTGATCGCGACGACGCCGAGCAGGCCGGTGTCGAGGCGGGCCCGCCGGCCCGGTTCGGTCGGACCGCCGAACTCGTACGGGTTGTTGCTGACGAGCAGTGCCTTCGGGGCCTCGATGACCACCTCGTCGTCGATCCGGACGACCAAACGCGGGCCGCGGTGGCCGGAGAGCGTCTCGGGAAGCAGCCGAAGCATCGTGCCCCGCTTGTCGTCCCGATACGCAGGGCTCTGCACGACCTCGGCGTAGGCACCGAACGAGGCGTTGTTGACAAAGGTCCTGCCGCCGATCAGCCCCAGGTCCAGGCACACCTCGACGCCTTCGTTCAAGGCGTCGAGGCCGGCGTCCGGCCGTTCCCGGTCCAACCCGAGGTCCATCGCGAAGTGGTTGCGCGTGCCCGCCGAGACGACGAGGAACGGGAGATCGTGCTCGGCGGCGATGCCGGCGACGAGTGCCTGGGTGCCGTCGCCGCCCGCGACCCCGAGCAGATCGGCCCCGTCCGCCACCGCCTTCCGGGCCATGGCGGCAACGTCGACCTGGCCGGGACCCTCCAGCAGCGCCACCTCGGCGCCCCGCGCGGCCGCCTTGTCGTCCAGGGCGAACCGGGCGACCTTTCCTCCGCCCGAGCGGGGATTCATGATCAGGAAGGGGCGGATCGGGGGCGGCGTCTCGCGCTCGGGCATGCCGGCGGGCGGCCGGGCCAAAACCAGGGCGGCCCTCGCGGCGGCAACCGCCAGTGCCGCCAGGAGCACCGTCGACACGATGTCCCACACCTGGCCGCGGGCAACGTAGTAAACGACCACGATGATCGGCGCGGCGACGGCGATGCCGGCGCAGACCCAGCGCAGCGGGCTTCGGTTGCTCAGGAAGCCCCACAGCGCCGCGAGGGTCACCACGAGTCCGAGTACGCCCACGATCAGCACCGACAGGCTGCCGAGACCACCACTGACGAGCAACACCGCGGCGCCGAGCGCCGCCGCGAAGGCCAGCCGGGCCAGCCGGCGCTGGGCGGCCGTCACCGGCGGCAATTGCGCCTCGGGGGTCCCGGCCGCTCCGGGGGAACCCCCACTGCCGCGGCCTGTTCCCGGGGCCCGGCCGGGCTTCTCGGAATCCGTCATGACTCCTCCGTGACCGCGTGCGCACAGCACGCGGGATCAGCCCGAGCCACCACGCCGGTCATCGCGCTATCCACGTTAGTGCCGGACTCGGTCCGCCACCCTCCGACCCGCGAGGGCCCGGTGCGCCACCGGCGGCGGACACGCGTGCGCGAGCGCCGCCCACGACGTCGTGCCGTGCCCGCGCGGGCACGGCGGATGGGCCTCCACCCCTGTTTCGAGCGAGGTCGGGCCGCCGGGATCCGCGTCCTAGGCCTGTTCGGAGCGAGGTTGGGTCGTCGGGATCCGCTGGGTGAAGAAGATCGCGAGGAGTGCGGCGAAGGCGAGGATGGCGAGTGCGACGCGCAGGCCGTCGAGCCTGGCCTCGTCGTTCGCGTCGAGCGCGGCCTGGGACACCCCCGGGCTCGTGCCCGCTTCGTCGAGGGCGGACTCGAGTTGGGCGTCCGAGAGGAAGGGTGCTCCACTCTCGAGTTCGTCGCTCGCCTGGCTGGTGACCTGGGGCGGGATCGCCGGGTTCTGCTCGATGTTGGTCAGGAACGAGGTCGTCAGCGTGGCGATCAGGACCGACCCCGCGAGCGCCGTGCCGATCGAGGCGCCGAGGTTGGTGACCGCGTTCTGGATGCCGCCGACCTCCGCGCTCTGCTCGTCCGGCACCGCCGAGACGGTGACCGATCCGAGCTGGGAGGCCAGTGCGCCCATGCCGAGCCCGATGAACAACAGCGGGACGGTCACGACCTCCGCGCCCGCGCCCGCGTCGAGTGCCGCCATCAGGGCCAGCGCGCCCGCGAGCAACGCGAGGATCCCCAGCCGTACCACGCGCCGCGGCGAGACGTTCGGGAGGAATCGCGGAATCAGGATCGCGGCTGCCAACAGCGTGAGCGAGAGCGGCAGGATCCGCACGCCCGTGTCCAGCGCGGACAGCCCGAGTGCGACCGACAGGTACAGCGGTACGAGGAAGAACACGCCCATCTGCACGAGGTATTGGAAGAAGAACATCGTCAGGCCGCCGGTGAGCTGCCGGTTGCGCAGCATCGCCGGGTCCACGAGCGGATCCCTGCCCCGCTCCACGAGGCGGGCCTCCCAGTGCAGGAAGAGCCGGATGACGGCCAGACCCGTGAGCATCAACCACACGACCAGCGAGATGCCGAGCCAATCGGGCGCGTCGGCCTTCGGCACGAACCAGCCCCACTCGCTGGAACGCAGCACGCCGTAGACGAAGGTCCCGAGCCCGACGGCGGAGAGCACGGCTCCGACGAGATCGACGCGCGCGCGTTCGCCGGTCGGCGCGTCGGCGACGCGTCGGGCGAGCAGCAGGATCACGAGCACGAGCAGGACCTCGCCGGCGAAGACCCAACGCCAGGAGAAGTACGTCGTGGCGACGCCCCCGATGAGCGGCCCGAGGGCGATCGCCACGGCGCCGGCTGCGGCGACGAGTCCGTACGCGGCGGGCCGGCGTTCCACGGGGAAGTTCCCGGCGACGAGTGCCACGATCGCGGGCAGGATGAACGCCGCCCCGATCCCCTCGAGGAACGCCCAGCCGAACAGGAGTACGGGCAGGTTCGGGGCGAGCGCCGTGGTCAGGGAGCCGCAGCCGTAGACGGCGCAGCCGATCATGAACGCGCGCTTGCGCCCGATGAGTTGGCCGACCTTGCCGCCGGGGATCATGAACATCGCCATCACGAGGGTGTAGGCCGTGATCGCGCCCTGGATTCCCGTCACGGTCGTGCCCACGTCCTCGGCGACGGTCGCGATCGAGACGTTCATGACGGAGCTGTCCAGTGCCATCACGAACTGCCCGGCGGCCAGTGTCCCCAGGACGAGTCCCGCCGCCGAACGCTTCGCGGCCCCGGCCTTGTCCGTCATGGCCACATCGTCGCAGCGCCCCGACGGACGGGCTCGCGGCTCGCCACGGCGGTACGTCGAATGGCGGCAGTCGACGTACCGCGGCCCCCTTCCGGCCGACGCACGCCGGTCGCCCACCGCCGGTTCCGACCGCGGCTTCGACCGCGTCCGCGCTCACGGCGTCCCGTCCCGGCCGGACCGGGTTCAGTGCGTCAGGACGACCTTGAGGACGATGATGACGATCCCGAGCACCAGGTTCACCGCCGCGGAGACGACCACGAGCCGCGTGGAGGCACCGAATCGAAAGGCCGCGGCCAGCGACCATCCGACCTGCCCGCCGACGGCCACGATGAGCGCCAGCCAGACCGTGCCCTGTGCTCCCAGTTCGAGCAGCGGACTGACCGCCACCGCGATCGCCGGCGGGATGGCGGCCTTGAAGATCGGCCACTCCTCCCGGCACACGCGCATGACGACGTCGCGGTTCATCCGCCGTCGGGACATGCGTTCGCCGAACAGTTGCGCGTGAACGTGGGCGATCCAAAAGACCAGTCCGGTGGCCAGGAGCAGCAGTATCAGTTGCAGGCGTGGAAAGGAGCCCAATCCCCCGGCGCCGACGATGACGGACGCGGCGAGCATCGATCCGTAGACGCCACCGGTGTAGTCGGCGTGGGCGCGGTGTTGTGCCCTGCGCTCGTGGGCTTCGGACCGGTGCGTTCTGAACATCGAAGTTCCCTTGCCTGTTCACGGTGGAGCCGTCCCCGACGTCGGTCGTGCGGGTGCCGCGCTCACTGCGGCAACTGCCGCATCTCGACCACTGTCAGGCCCAGGGACCGAAAACGCAGCAGCAGCCCGTACAGGTGGGTGTCGTCCGTCACGCTGCCGATGAACAGTGTCTGATCGGGCACCTGGACGCGGCCGAGTTCGGGGAAGGCTTCGCCGAGCGGCTCGGAGACGAGGCCGGCCACTCGAAATTCGTAGCGCATACGGCACGTCCTCAAAGCTTGCGGCCGAGGCCGGGACCATGCTTTCGCTGCCATGCTCGTCGACGGTCCGGCCCTCGGCATCGCCCGATTCGGGGGAGACCGCGCGCTCATTCGAGAATCCCCAGACTGCGCGCCCGACGCACGGCCTCGCTGCGGCGGGTGACGCAGAGCTTGCGGTGGATGCTCTTCAGGTGGGTTTTCGCCGTGTTCGGTGAGATGAACAGTGCCGCGGCGATCTCCTCCGTGGACGACATCCGAGCGGCCTCCCGCAGCACCTCGCTCTCGCGGTCGGTCAGCGGCACCGGTACGGCCGACGTGTGTTCGCCGGTGCGGCCCGGCGCGCGAGTCGCCGGCGGGCCGGTGCCCGTCCGTCCGCGGACACGGGCGGGAAGCCAACCGTGGGCCGTCGCGAGCCGCGGGTCCCGGCGCAGCAGCCGGCGCGCCCACGGGCCCGCCTCGGCGACGGTCCGCCGCAGTCTTTCGGCGCGGGCAAGTTCGAGCGCCTCGCCCAGCAGGCGGCCGGCCTCCGCGGGGGAGCCGGCCTCGGCGGCGGCGGCGCCTTGCAGCAGGCGGGCCTCGACCCGGTCGGCGTTCGTCGCGTGGGCGGGCAGGTCGGTCAGCAGCTTCAGCGCGCGCTCGCGTTCGCCCGTGGCAAGCAGGGCCCGCGCCCGGGCGACGAGGTACCCGGGACGGCCGTCGCCGATGCCGCCCAGCACCCGCAACGCCGCGTCCGGGTCGCCCTGGGCCAGGTGGGCCGAGGACTGCGCGACGGCGAGTTCGTCCGCCTCCCACCGCGCCGTGTCCGCCACGGCGTCCCGCGTCGAGCCGGCCGCGCCCCGCAGGATGGCGAGGGCTCGCTCGCCGTCCCCTCGTGCGGTCGCCAATCGGGCGCCGATGACGGCCGCCCGCACGTTCGCCACGGGTTGGTGGAAAGTGTCCGCCGCCGCGTTCGCCAGGTCGAGGCCGGCCCGGGCGGCGTCCAGGTCGTCGTGTTCGGTGGCGACGCCGGCCAGGACCAGGTGGTCGAGCCCGGTCACGCGGTCCGGCGGCAGCGCGCATCTGCGAGCCAGTGCGAGCGAATCGCGGGCGTGTGCCCGGGCGTCGCGCAGCCGACCCCGCAGCAGGTCGACCAGAGCCAGCGATCCGAGCGCGTCGCAGCGCGGTTCCTCGGTCCCCGGTCGAGAGCATGCCTCCAGCGCGGTGGTGAGGGTGGCTTCGGCGCGGTCCAGCCGCCCGCCTCCCAACTCGGTCGCGCCGAGGTTGACGAGCGTGAGGGCGAGGAATTCCGGGTGCCGCTCGCGCAGCGGTCGCGGGACCTGCCGCATGAGGCGGTCGATGTCGGCCGCCGCGTGCTCGGCGGCCTCCGCGTCGGCCGCCGGTCGGGCCACGAGCACGCCGACCAGGGCTCGGCCGAGCAGCAGGCACGGGTCGGCGACCCCGGTCAGGCACGCGTCCGCGCGCCGCAGTGCGGCCGCGGCGCCGCGCAGGTCGCCCTCGGCAACCCGGCACGCCGCCGCCACCAGGGCCGGTGCCGCGCCGGGCAGGTCCGTCGGCATGGTCGCGAACGCGCGGGTCAGGGTGGACGTCTCCAGGCCCGTGAACAGTTTGCCCAGGGCCAGGTCGCCGGTCAGCAGCGCGGACGCGAACGACCAGTCGGCCGCGGCCGTCGCCTGGGCGATCGCGTCGCCCAGTCGCCCGGTCCGGGCGAGCCACCGGGCCGCCCGGGCGCGCAACAGCGGTACCCGGTCGGGAAACCGGTGGCCCAGGTGCGCTCGCAGGACTTCGGCGAACAAGGGGTGCATCCGGTAGTGCTCCGCCCCCTCCTCGCGGTCGACGAAGGCGTTGTCGCGCGCGAGTCGGCCCAGCGTCCAGGCCGCGTCCCGGCGACCGGTGAGTTCGTCCGCCAGGTCCGGGTGGATCCGGTCGCAGACGCAGGTACACAGCAACAGGTCCTGGGTGGCCGGTGGTTGCGCGTCGAGGACCTCGGTGAGCAGATAGTCGGCGATCGTCGTACGGTCGGCCGCGAATTGCCGCACGAACGCCTCGGGATCGGGGCTGCGCCCCATCGCCAGGGCGCACAGGCGCAGCCCGGCGGCCCAGCCCCGGGTGCGTTCCGTCAGCAGGTCCACCGCCGCCGGTGACACGTCCAGTCCGTGGCGCCGCATGATCTGCTCGGTCTCCGGTCCGGTGAAGCGCAGGTCGGCATTGCGGATCTCGGTGATGTCGCCGGCCAGCCGGTAGCGGTGCAGCGGCAGCAGCGGCTCGGTTCTGGCGGTCAGGACGAGCCGCAGGCCGCCGGCGGCGTGCGCGAGCACGAAGCGCAGATCCTCCGGGACGCCCGCGGCGGAGACCGCGTCGAAGTCGTCGATGACCAGCACGACCGGGTCCCGGCAGGCGGCCAGCGCCGCGGCGAGGCGTACCAGGACGCAGGAGTCCAGGCCTTCGTCGCGTACCGGCGCGCCGACCTCGACCGGGAGCCGCACCCCGCTCCGGTGCAGTGCCTCGAGCAGGTGGGCCCAGAACGCGCCGGGGCCGTCGCGTTCCTCCGCGGTGAGCCAGGCGGTGCCCCGAGGGGCCGCGCCCGAGGTGATCCAGTGCGCGACGAGCGCGGTTTTCCCCGCTCCGGCGGAGCCGCCCACCAGGGTCAGTGGTCCCGCGATTCCGGCGGTCAGCCGATCCAACAGCGCCGGGCGCTCGACGAACACCTTCGGTGTCGCGGGGATGACGAACCGGTCGGTCAGCATCGGCGCCGTCGCCCGCGCCCGCTCCGGTGCCGGCACCGGTCCGGCGGAGTCGAGCGCCGAGAGGTCGCGCATGGTGGGGTCACCCACGTCCGGGGAGCTGGAATCAGGCCACATTTCCACTCAACCCCAGTTGTGCACGGCTCACCAGCGGGGACGATCCGCCCTCGAACGCCCGCCCACATCGCGACCGGGCACGCCCGAGTGGCGGAACCCGACGTGCCAACCTCGTCACCGTCGGTGACACTCGAAGACGCGGAGTCGGCCGAACACGCGGAGTCGGCCTGGGAGAAGGAGCGCGATGTCCAGCTCATCGGAGCCTCATGGCGGAGCAACCGAGGGCTCGCGGGGTGTGTCGGCCGCTCCGACACCGCACCGCGGGGCCGGCTCGCACGTCCTCGGGTTCGCCCGGGCATTCGCCTCGGCCGTACTCATCGCGCTGACCTGCGTCCTGGTGCCGGTTTCGCTGATCACGGTGTGGGTGCACGACATCGTCCTCGACACCGACCGCTACGTCCAGACGGTCAAGCCGCTCGCGACCGACCCCGCGATCGAGGACGCCGCCGCCAACCGGATCGTGCGCGCGGTCGACGTGCGCGCGGACGGCAAGGCGGTCACCTCCGATGTCGCCGGCTGGCTCGAATCCCAAGGGCTGCCGCCGCGGGTGGGCGACGCCGTACGCTCGCTCGCCCCGCAGTTGGACGATGCCGTCACCCAGGTCGCCCGGAAGGCGGCCGACCGTTTCGTGACGAGCGACAGGTTCGAGACGATCTGGACGCAGGCCAACCGGAAGGCGCACACGGCCGTCGTGGATGTGCTGACCGGCGATGGACGCGGCGCGGTCGGTATCAACGGGGGAACGGTCACGCTCGATGTCGGCGACGCGGTGGAGAACGTCCGGCAGAGCCTCGTCGACGCGGGAGTCAAGCCCGCTTCACGCATCCCCGACGTCGACAAGCAGATGGTGCTCTTCCGGTCGGACCAGATGAACAAGGTCAGGAACGCGGCGCACGCGCTCGACGTCATCGGCAACTGGTTGCCGGTGATCACCGTCGTGATCGGTGCGATCGGGATCGCACTGGCCCGCAGGCGCCGTCGCGCCCTGGTGACGACCGCCTTCGGTGTCGCGGCCGCCTGTGTGGTCATGCTCGTCGCGCTGGCGATCGTGCGCCGCTACTACATGGACCACCTGCCGCCGGAGGTGCTGTCCCCGGCGGCGGCGGGAGCGGTCTTCGACAGGCTGCTGCACTTCCTGAAGGTCAGCACGGTCACCGGGTTGGTCCTGGGCCTGGTGGTGGCGATCGGCGCGTACCTGTCCGGCACCGGCGGCCTGCCGCGCGCGCTGCGCGGGGGCACCGACCGCACGGCCGACTCCGTGGCACGGTGGGGGGACACGCACGGACTCACGGCGGGACCCGTCGGCACCTGGGTCGACGCCTACCGCAGATGGCTGATCCTCGGCCTGGTGCTGCTCGTCGCCCTCTGGTTCGCACTGTGGAACCACCCCACCGCGCTGACGATCGTGCTGCTGGTGGTCATCCTGCTGGTGCTGCTTGCCGTGGTCGCGCTGCTGGCGGCGTCGGGCCGTGTGACACGCTCCCACGAGGACTCCCGGGCGCACGGGTAGTCGCCTCGCCGGGTCGCCGGGTCGCCGCGAGCGGGCGGCGGGGTAGGCGCCCGCGCGGGCGCGGAACGCGCGCCGGGTCGCCGCGAGCGGGCGGCGGTGTCGCTCCCCGACTTCACGCGCCGAGGATGCGGGCCTTCTGGGCGGCGAACTCGTCGTCGGTGAGGACGCCTTGCTCCTTGAGCGCGGCGAGGTCTTTGAGTTGGGCGATGGGGTCGGCCGGCGCGGCGGCGGGCGGAGCGGCGGCGGGCGGCGGGGCGGCCTGTTCCTCGCCCTGCTGCGCCCAGCGGCCGGCCTGGCGGCGCGAGACGCGATTGGACACGGCGGTGGCGGTTCCGGCGATGACGGCCGTACGGGCGACGCCGCGCAGGAGTCCGGGCATGATTGCCTCCTCGGGATGGCGGGACGGGCCCGCGGGTCAGGTGGCGGCTTCCAGCGCGTCCAGCGCGTCGACGACGTTCTGGAACGGGATCCGACCGCCGGCCACCATGCGCGCGCCACCGCGGCGCAGCGCGGCGGCGAGAGGCGCGGCCCACAGGTTCTCGTAGAGAAGCAGGGCGGCGGAGTCTCCGGGGCGCAGCGAGGCCGCGGCCTCCGCGGTGTCCTCCTCGCCCAACAGGCCGGAGGACGCGCCGTCGAAGACCGTGAGGTCGAGCAGCCCGTCACCGGTCACATCGGCCAAGGCCAGGCCCGAGACCGTGCCGTCCTGCTGCTTCCGCACGAAGGCCAGGTCGAGGATGCGGATGATGCCGCGGTCGACCAGGTCGATGAGGAGGGGTAGGCCCTCTCCGGTCATGTGGCTGCCCGGGAACTCGATGATCAGGTAGTCGATCGGGCCCATGTCGTTGAATTCATTGCTCACGGCGGTTCCAGAGGGGTGCGTCGGGAACGACGGGCTACGCCTCGACACGGTCGAGTCGCTCGTCGGGCGCGATGGCCGCTGCGACCAGCGCGAGGTGCGTAAAGCCTGGGGGAGGTCACCGAGTCGCCCGCCGGACGCACCTATCCCCTCGGCGAGCGGACCGGCGTACGCGGAGCCGGCGTACTCGGAGGCCGACTCGCGCATGCCGTGTCTCCTCACCCGTTCCCGGGCGGCGCGCTACCGCCGATCGGGATGTGTGCGCCGACCGGGATAATGCGACGCTAGCGCGCCCGAGTGCCCCTCGGATCACCTGCCAGGGGTGATTCCGGGCGAACCGCCCGCCCCGGTCCCGGTGGAACCGTCCGGCCGGCCGGCGGCGCGCGGCAGGTACACCGCGGCGCCGAGGCCGAGGAGACCGATGGCGGCCAGGGCGGCCATGGCGACCGCGTACGCGCCGGTGGACAGGCCGGCGACCAGGATCGTGCCGGCGATCGCGGTGCCGAGCGAGGATCCGAGGTTGGAGACGCTGCGGGACAGGCCCGAGATCTCCCCCTGCCGCTCCTCCGGGAAGCTCGATTGCACGATGTTGACCGACGGGGTGAGCATCACCCCCATGCCGAGCCCGATCAGCAGGAGGCCCGGGGCGAACCTCCACGCGCTCGACGAGCCGCCGACCAGGGCGAGCAGGACGCCGATCCCGGCGATCGAGACCGCGAACCCCGCGATGATGAGGGTCCGTTGGGCCCATCGCGCCGCGAGTCGCTCGGCTGCCAGCGATGTCGTGAGGATGCCCAGGGTGGCCGCGGTGAAGATCACGCCGGTCTCGATCGCGTCGTAGCCGCGGACGGTCTGCAGGTACGCCGCGACCGTGAACGACACGCCCATCAACATCAGCCACTGGGCGTTCTGGGTGACCAGGCCGAGATTGCACGTCCGACTGCGGAACAGGGACGTCGACAACAGGGGCGCCTCGCCGGCCCGTTCCTCGGCGCGGACGACCCGGAAGAACCAGCACAGGACCAGAACGCCCAGCAACACCAGGCCGACCATCAACCAAAGGCTTTCGTCCGCGGCGAGGATGCCCGTGACGAGGAGGACCAGGCCCGCCGCCGACAGGACGGCGCCCACGATGTCGAACGGACTTTCCGGGTCGGGCCGCAGGGGGTCCTCGATCCGACGGCTCAGCACCAGGATCCCGACGATGACCAGGGCCTGGAAGACGAAAGCCGCTCGCCAGCTGATCGCCGCGGTGATCAGTCCGCCGATCAGCGGCCCGGCGGCGGCACCGATACCTCCCAGCGCCATCACCACTCCGAACGCGCGGGCCCTGGAGGTCACCTCCGTGAACAGCAGCGTGGTGAGGATGTAGACGGGCGGGATCATCAGCGCCGTCCCCACCCCTTCGAGGATCGAGTTGCCCAGAATCAGGACGCCCAGCCCCGGCGACAGGGCGCTCAGAATCGCGCCGGCCCCGTAGACGACGAGGCCGAGCACGAAGCACCGCTTCCTGCCCCAGCGGTCGGTCAGCTTGCCGGCGGGAATCATCAGCGCCGCCATGACCAGGAGAAAGACCGTGATGGCGACCTGCACGCCCTGCACCGTCGTGTCGAGGTCCTCGCTGATGTCGGTGATCATGACGTTCATGTTCGACCCGGCGAAACTGCAGATGAACTGCGCCAACGCCAGAGGGAGAAGTACCTTTCTGGACGAATCGCCCGCCGGCCCGCGCCCCGCTGCCGCCGCCACAACGCCACCTTTCCGCAGGGACCACACCACCCACGACCCCGGAACCGTGCGGGCCACGGCGCACCGCGCCAGGGCCGACGGCGCATGCCGATTCGACGCGTGCCGACACGTCCGACACGTCGCGACGCGTTTTCGATCCGGCCCGATTCGGGTCCGATTCGGGTCCGACTCGGGTCCGACCCGGCGGCCGTCGGTGCAGCGTCGCACAGACCGCGACACCACGACGAGACGACGCTCTGAGCGGGTCCCACCCATCCCGCACCGGCCACTCGTCCGGCCCAACCGGGCACCCGGGACGTCGTCGGGGGCCGGCGGCTCTACGTGACGAGTTCGTAGGTGCTCTGCGCGACGAGCCACAGGCCGATCAGCAGCGACAGGACGACGATCGCCTGGTCCTGGTGTGATTCGATCGCCGTGCGCAGCCGCGCGAGCCGGGCCTGCGCCTCAGTCGGTGCGAACGTCGCGTACAGCTCCATCACCAGCACGCCGGCCGTGGCAAGCAGGAAGAAGCTCATCAAAGCCACGAACGTGACGGCGGAGGACATGTCCGCCTGCACCACGGTGGCGCCACCGGCGGCGACCATCGCCCAGGGCTGTAGCAGGACGGCGAGCCCGGCGGCCGTCCACGCGGACACGTGATCCAGCCGCGCCAGCCACTTGGGTGTCCCCCGGGCACGGGTGGTCCCCCGCCGCCGTTTGCGCTCGCCGTAGACAACGAGCACGACGCCCACCGCCAACTTGGTCGCCAGGGCCGCCGTCGAGGACGCGCTGTGCCGCGAAGGCGGGTCGCCGCCGGTCAGCCACACCACACCGGCGACCACCAGGACGAGTTCGGCGAGCCAGGTGAGGATGAAGACGAGCCCCTTCAACAACCCTCTGTCCGTGGACAGCAGCAGAATGAACGTGCAGTTGTGCACCGGCCCCAAAGTGATGGCCGTGCCGATGATGACGAGATCAAGGACCATTGGTTGCCCCCATGACGGTAACCACGGGGCGAAGTCGAGGAGATTCCTCGGCGCAGCCCGTATCCGGGGTTGCACGAAACGCATTGTCCGCCAGGGGATCCCGGCAATCGTCGACGGAGCCCCGGGAGCCGCTCCGGTCCTGACACACGCTCCGTTTCGAACGCCGGGCGTTTCTCCTGTGCCCCTTGTGCCCCTGTCGACCACAGCGACATCGCGCCATCACTCCATCGCGTCACGCGGCGGGTCGACGCAGCCACATCGTGCGCACAACGCTTCCGCTGTTTCCGGGGAACGGCAACCCGGCCGATGGTCCGTTGAACCGGACGTGTCGTTCGGCTCGGCCGCGATGTGCGGCGAGGTGCGGCGATGCGCCGCACGGCTCTCGAAATGCTTTCATCCGGAACGAGTGGTATGCCTTGAATGATTGCTGTGCGCGCTATCCGGCCTGCCGACATGCGACATGCCGGGCGTCCGACGGCAATCCGGCAACTCGGCGAGCCCGCGCCCCAACGGCGCCGACCGCGGCCCTGAACTGGGAGTTTTCGATGGACGACTATCCGCTGTTGAACCTGTTCTGGACGATGATGTGGCTCTTCCTGTGGGTCCTGTGGTTCTTCCTCCTGTTCAAGGTCATCGGCGACATCTTCCGCAGCCGCGACCTGGGCGGCTGGGGCAAGGCAGGCTGGCTCGTCTTCACGATCCTGCTGCCCTACGTCGGAGTCCTGATCTACCTCATCGTCCGCGGCCACTCCATGAACCGCCGCGACGTCGAGGAGGCCAAGGAGAACGAGGCCGCCTTCAAGGCATACGTGCGCGACGCCGCCGGGCCCACGAGCGGGGCGGGTACGTCCGCGAGCGCCGTCGACCAACTCGGCAAGCTCGCCGACCTCAAGAACAACGGCGCCATCTCCGACGACGAGTTCCAAAGGGCCAAGCAAAAGCTCCTGACCTGAGCCCGCGCCCCCGCCCGGCCCCGGGGCGCGCCGGACCTTCTCCCGGGCCGTTCCCGCTCGGGCACGGCGGATTCGACCGGCGTGCGAAGCCCTCGGTCTCCGCCGAACATCCGGGACATCGGCCGCCCGGGTCAGCGAATGCCGACGAGCTTCCGAAGGAACCGGTCGATTTGCTCGTCCAAGGACGTACGCGCTTCCTCGGGCTGGTTCAGGTGCATGGAGACGGCTCCGTGTACCGCGCACCGGAGGTCGAAGGCAACGACGACCGGGTCGGCGGAGCAAGCCGATCCGGCGTCCATACAGCGCTGGACCGCCTCGACGGTCCGGTCGGTGATGTCGCGTTTGAACGCCATGTGCGCGCGCCGATTGAGCGTGCTCTCGTACATCACCTTGTACAGTCCGGCGTGCTCGCAGGCCCACGCGCTCAGCACCAGGAGGCGCGCACGCAGCCGCGCCACCGGATCCGCGGCGGACGCCTCGGCTTCGTCGACCGCGTGGGCCAACTCTCGGTGGCATCGTTCCAAGGCGGCGACGACGAGGGCATCACGGTCGGGAAAATGCAGGTACACAGACGTCGCCGCCACGCCGACCTCACGGGCCACGGCCCGCATCGACAGCGCCTGGTCGTCGGCGAGTTCGTCCAGCAGTCGCGTCGTCGCCACCAACATCTCGTCGCGCAGGCGCTCGCCCTGCCCCCGCCGGTTGCGGCCGCGGGCAACCCGTGGAGTCGTGGGAACGTCGTTCACGCCCGCAGTGTAGACGGCACCCGGACCACCTGTAGCCCTACGCCGGTAGCACTACAGCAGTAGTGGCCTGCGGCCCGTGCCGGTGCCGCGACCTGCCCGATTCCGTACCGCCCGCCCCGTGTCGGGCGAACACCTTCGCCGTGATCACCTGTGACCGCTGACGTCGTCGCGGGTCGCGGCTCTGCGGTCTGCCCGGAAGCCCTCGCCGAGAGCGGGGCTTCCGGGATGCCGGTGGGCCCGGGCTAGTGCATCCACAGCGCCCAGACGTGGGCGTTGACCTGTTGGCAGTAGAAGTACGCCCCGTGGTTGGGGTACTGCGCGACGGCTCCGGCGCGGCAGTCCTCGGCGGACGTGTAGTAGCCGACGATGTAGGTGAAGTCCGGAGGTCCGCCCTGGGCGGCCGCGGGTGCGACGGAGCCGGCCGCGAGAGCGAGAACGAACGCGGAACCGATCAAAAGCTTGCGCATGAGCCCAACCCCATTCTCCCGGACGGTCCGGCCCGGGGAAACGACGTGCGAGGACTGACGGTTCGTGCCGCGCGGCGAACCCAAGCTAGCCGTCCGCCCCACCTCGGGACAATAGGTCTATACCTTTGCCGTCCGATATATCCCTCCGCCGGGCGAGGCTTCGCCGCGGGGTCGAGGTTTTCGATCCGGCGTTTGTTGTCTCGGACGACTCATATGGCTACAGTCGTAGCGCTACAGACGTTCACTTACGAGGAGTCATCATGGCGCTACCGACTCGGGCCGCGGTCGAGGAACTGGATCCTTCGTTCGCGGAGATGGCCGCCGCAAGCTTCCGGCTCGCCGGGGCGGGAGCCGAACTGTCGTCGCGTGAAAAGGTTTTGCTCAGCCTGGTTGCGGATGTCTGCACACAGACCCTCGGGATGCCGTACGAATTGCATGTACGGGCCGCCTTGGACAACGGCCTCGACGCCGACGATCTGCGCGAGCTGCTCCGCTTCATCTCCTACGACAGCGGCTATCCGGCGGCACTGGCCGCTCTGGCGCGACTGGTCGAGATCGAGCGCGAGCACGACCTGCCCGGGCCGACCGGACAGGCGCATCGGCTGGACACGGACGGCACCGGCAGTCCCATCCCCGCCGCAATGCGCGCCGAAGTGCACGCCCTCGACCCGACGTTCGCCGACTACATGGATCTCCAGTCGCGCATGCGCGCCGACATGTCCAGGATCGGTGTCCGCGAGCGGGCCTTCGCCACGATGACGGTCGATGTCCTCTACCAGACCCTCCAGGAGAGCTTCCGCGCCCATGTCGGCCGGGCCCTGGGCACGGGTGCCACGCCCGACGAGGTCCGTGCCGCCGTCCGCGCCACTTCGCCGTTCGGGATGACCCGCACCTGGCGCGCCCTCAACGTCCTGGACGCACTGCTGACCGAGCCGGCCACCGCCCCGGGGTCGTGAGCGGCACCTGATCGGACGTACCGAAGACCCACACGCGCACGGCGATGATTTCGGCGCGGACTTTCGGTCTACATGAGCAAGGACAGGAAGGAGTCCGCCATGTCTCGGCACGGACCCGCGGAACAACCCACGACCGAACTCGACGCCCGCTACAGCTCCGCACTCAACCCCCGCCCCGGCGCCGCGGATGTCACGGCCACCGAATGGGCCGAGGCCCAGCGCCGAATGCGCGCCGCCGAGATCTTCTGGGTGACCACCGTGCGACCCGACGGGCGGGTGCACATCACCCCGTTGATCGCCGCCTGGCACGACGGCGCGCTGTACTTCTCCACCGGTCCGGGAGAGCAGAAGGCAAGGAACCTGGCCCACGACGAGCACTGCGCGCTGCTGACCGGCGGGAACTCGCTCACCGAGGGGCTCGATGTCGTGATCGAGGGCACAGCGAAGCGCATCGACGATCCGGCGCTGCTGGAGGACGTGATCGCGGCCTACGAGAGCAAGTACGGTCCGCACATCACGTCGCCCGAGGGCACCTTCCACGGAATGGGGGACGCGATCCGTAAGGGCAGCGTGCTGGTGTTCGCGGTGGCCCCGGCGACCGCGTACGGCTTCGGCCGGGACGAGGGGGTTTACACCCACACGCGGTGGACATTCCGAGCAACCGGCTCCGCCTCCCGGGTCGCGCCGCCGGCACCGGGAGGTGTGGGCGGCGGCTCAAAGGGGTGATTCACCACCCGACGCGGCCGAGGCCGCCCCTCGTGACATCGAGGGGCGGCCTCGGCTCGTCGGCCGGGTGAACGGACGCGCGGATGGGCGAACGGGAGGATTCTCATCTCCGTGCCGATGCGCGGGCGGTACGTTCGTCGGCGTGCCGCGATCGCCTCTAGCCGGGACGAACAGCCCCGTAGAAGAACATGGTGTCGATCGAGGCCTCGGTGATCTGCGTACCGGGTCGCGGTGCGTGAATCATGCGACCGCCACCGATGTAGAGGCCGACATGCGAGTTGTCCCGGTTGAAGAAGACCAGGTCCCCGGGCTGAAGCTCCGCCTTGCTCACCCTCTTGCCGTCATTGATCTGCGTGGTCGTGACGCGTGACAACTTGACGTTCGCCGCGGCCCAGGAGGCTTGGGTCAGGCCCGAACAGTCGTAGTTGGTGGGGCCTGTCTTGCCCCAGCCGTACCACTTGCCTATCTGGGCGCGCGCGAACTGGATCGCGGCGGCGGCGCGCCCGGAGGCCGGCACGTCCGTCGCGGGCTTGTCGCGCGAACTGCGGTCGGCCCGGCTTCCCGGGTCGGCTTCGTGCTCCGAGGAGGCGAGGATCTTGGCTCGCTGCTCCCTGGTGACGGTGTTGAGCAGGCGCTCGGCCTCGGCGAGTTTCCCCTGGATCTCGGTTTTGTTCCGGTTGAGTTCGGTTCGCAACTTCTCCAGCTCCGCCAGTTGCGACGAAGCCTCGGTGCGGTCCTGACTCAGAGCACGTGCCTGCGCGGCGATCTGGCGCAGCTTGGCAGCCTGTTGGCTGTCCAGTTGCGCGATCATCTGCGCCTTCTGCAGGTAGTTCTCGGGGTCTCCGTTCAGCGCCAGGGAGAGCGTCGCCGGAAGCGTGCCGCCCCGGTAGCGGTCGGCCGCGACGACCCCGATCTGATCGCGCAGCATGTTGAGCTGATTCTGCTCGTCGGCGACCCGGGCCTGCGTGCGATTGGCTGTTTCGCGCAGCTTGTCGGTCTGTTCCTGGACACCGTTGAAGACTTCGGTGGCCTTGATCGCGTCGCTGTGCAGCTTGTTGACCTGTTCCTGGATCTGCTGCAGCGAAGGCTGGGGGTCGGCCTGGGCGGAGCCGGCCAAGGCGATCGTGCCGGTCATGGTCGCGGCGACGGTGACCACGGTCGCCACCGCGCGGGCGGAGGTGCGCGGTTTGGGCTTACGGTGCTGTCCGCACCGATGTCTGGACGCCACTGGGGCGGTTCTCCTTCCTCGGCCGCCTACCGGGCCGAATGCCGGACACTCGATTCGGCGGCGACGACCGGGCGACCCGGGCGGGCCGGGTGGCCGCGACCCCGAAGCGATCGTCCGTCGAAGGAAGGCCCACCCCAGCCATCCGACGACCATGACCCCGGCCTTCACGTTACCGAATCTTTATCGTACATGCTTCGCCTTCGAATTCATCGCGACAGTTCCGTGAACAGTCGAGAAGATCATAAATGAGAGCTATGTCCGATGCGTTTCGTGGCGGATTCGACGATGCCACCCGAATATCGCGTCCGTGCGGGGTATTCCGAGCGCGGATCGGCGCATATTTCGGAACCGCGAGCGTCCATATGGCGATGGAATGCCCTCTGCCGCGGCCCATCGTTCGGCCGGACGCGTGGCGCAATCTCGGCCGGTGGTCGACCCGGCGAACGAGGAGCCTCGAATGAGAGCCTTCGAAATGCGGGATTCGCTCCTTTTCGGATTCACCCTCGATCCCGCAGCCGACCGATTGATAAAGCTCGTACGAACACGCGGGATCTCCGCATTCCTCGCATCCGGATCGGCATCCGCGTCGGCGTCCGGTGTCGGTGTCGGTGTCGGCGGTTGCGCCGTCGCCTGATGCGCAGGGTGCAGGCGGCGGGCCGACTGCCACACAGGTTGACGACGAAGACCAACCCGCGGTGGGAAGCCGTGGAATCCGCGGTCGGCTTCCCTGGTACTACACGGCGCGGTCGACTCCGCGTCGCCAAGTGCACCACCGTCGAAGGGAGTTCGAACCATGAACACCGGAAAGCGCTTCGCACTCGTGGCCGGCGTGCTCGCGGCACTCGCTGCATCCGCGGCAGTGGCGACACCGGCCGGGGCCGCACCCGTCGCACCGCCCTCGGCCCAGGCAGCGGCAGAAAGCTGCACGGACTGGCGGGACATCCGGACGTCGGGCAACTCCACCGGCCTCAGGTACCGGGAGTGCGACCGGGGCAGCGGCACCCAGAAGCAGACGAAGGCCCAGATTTACCTGTGGGACAACAAGCACGACGGCAAGATCGCCCAAGCCCACGTCATCACCGGCTGGGGCAAGGGCGGCATCTGGTACACCACCTGGAGCAAGTACTACGGCTGGGGCGACGAGAGCCGGCACAGCCCCCTGATCGACACCGGCTGGCACAGCGGCCATGACGTCAAGGTGACTCTCGCCGCCGTCCGCGGCTGACGCGACAACCCTCGAACGGGCCACGCGCACCCCGATCCCGCCGCATGACCGATATCGCGGGCACGGGAACGCGGCCGAACAAGAACGACGGGCGGGCCGTCCGCTCCACCGAGTTGCCACCCGGCGGAGCGGACGGCCCGCCCGGAAACCGGACGGCGACCGCGACGGCGACCGTGACGGTGTGCGGGCTGCGGGCTGCGGTGTGCGGGCCGCAGATCCGCCGCCGGTGTCCCGACGGGCGGATCAGCGCAGGGGCGAGCGCGAGTTCGGTGTAGCCGTCGGCGTACTCGGGTGGCCATCCGCCAAACTACTTACATTGACTGGTCAAGGTAAGTAGTTTTACCTTGAATGGCCAAGGTAATGAGAGGAGGCGTCGTGCGCGGACGAGCCACGATTGCGGCGATGACCGAGGTGGCGGCGGCCCTGGGCGTGACGGTCCACGCTGCGGTACCGCCCCGCGAGATCCGCTTCTCCCGCGCGGGCTGCCGGCTGCACGGACTCGACTGGGGCGGAACGGGGCCTGCGGTGCTCCTGTTGCACGGTGGCGGATTGACCGCGCGCACATGGGACTTCGTCTGCCTCGGCCTGCGCGGCGCCGCCCGACTCGTCGCGCTGGATCTGCGTGGGCACGGCGACAGCGACTGGTCCGAGGACTACCGGATCGACACCATGGCGGCCGACGTCGTCGCCGCGGCCGACCACCTCGGCTTCGATCGGGTCCGGCTGGTCGGCATGTCGCTCGGCGGCGTGGTCGCCGCCCACGTCGTCGAGTCGCGGCCCGATCGGGTGGAGCGGTTGGCTCTTGTCGACGTCGCGCCCGGTGTGGACTTCGAAAGCACCCGGCGGGTACGGGCGTTCATGGCCGGGCTCGGTCCCGTGCGAGAACTCGAGACGGTGGTCGAGGCCGCGATGTGCGTCAATCCGCGCGGCGACCGCGCCGCCGTCGCCTACCGCATGAGCACCCTGTTTCGTCGTGCGCCCGACGGCGTCTGGACACCGAAGGGCGATCCGCGTCCCCCGGACTTCCCCGCCATCCTCGCGGCCATCGACCGCTTGGAGGCTCGGCTGACCGCGCTACCGGTCCTGGTGGTGCGCGGCGAACGCAGCAGAGTCCTCCCGCAGGCCACCGCGGAACGCCTGGTCGAGCGCATCCCGGACGGGAGACTCGTGGTCGTGCCGAACGCGGGGCACAACGTCCAGGAGGACAACCCTGCGGCGCTGACCACCGCACTGCACGCGTTCCTCACAGGCGAGTCGTGACACAGGAGCGCTTGGCGTCGACGCCGAAATGAACAAGATGGATACGCCGCCGCCGCCCGTGCCACGTATGGCGGCGAAAGGGTTCGGCGCGCACGAAGCGCGTCCAGACACGCGGGCGAACTCCCAGGCCGCCCGACCGTCCTCGCCCGACGGCGCGGCCTTCGATCGCGCCGGTGCGGGCCCTGGTGTGATCCGCTGTCATTCCTGTCGTTCGACCCACTCCCCGCCGCCCAGCGGGTAGTCGTAACCGGGGCGGCCGGCGTCGGCGCTGGTGCGGAACGGGGTGCCCTTGCTGTCGATGTGCTCCGTGCCCCGGCGGTCGCCGCTGGACCAGTCCAGGGTGAGGTCCCAGCGGACGTCGTGCGCCTTGGTGTGCACGGTGACGTAGAAGACCTCCGGGTCGGACGCGCTGACCTTGTACGGGAAGTCGCCCTGGCCGTTCTTCGCGGTGATGACGGGGCTGCCCTTGTCGAGGTCGATGTCGAACGACTTGGTCTCGACCCCGCTGCCGCAGCCGACGCCCATCGAGTAGTCGTTCCAGGCGAGCGGCGCGTTCTTGCCGACGACGCGTATGTGCAGCGCCTCCAGGACCACGGTGTCCTGGCCGCGGCCCTGGATGGTGAGGGCGATCTTTTGCTCGTTCGAGGAGACCGCGCCGTACGCGCCGGCCCAACGCGGGGCGTCCCGCTCGCCCGCGGGCGGACCGACCTGTTCGGGGGGACTGTCGACGAGAAAATGCTGGCTGCACGGATTGTTGTAGACGTAGGGGCGAATGCCCACATTGAGCGGGACGGCGCCGGCACCGCTGTCGCCGGCGGGCTCCCGCGTGCCCGGCGTACCGCCGCTCTTCGAGGCGCCGGGCCCGACCTTGCCGGAATCGGCCGTGACGGCCGAGGCCGACGCGGTGCCGTTGGGAGACGGGGAGGAGGAGGCTCGCTCGGTGGGTCGTTCCGTGGCATGCGCCGCGCCGGTGATTGCGGCGGCGGGACCGGCTGCCCGGTGATCGCCCGCATCGTCGCCTTCGGTGTCGGAGAACGGTTGTACGACGGCCATCACGACTCCCAGCAGGGCCGCCACCGCGACGAAGGAGGTCGCCACGGTACGACGGCGCCGTAACGGTGCGGGCTCGCGAGGCGCCTCGGCCTCCGCGGACTCACCGTCCCCGCCCTGGCCCTGGCCCTTTTCGTGCGACGTCGCCGCGCGGGTCGAGCCCGTTCCGGTGACCGGCGCGGGGGCCGAGGCGGAGCCCGGCGCCGCCGCCGAGTCCGAGTCCGGATCCGAGTCCCGCTCGCTCGTAGGCGTCGTGCTCGCCCGCTCGGCCGAATCCTCCGCCGCGCCCGCACCCACCGTCTCCGACGAGCCGACCGCCTGACCCACTCCCCTCGGACCGGCGCCCGGTCCCGGACCCGACGCCGGGTCCGCGCCCGATGCCGGGGCCGGATCCAGCACCGGCGCCGTCGCCGCCGAATCCGCCCGGCGCCCCCGTGCCGCGTCCGCCAGGATCCAGCGCCGGTGCACCTCCACCAGTTCCTGCGGCGTTGCCCGGCACACCCGGGCGAAGCGTTCCACCGGTGCGTAATCGCTCGGCACGGCGGTGCCGTTGCAGTAGCGGTGCAGTGTCGACGTGCCCGTGTGCAGCCGCTTGGCCAGCGCGCCGTAACTCAGTCCCGAGCGGTCCTTGAGCTCCCGCAACTGGCGTGCGAATGCCTCCGTTTCCTCGGCCCCCGTTGCCTCCGACACCCGTTCCTCCATGCCTCGTGTCCCATGCACGCGTTCCAGGGACGCTGCGTTTCCCCTGCTCAGGGCGGGATTTGCCGTTCCGGCGTCCCGAACTGCCCGCCGCGTCCGGCGGTTGGGACAACCCGCCCCGCAAGCTCGTGATCATTCAAGCAGCACCCCCACCCGAACACCGAAGGGGCTCGACCTCATGTCCGGCAACCGCACTTCCCGCTCTCGTCTCGTCGGCGCCGCCACGTTCGCGCTCGCCGCGCTCCTGCTGACCGCGTGCAATGACGACAAGGACGCCGACGCCAAGGCCTCCGCCACAGCCCCGGCGCCCGGCGCCGCCTCCACCGCGCCGCCGGCCACGGCACCGTCCGCGTCCGCCCCCGCCGGTACCCCCTCCTCCCGGCCCTCTTCCGCGACCGGCAAGCCCGGCCCGGCCACCACCCAGGGCCCGGCCGGCCGCACGGACTCCGGCGCCGCGGTCACCTGCGAAGGCTCCAACACCAAGACCGTCGCGGCCCCGCTGAACCGCCCCGTGAACCACATGCTTCTCACCGTCACCAACACCGGCGGCAAGCTCTGCGCCCTCTACGGCTACCCGGCCGTGCGCTTCGGTGAGGCCCAATCCGTACCCCCCGTCATCGAGGCGTCGAAGCCGCAGGCGGTCGTCATGCTCAAGCCGGGCGAGTCCGGCTACGCCTCCGTCAACCTGTCCGCCGCCGACGGCAGCGGTGGCACCGGCCACACCGAGAAGTCCCTCACCGTCTACTTCCACGGCCCCTCCGGCAACGAGAACGTCGGCACGGGCGCCCACCCGTCGCTGCCCGCGAACGGCATCCACGTCGACGACTCGCTCAAGGTCACGTACTGGCAGCAGTCGATGGACACCGCGACCGACTGGTAGGCACGCACCGTTGACGTGAACGGACCCTCCCACGGGCAGCGCCGGCAAGGCCCGACCACCGCGGACCCGTGGGCCGGATCGCCGGCGGATGGTCGGAGTCGCTGTCGGCGGCGGGTCGGGGGCGCGCACGGCCCGGGCGGGGGCGTGTGTATGGCGGGGCGCGGGCATGCGGGGGCCGCCTCACACCGCGTGCGGGGTGCGACGGAACGCGCGACACAAGGCGCGACCGACTCGCGGGGGCGACAGCTTGACCTTGTCGTAGCGTCAACGTTTCTACTGGTGGCATGCGAATCGGAGAACTAGCCGCCATCGCCGGCGTCACCACTCGCGCCGTGCGCCACTACCACCGCATCGGCCTGCTGCCCGAGCCGCCTCGGCAGCCCAACGGGTATCGCGAGTACTCCCTGCGCGATGCCGTCGAGCTGGCCCGCCTGCGTCGGCTCACCGAGCTCGGCCTGAGCCTGGACGAGGTCAAGGTCGTGTTGGCGGACGACGCGGGCAGGGATCTCGTGGAAATCCTCACCGAGTTGGACGCCGACCTGGCCCGCCAGGAGGACGCCATCCGGCAGCGCCGCGCCCGCCTGCGCCAACTGCTCGAACAGGGCGAGCGGACCGGACGGTTGCCCGCCGAGGCTCCCGTCTCCCCCGAACTCGCCGCCGTCTTCGAGGACATGGCCCGAGCATCGGCGCTGCTCCCCGGTCCGGAGCCGGCGATGGCCGCCAAGGAGCGGCAACTGCTGGCCCTGTTGGAGACCGGATCACCGGACGGCGACCGCGGCTGGCTCGACGCCCTCGTACACACCCTCGGCGCCGACCCGGAGGCGATGCGGCGCGCGTACGAGGTCTACGCCCGACTGGACGAACTGGCCGACGCCGCCGAGGACGACCCCCGGGTGGAGCAGGCCGCCCGGGCCGTCGCCGAGAGCGTCCCGGACGCGGCGGTGCGGGCGATGGGCATCCCGGACCAGGACGTGCCGGAAGACGAAAGCGGTTTCCTGGGCGCCTTCTTCGAGGATCACTCCCCCGCCCAGGCGGCGGCCATCCGCCGCGCCATCGTGCTGCTCCGGGAGCGTGCCGGATGAAGGGGCTGAGGAAGATCGTGCGCTGGTCCTTCGTCGCGCTCCTTCCCGGGGAGTTCACGATGATCCTGTGCCTGGTCGGCGGCGTACGCGTCCCTTCCACCGCCCGGGCCGCCTCGGCCGCGGCGACGCTCACCATCGCCGTTCTGGCATCCACCCTGCTCGCCCTCGACCACCGCCGTCACCGCCGTACCGGCCTCGCACGCCGCACCGCCTTCCTCGCCGCGATCGCCGACACCGTCCCGGCGCCCGTACGCAGGCTGACCGCTCACGAGGTGTTCCTCTCCACCAGCTTCCTGCGCTGGGCAACCCGCCGCGGCCCGCACGGGGTTCGCGACGGCGACCTGCCCGTCGCCTACGCCCCCGGTCAAACGGCGTTCGTGTGCTGCTTCTTCTTCGTCTCCGTCGTCGAGACCCTGGCCCTCGCGTTCCTGATCCCGTGGCCGGTCGTGCACGCCGTCACTCTGGTCATCGACATCTGGGGCTGCTACTTCATCGTCGCCCTGCACGCCTCGTGCGTGGTCCGCCCCCACGTGATCGGCCCGGACGGGTCCCTGCGCCTGCGCTACGGCGCCCTCCTCGACATCCACATCCCCGCCGACCACATCGCCTCCGTCCGCCTCGAACGGAAGTTCCCCGAAGGCAGATCGGGCACCGTCGACGACAACGGCGTCGCCGACCTGGCCGTGGCGAGCCAGACCACGATCACCGTCGAACTCACCGCCCCCGTCCCGTACCGACGCCCCCTCGGCAAGCCCGCCCAAGCCCGCGCCTTCCGCTTCTACGCCGAGCACCCCGAGCCGGCCGTGGCGGCCCTGAAGGCCCGCGTCGCGTCCCTCGGAGCCGGCACCGGCGCCGAAACCCGCACATCCACCACGCCCGGGCATCCCCGGAGCCGCTGACCGGCGGCGGCCCGCTCACACCTCGGGGGCGTGTCGGCTCCCTGGCCCCGCTGCCCGCCCTCGGGCCGGCCGCGTTCGATGCCGTCGTCACCGAACACAGGGCGGCGCATACGTCGTTCACACGAGAAAAGTGCATCGTTCGCCGAGAAAGTGGCATTGGCCGCCGGAATCCGGCGTGCCTACGCTGGTTCGACCGCACGCGTACGACGCTTGCCCCACCCCCACTCGCCCCACTCCGACTTGCTCCGCCCCGGCTTGCCCGTCCCGGCTTGCTCCACCCCGGCTTGCCCCGTATCCCCGCTCACCCATGGACGGACCGACCACAGGGACCACAAGCATCCTCGGGAGCCTCCAGTGAGAAGCACAAGAATTGTGCTGTGCGCGCTGCTCATCACCTGGGCCGTCGCCGTCCCGCCCGCCGTCGCTTCGTCGGTCGCACCGGCATCGTCGGCAAACCGGAGCGCGTTCGCCCTGTCCAGCGCCGCCTTCGTCGACGGCGGCTTCATCCCCAAGATCCACGAGTGCACCAGCGGGGGTGGCACCGACCCCGCCAAGAGGAACGAGTCCCCGCCCCTGACCTGGTCCGGTGCCCCGGCCGCCGCCAGGAGCTACGCGATCGTCATGCGCGATCTCGACAACGCCAACCTCATCCACTGGGTCATCTACGACATCCCGGCGACCACGACCTCCCTCCCCCAAAACGTCGACCACGCCTACCGCCCCTCGGTCCCCGCGGGAGCCAGGCAGATCTACTACCGGGGAAGCGCGAGCCTCTACGGCTACCAGGGCCCCTGCTCACCCTCGACGGTGAACACCTACGAGTTCGTCGTGCACGCACTCGACCGGCCGTCCCTGCCCGGCCTGAACTCCGGTTCCTCCACCCAGACCGCCGCCAGGACCATAGCCGCGGCCTCGATCGCCTCGGCCGGGATCCGCGGCGAGTCGTAGCAACCAATCGGAGGAAGCCCCTGCGAACGGGCGGACTTCGCAGGGGCCAAGGCCCGGCCGACAGGCCGAGCTCCGTGACGCTAGGACCGGACCCGAACGCTTGCGCCGAAGGCGCTGTCCTCGACGCCCGGCTGCAGGGTCAAGACCCTCGCACCGGTGCAGTTCGCGCCCGAGTAGACGTCCACGGCACGGTCGGTGTCGTTGACCACGTCGAGTGGTTGCGGTTGCGAGCCCACCCCGATGCAGCCACTGGGGTCCTCGTGCAGCGTGCCGTTGATGATCAACACGCCTTCGGCGGCGTGGGCCGAGGTGGCCGTTGCCGATGTCATCACCGTTGCGGCGGCGCAGGCGGCCAGGACGTGTGCGATACGGCGCATGGGTTCCTCCGGTTGAGATGCTCCGGTCCGTTCGCCGGAGCCCGGACCCCTCATGCCCAACCGATTGGTATTAAGCGCTCGCATGCGGGAGATCCACCCGAAAGGCGTCGGCGGCCGGCCGCAGACGCCGAGACCGAAGACTCGCGTCCGCCGATGGGCGTAATCCGGCGCGCCGTCGGCCCGTTCCCGGGTGAGGATGGCAGCGACGCAGTGCCGCGTGGCCGACACGCGGCGCGCACGGGTCGCCGGGAGATGTGAACGTATGACGATCGATCGACGGGGGTTTCTGACCGCGCTGGGGGCCGGGGGTGCGCTGGCGGTGACGGGGACGGCGGCCGGGGCGAGGGCGCGGAGCGGGACGCCGGTGTCGCCGGCGTACGACGCGCGGCCGTTGCGGGACATCGCAGGGCAGCGGGTGCCCGGGTCCGTGGCCGGCCCGCCGGACTGGGCGGCGTTGAAGGCGCGGCTGGATGGGCGGCTGCTGTTGCCGGAGGACCAGGGGTACGGCGTGGCCCGGCTCGGATACAACGAACTCTACGACGATCAACTGCCGGCGGCGGTGGCCCGATGCACCTCCGCGGCGGATGTACAGAGTTGCCTGGACGCGGCCCGTGGGCACGGGGTGCCGATCGCCGCGCGCAGCGGAGGGCACAGTTACCTCGGGTACAGCGTGCCCAACGGCGGGCTGGTGATGGACCTGCGGCCGATGGCGCAGGTCCAGGTGCAGTCGGACGGGACGGTGCGGGTGGGATCGGGAGCCCGGCTGATCGAGGTGTACGCGGCGCTGGCGGAGGCCGGGCGGCTGATGCCGGCCGGCTCGTGTCCGACGGTGGGGGTCGGCGGGCTGGCCCTGGGCGGCGGGATCGGGGTGTTGACCCGCAAGTACGGACTGACCTGCGATCGGCTGGTGTCGGCGGAGGTGGTCACCGCCGACTCGCGGGTGCTCACCGTCTCCGAGTGCTCCGAGCCGGACCTGTACTGGGCGCTGCGCGGCGGAGGCGGCGGCAACTTCGGCGTGGTCACCCGGTTCACCTTCAGCACCGAGCCGGCGCCCGCGCTCACCGTCTTCTCGCTGCGCTTCCCGGCCGGTTCGGCCGCGTCGGTGATCGGGGCCTGGCAGGAGTGGGTCTCGGACGCGCCGCCGGAGCTGTGGTCGAACTGCGTGGTCTCCGGCGGTACGCCGCCGAGTTGCCGGGTGGGCGGATGCTACGTCGGGGCGGAGGGCGGGCTGAATCCGCTCCTGGACCGGCTGATCGCCGCCGCCTCGACGCAGCCCACCTCGCGCACCGTGCAGGGCAAGAGCTATCTGGACACGATGAAGTACATGGCCGGCTGCGCCAACGACACCATCGCGCAGTGCCACCCGACCTTCGAGGGCGGGCGGCTGCCGCGAGCGGCCTTCGTCGCCGTCTCCCGGGTGTTGACCGCTCCGCTGGACGCGCAAGGGGTGGTGCGGTTGATGGCCGGGCGTACCGGGATGGACCTGCTGCTGGACTCGATGGGCGGCGCGGTCTCGCGGATCGCCCCCGACGCAACGGCCTTTCCGCACCGCTCGGCACTCGCCACCGCGCAGATCTACGCGAGCACCACACCGGCCGGCAAGGAGGAGGCCACGGCCGCGGTGGACGCCGTCCGGGACGGCCTCGAGGCGCTGGGCGCGACGGGCGCGTACGTCAACTACATCGACGCGAACCTGCCGGACTGGGGTACGGCCTACTACGCCGGGAACCTGTCGCGGCTGAAGGCGGTGTCCCGACACTACGACCCGGACCAGGTGTTCACGTTCCCCCAGTCGGTGGCCCGGGCCTGAGCGGCACGGCTCTCGTGGGGCGGTGGCGTGCGCGAGGACGCGACGCGCCGCTCGTCCCAAGGTCCGTACAGCGTTGCACACCGTGGTCCACGACGCACGAGTCGCCGTGGTCCACGACGCACGGGTCGACGTATCGGGCGGGCCGGCGGGTGGGCGGGTGGGAACCGTTTCGGGTGAACCCGCATCCGCAATAGGCATGGATGGGTTTGGACGGCCCGCGAGGGAGCGTCCTCATGCCGGGTGGCGCCGCACGAGCAGAGGGAAGAAGTGGTCATGGAGTTGCGACCGACTCGGCGTGGGGTACTGGGCGGGTTCGCCGCAGCGGCTCTCGGCGTCGTTCTCCCCGTCGGGGGAAGGGCCTTCGCCCAAGGCACGGGCGACAACGAGCGGATCGTCGGTCGGTTGCGCGCTCTCGAACAGGCGCATGCCGCACGGCTGGGGGTCTTCGCGTGGGACACGGTCACGGGCAGGACCGTGCACCACCGCGCGCGCGAAGTGTTCCCGATGTGTTCGACGTTCAAGACGATCGCCGTGGCCGCGGTCCTGAGGGACCTCGACCGGGACGGCGAGTTCCTCGCCCGACGCGTCCGGTACACGCGGAAGGACGTCACCGACTCGGGCTACGCGCCGATCACGGGCCTGCCCGAGAACCTCGCCGACGGCATGACCGTGGCGAACCTGTGCGCGGCCGCCATCGACCACAGCGACAACACCGCGGCGAACCTCCTGCTGCGCGAACTCGGCGGCCCGAGCGCGGTCACCCGCTTCTGCCGTTCGATCGGGGACGAGGTGACCCGGCTCGACCGATGGGAGCCCGCCCTGAACTCGGCGGAGCCGGACCGGGCGACCGACACGTCGAGCCCTCGCGCGATCGGCCGGACGTACGCGCGGCTCGCCCTGGGAAACGCCCTCGACGCGCGGGACCGCGAGCGGCTGGCCGGGTGGCTGCTCGCCAACACGACCGGCGGCAACCGCCTGCGGGCGGGGCTGCCCAGGGACTGGATCGTCGGGGACAAGACCGGTACCGGCGGGTACGGCACCACCAATGACGTGGGCATCGCCTGGCCACCCGGTCGGGGACCCATCGTCATGGCAGTCCTGTCCGCCAAGCACGACGCCGACGCACCCGCGGACGAACCCCTGATCGCCGACACCGCCGCGCTGGTGGCAGCGGTACTCGCCTGACCTCCAACCGCACGAAGCCGGGCTCGGGCCGGCGAGGCGGACGCGTTGACCGGTGCCGCGCCGCAGTTCGACAGCCTCGCCCCGGGGCCCGGGATTCGCCTGGTGCTCAGAGGAGTTGGGCGGGGGTGGCGGCGGTGAGGCCTCCGTCGACGACGATGTCCCGGCCGTTGATGTAGGACGCTTCGGCGGAGAGCAGGAAGGCAACCGCCGCGGCGATGTCGTCCGAGGTGCCCACGCGGCCTGCGGCGACCACCGCGCCGACGCCGGCCTGGGCCTCGTCGGAGGCCTCGGCACGGTAGGCCGGGGTGTCGGTGTAGCCGGGGCTCACCGAGTTGACCCGGATGCGGCGCGGTGCCAGTTCGGCGGCCAGGGTCGGGGCGAGGCTGTGCGCGGCGGCCTTGGTGGCCGTGTAGAGCGCGGTGTTGGGAACCCCGTGGTGCACGGCGAAGGACGCGTTGATCAGGATCGCGCCCCCGTCGGCGAGCAGCGGAAGCGCCTTCTGCACGGTGAAGAACGCCGCCTTGAAGTTGCCGTCGACGACGCGGGTGAACTCGGCTTCGGTGACCTCGCCGACGGGCTGGAAGGCGCCGATGCCCGCGTTGGCGAACACCGCGTCGAGGCGGCCGTGGCGTTCCCGGATCGCGGCGAACAAGGTGTCCAGGTCGGAGGGGTCGCTCGCGTCGCCGGAGATGCCGAGGACGCGGTCGCCGCGGATGGCGGGGGCGGCGGAGGCATCGTCGGGGGCGGGGGCGGCGGAGAGGTCGGCGATGGTGCTGTCGAGGCGGACCTTGTCGCGTCCGGTGACGATCACCTGGGCGCCCTCGTCGAGGAGCCTGCGGGCGGCCTCCAGGCCCATGCCGCTGGTACCGCCGGTGACGAGGACGATCTTGCCGCCGAAGCGGGAGCTGTTGTGCGTCATGGATCCAGCGTGCGGGACCGGTTCGCGGCTATACAGTGCGCGTTTATCGTGGGTGTGGCACCACCAGGATGATCCGCGCGCGCCCCGCCCGAGGGGTCAGGCCGGGGTGGCGAGCCGCAGGTGGGGCAGGGTCGCGAGGCGGGCTTCGGTGTCCGTGCCGGGCCGCGGGTTGTACAGGACGACGTGCCAGTACGGGTGGTCGGCGACGGTCAGCGTCGTCGCGTCGAAGTGCAGTTCCCCGGCCTCCGGGTGCCGCAGCGCGTTCACGGCCTGGGCGGGGGCGCCGACGTCGTGCCCGGCCCACAGCTCGGCGAACTCGGGGCTGGCGTCGCGAAGTCCGTCCACCACCCGTGCGAACCCGGAGTCGCCCGGCGCGTGGGCCGCGTCGGCGCGGTACGCGGCCACCACCGCGGGCGCGCCTGCCGCCCACAGGTCGGGCATCGCGCGGTAGCGGGGGCTGGTGAAGTACGTGACAAGGCAGTTGCGGGCGGTGCCGTCGAAGTCGAAGACCGCGCGTGCCGGGTCGTTGAAGGCCAGGACGTTCCAGGAACGGTCGCGCAGCACCGCGGGCCGCGGGGCCCACGCGTCCAGCAACTGCCGGATCTCGGCCGTCACCTCGGCCGCGGGCTCGCCCCCGGCGGGCGGCGGGTTGAGACCGGCGAGCAGGTAGAGGTGGACGCGCTCCGGATCGCTCAGCCGCAGCGCACCGGCGATCGCGTCGAGCACCTCGGTCGAGACGGTGATGTCGCGACCCTGTTCGAGCCACGTGTACCAGGACACCCCGACCCCGGCCAGCACCGCCACCTCCTCGCGGCGCAGCCCCGGAGTACGACGCCGGCCCGCGGCGGACATGCCGACGTCGCCCGGCGTGAGTCGCGCCCGGCGGTCCCGCAGGAAGTCCCGGAGCGCCTCGCGGCGTGGGTCCGAGGGGCTGCCGGAAGTCGAGGAAGTGCTGGTCATCCCCCCACTCTGCCGGCTCTCGGGCGCTCGAACCCTTGCGGGGCCCTGCCGGCTCGAGCGGCCGAGCGCGATCCGGTGGAAGGCCGGTCGACCCGGCGGTCGCCGCCTCGGTCGAGCCCGCGGCGCCGGGTCCTTCCGGAGGGCGCCTCGATCGGACCGGTTCGCCGGGCCGGTGGTGCTGCCGGCCCCAGCGGGCATACATCGTTGGCGCCGCCAATGGATTTGGATATAGTTGGCGACGCCAATGTTGGACACGCCAATGAAAGAGGGATGCCATGTCCCCGAACACCGCGATCGACGACCGCATCGAGATCGCCGACCTGTTCATCCGTCTCGCGCGCCTGCTCGACGAGCGGCGGTGGGCGGACGTGGGCACCGTGTTCGCCGACGACGTGGCGGTGCACTCGCCGCGCGGAGGCGAAGTCCGGGGCCTCGACAACGTCGTCGGCTACCCGCGCCGGGCCGAGGTCGAAGGGGAGTTCACCCAGCACCTGACCACCGACGTACTGGTGGACGTCGACGGCGACCGGGCGGCCGCGTCGGCGAACTCGCTCGTGTACTTCCACCGCGAGGCCCGGGCGCCACATCTGACCAGCGGCCTGCGACTGACCTGCGCCGTGGTACGAACGCCGGCGGGCCGGCGAATCCGCGACTATCGGATCAAGCCCGCTTGGACGCAAGAGAGTCGACCTCTCCCGCGGGTTCGTGTCGAACACGCGGGTCGGCGTGCGAGTGGTCGGCGCGGGGACGGTGCGCCGTCCGGATGGTCAGGGCAGGGTCAGGATCCGGGGCCCTCCTCCGTTGATCAGGGCAGGGTCAGGATCCGGGGGCCCTCTTCCGTGACGGCGACCGTGTGCTCGATGTGGGCCGCACGGCTGCCGTCCACGGTGTACAGGGTCCAGCCGTCGGGGCCGACGCGGTAGTCGTCGTGCCCGCCGGCCATGAGCATGGGCTCGATGGCGAGGGTCAGGCCGTGGCGCAGGGGGAAGCCGCGGCGGGCGCGTCCCCGGTTGGGAACGTCGGGGTCTTCGTGCATGCGGCGGCCGATGCCGTGGCCGCCGAAGTCCGCGGGCATGCCGCAGCGTGCCGATCGGGCGACGGCGCCGATGGCGTGCGAGATGTCGCCTATGCGGCTGCCGGCCTTGGCCGCGGCGATGCCGGCGTCGAGAGCGCGTTGGGTGGCGTCGATCAGGTCCACGTCGGCGGGTCGTGGGGTGCCGACGATGAAGCTGATGGCGGCGTCGCCGGTCCAGCCGTCGAGTTCCGCTCCGCAGTCGACGCCGACCAGGTCGCCGTCGCGCAGACGGTAGTCGGTGGGGATGCCGTGCACGATGGCGTCGTTGACCGACGTGCAGATCACCGCGGGGAAGGGGGTGGGGGCGAAGGAGGGCAGGTAGCCGAGGAAGGGCGAGCGCGCCCCCGCCTTACCCAGGACGGCGCGGGCCGCCTCGTCCAGTTCCCGCAGGGACACCCCGATGCCCGCGGCTTCCCGAGCGGCGGCGAGGGCGTGGGCCACCACGCGCCCGGCTTCCCGCATCGCGTCCAGGTCCGTATCGGTCTTGATCTCCACCATGTCCCGCGACTCCATGTCTCACGTGCGAATCCAATTCTTATACCGGTATTAGTATCACGCCCAAGGCGGGAAGTCCTGCGCCCCCTCCGCGCGCGGTGCGGGAGGCGCGTCCGTGGTGTGCGGCGCCACCGCGGGTGGATGTGCGGGCTGGGGCGTGTCTTCAATCCCCCGCCGGGCAGCCGGCCCGCGTTGGAGCGGAGGCTCTCGTCGGGAGCACGTGTGGCCGGCGGTTCCACGCGCGACCCGGACGGCGTCGGTGCGGTGGCGGCCATGGGTGTGGTCGCGAATTCCGTGGCCGTGTGCGGTTTTCGGGCAGTCGAGTCGGCCGGTTCCCGGATCAGTGCGGCGATGTCACGGCGGTGGTGGTGGCGGCCGGTTCCGGCATGTCGGGTGTGCGGACCGGGCGCCGGGGGCCTCGGGCGAGGATGTACAGGAAGAGGGCGCCCATCACGATCACGCCTGCCCACATGGCCTGTTGCCATCCGTCGACGAACGATTCCCGGGCGGCGCGGACCAGGTCCTGCGCGCGGGGGCCTGCGGTGTGGGCCGCGTCGATGGCGTTGGCGACGCCTTCGCGGGCGGTGTCGGCGCGGTCCTCGGGGATGCCGTCGAGTCGGGTGTCGATGGCGCTTCGGTATCCGGCGGACAACAACGCACCGAGCAGGGCGACTCCGAGCGCGGTACCGAACTCTCGGGTGACGTCGTTGAGGGCGGACGCCACGCCTTGGCGCTCCTGGGGCAGGGAGCCGGTGATCGCCTCGGTGGACGGCGTCATCGACAGTCCCATGCCGATGCCCATGGCGAGCATGCCGGGGAGCACGGACAGGTAGCCGCCGTCGACGGAGACGATGGCGGCCATCAGGGCGAGCCCGGCACCGGCCAGCGCGATCCCGGTGGCCATCGTCGCCTTGGGGCCGATGCGCTCGGCAAGCTTGGGGGCAAGGCCGGAGGACATCATCATCAGCACGGCCATGGGCATCAGCGCCACGGTGGACAGCAGCCCGGACCAGCCCAGGACGGCTTGGAGGAAGGGGAAGAGCACGACGAAGATGCCCGCCTGGACTCCGAAGACGGCCAGGAGCGTGATCGAGCCGCCGGCCAGGCCGCGTTCGCGGAACAGGCGTACGTCCAGGAGCGCGGCGTCACGGCGTCGCAGTTCCCAGGTCACGAACGCGACGCAGGCCACCGCGCCGACGGCGAGACCGATGAGGGTCTCGGGTGCGCCCCAGCCCCGCTCGGGGCCTTCCTGAAGGAAGAAGATCAGCCCGACCACGGCGACGACGGAGCTGAGAGCACCCGTGAAGTCGAAGGAATGCCGGGAGATGTCACGGGAGTTGGGGACCGAACGCACCGCCATGACGAGTGCGACGGCGACGAGGACGACGGGCAGTACGAACAACAGGCGCCAGTTCGCCACGTCCACCAGGGCCGCGGAGAGGAACATGCCCAGGACGCCACCGCCGCCGGCGACGCCGGTCCACACGCCGATCGCTCGGCCGCGCTCCTCCTCGGGGAAGGTGGAGGTGATCACGGCGAGGGTGATCGGCATGATCATCGCCGCCCCGATGCCGCCGAGTACGCGCGCGGCGAGCATCACCTCGGCGGAGGGCGCCAGTCCGGCCGCGGCGCCGGCGAGGCCGAACAGGGTCAGGCCGGCCACCAGCATGGGCTTGCGACCCAGGCGGTCGCCGAGGGCACCGAGCGGCAGCAGGAGCGCGGCCAGGCTCAGGGTGTAGATGTTGATGATCCACAGGATCGTGCCCTGCGACGCGTCGAACTCCACGGCCAGGTCGGGTTGGGCCACGTTGAGCCCGGAGACCGAGGCGATCACCGCCATCAGCGCGACGCACACGGCGATCAGGATCGTACGGCGCTGCCGCGCGTCCGGCGGGCCGCCGGGGACGGGGACGGGGGCGGAGGCGGAGGCGGAGGCGGAGGCGGAGGCGGAGGCGGAGGCGGAGGCTGGGGCGGGGAGGCCGGATGGGCCGGTGCTCGCCTGCGCGGATCGGTCGAAGTTCATGGTTCCTCTCCATGGGCATGCGTGCAGGACGCCGCTCGAAGGGCATGCGGGGTGCGCGGCTCGGAAGGGCGCACGCGGGACACGGCACACGGCTCCAAGCACATGCGGGTGCGGCTCGGAAGCGTGCGTGCGGGACTGGGCTCGAGAGCGCGTGCGAGATTCGGCGCTGTCCGGGTACGAGGCGCCGGCGTGGTGGCTGCCGGCGCGGGCGCCGCGAAAGGTCGTGCGGGTTCCGTGGAGGGCGGGGTTTCTCAGGCGACGGTGCGTGCGGCCCGGAGAGCGGCGTCGGTGTCGGCAGCGGCGAGGTCGGCGTTCATGCGGGCGCCTGCCAGAGCGCCGGCCGCTGCGGAGGCGCCGACCTGAGCGGTCGGGTCGGTGGCGTTCCCGGCCACCCACACGCCGGGAATCCCGGTGGTGCCGGCCATGCCGGTCGCGAAGTGGCGCCCCATACCGTCGGGCAAGTCCCGCATCGGCAGCCCCAGTTCCTCGAGGCCGTCGGTACGGGCCCGCATCCGGGTCGCGACCGCGAGGACGCGACGGGGCACAAGCCGGCCGTCGGCCAGGCGTACGCCCTCGATGGTCCCGTCCTCGGCGGTTTCGATCGCGGTCACGGCGGTGTCGACGACGCGGATGTCGCGTGCGGCGAAGCGTGCCCGGGTGTCCTGGTCCAGGTCGGTTCCGCGAGTGAAGTAGACCAGGTCGTCGGTCAGTTGACGGAACAGCAGCGCGTGATGGACCGAGGCCGGGCCCACCGCCGGGATCCCGATGGGTTCGTCGCGCACCTCCCAGCCGTGGCAGTACGGGCAGTGCACCACGCCGTGGCCCCAGTGCGCGGCGAGCCCGGGGATGTCGGGCAGCTCGTCGCGCAGTCCGGTGGCCACCAGCAGTCGGCGGCCCCGCAGGGTGCGGCCGTCGGCGAGCGTGACGGTGAAGCGCGGGTCGCCTTCGGCGGAGGCAGGGGCGGTGGCGGGCGCGGCCGAGATCACCCGCCCGGTCACGACCAGGCCGCCGTAGCGGCGGACCTCCTCACGCCCCCTGTGCAAAAGCTCGGCCGGCGGCGTGCCGTCCAGGCCGAGCAGGCCGTGTACGCCCTCGGCGGGCGCGTTGCGCGGGCTGCCACTGTCGATGACGACGACCGATCGGCGGGAGCGGGCAAGCATCAGCGCACCGTTCAGGCCCGCGGCGCCGCCGCCGATCACCACGGCATCCGCGGTCGTGCTCGGCAGTCGGTCGGTCGTGTAGGCCGCAGTGGTCACAGACATGGCGTCGTCCCCTCTCGTTGCTCACTCCGTGCGTTCTCGGAGTGCCATGCGAGCAACGCTAAGCCCACCTTGCGATAAAGGCATGTCAACTTGCCTATAACGCAAGACTCGGTCGAGACGGGCAGTCCGGCCCGCGGAGGCATCCGCACTCTCCGCCCGCGCGTGGCGGAAGGCCGGCCGCCGGCGGCGTTCCGGCCCGCGCCCGCCGACCCCGCGCCCGCCGGTCCGGTCGACTACAGGGCCGCGGGCCGCCCGAGAGCGCCGGGAGCGACCGCCCCGGCGGCCGTCATTTGATGCTGGTGTCGCCGAGGGCCTCGAGCACCTGCCGGAGGCTGTCGGCGGACTTCTCGACCAGATCCCGGTCCACGTCCGCGAGCAGCCCTGTATAGCTCTCCAGATGGTCGGCGAACAGGGCCCGGGTGACCTCGTGCCCGTGCTCGGTGAGGTGGATCTTGACGGTGCGCCGGTCCTCCCCGTCGCGCACCCGTTCCACCAGGCCCTTGGCCTCCATCTTGTCGATGCGGTTGGTGATCGTGCCGGAGGACACCATGGACGCCTTGAGGAACGTCCCGGCGGTGAGGGCGTACGGCGGCCCGGAGCGCTGCAGCGTGGTGAGGACGTCGAACTCGCCGACATCCAGGCCGTGTTTGACGGCGGTCGCCTTGACCGACTTCTCGACCACCAGGGCCAGCCGCTGGATGCGCCCGAAGAGCTCCACCGACCAGAGGTCGTCCACCACGTCGGGGCGCTCCTCGGCCCACTGACCGATGATCGCGTCCACGGCATCGCTCATCGTCGTCACGCCTCTCGATACAGACTCTCTCGGTACGGACTTTCTCAGTAGGAACTCTACCAGTAATAAGTCTCTTAGATTCGAGATACTTGACTCTGGGAGAGTCGAATGCTTGTATCTGGCTACTGAGATTGTCGAATCCGAGCGACGGGAACATCCGGCGTCCGAGCCGACCTCCCACCGAGCCGCCCGAATCACTCTCCCGGCTTCACCGCTGCCCCCCACCGACGACCGCCGACCACCCCGCCTTCCGGAGGCTGCCGTGTCCCCGCACGCCCAAACCCGTCCCGGCCCGCGCCCCACCGCACCGACGAAGCCCCTCGCCTCGGCCCTCGGCCGGCCGGCCCTCCGGCCCTCCGCCGCCGAGCCCGCTTCGCGCCCAGTACCGGTCATGTGGCTGGCGTTGCTGGCCACCCCGATCGCCGCAAGCGCCAACAGCCCGGTCCTGATCCTCCCCGACACGGCCGACTCGCTCGGCGTCCGTACGGCCACCGCGACCTGGCTCGTCACCGTATTCGCCTGGGCCATGGCGGTCGGCACCCCGCTGATGGCGAACCTGCTGCGCCGCCGCGGCCTGGGCACCACGCTCAAGCTGAGCGCCGTCCTGATCGTGACCGGCACCGCGGTCCTCGCCGCGGCCCCCTGGCTGCCGGTGGCCATGGCGGGCCGGGCCGCCCAGGCCGCGGGCGGCGCGGGCCTGGTCACCGCGGCGATGAGCCTGGCCGGCTCGGTCCGCCGGATGGGCGTGATCACGGCAGGCTTCGGAACGCTGGGGGCGGTCGGCCCGCTGCTCGGCTCGACCATCGCGGACGTCGCCTCGTGGCGGCTGTCCATGGCCGTCGGCGCGATCGCCCTCCTCGCCCTCCCGGCGGTCCTGCGCCGCGCCGACTCGTCCGCGCCTCGGCACGGCACCCCGTTCGACGGCCGGGGCGCCGCCCTGCTGGTCCTGACCGCGACGGCGCTGGTACTCGTCCCGCGCTACCCGCTCCCCGCGGTGGTCGCCTCACTGGCAACGGGCGCGCTGCTGGCCCTGCACATCAGGTCCGATCCCACGGGCTTCGTACCGGCGGCGCTGCTGCGCACCCGCGCGTTCGTCCTCTCCGCCGTGCTCGCCTGCGCCTTCGCGACCTCGTACTTCACACTGCTCTTCACCGTCCCGCAGTTGCTGCGCGACCGCACCGACTGGTCGGCCTCCACGATCGGCACGAGCCAGTTGGCCGCCCTCCTCGCCGGTTCGGCGCTCGCCATGCTGCCGACTGCCGTCTCGGCCCGGATGAGCCGCCCCCGGGTCCTGACGATCCTGCTCACCGTCGGCGCGCTCGCTCCGCTCACCGCCGCCCTGACCCCCTGGGCGCCGCTGCTCCTGTTGGTCGCGACACTGGCCGTGTTCACCGCGAGCGCGGGCCAGGCCACGCTCGCGGTGTACGCGACCGCGGCCGCGCCGGCCGCCCAACGCCCCACCGCGATAGGCCTGTTCAACCTCTGCTACCAGCTCGGTGGCGCCTTCGGTCCGGCGATCGCAGCCGCGATCACCCTGGGCGGCTGAATCCCCGCCCTCGATCCGCCCCGCGACCGGAACGACGGGCCTCCCCGCGACCGGAACGACGGGGCGGCCCGGTGTGCGGGTGGAGGGTTCGACGTCAGCGCGTGCGCAATCGGTCCAATGCCGCCCGGCTCTCGTCGTCCGCGGCGCGGTAGATCACCAGCCGCTGGTCCGGATCCTGGAGTGGCATGAGCACTTCGAAGTGCACTGCGATCACACCGACCGCGGGATGCCGCAGCTCCTTGCGCCCGCGGCCGTTGACCTTGACGTCCCGCTCGGCCCACAGGCGCGCGAATTCCTCGTCCCGCGTGATGAATTCGGCGATGAGGTCGGTCAAGACCCGGTCCTGCGGATACGCGGCCCACGCGGCGCGCAGGTGGGCGATGCCCTCCCGCACGACGCGTTCGCGGTCGACATAGAGCTCGCGCGTCTGCGGATGCGTCAGGCACAGCCACATCGCATTGCGCCGCGGCAACTGGTCCACCTCGACGAGGCCGGGGCGATCGAACTCGGTTTCCCGTACGAGATGTTCGCCGGCGACGTGGCTCGCACGCCGATCCGCGGCGGCCTGAAGGTCGGAACCCGCCGCTGATCCACGGTCGAGGGCGGTCCCGTGCGGACCGCCCTCGACCGTATGCGGCCCACCACGCCCCGCACCGAGGTGGACACAGCGCGCTCCGAGGGGCCCGATGCGGCTGATGGGCCGGACCGGTCGGCCCGCGGTCGACGTCCACCGGTTCCGGCGGGCCGGCTCCCCGTGGCGTTCTCACGCACGATGGTTCAGGTGACGAGGAGGCGGAGGCCGAGCTCCGCCGCGTCGAGGGCGACGAGTTCGCGGTTGCGCTCGACCCACCGGCCCGAGGAAAGGTCGTCGCGGAGTCTGCCCACCGCGCGCCGCTCGGCCTCCGGCCCGACTCTGGTCCAGATCGAAATCGCGCGGCGCACATGTTCGTCCAGGTACGCCTCGGGGCGGCGCCAGTAGGCCTCGAGGAAGCCGTCGGCGCAGTCCCACGGGATGAGCACCGGCTCCAGGCGGGCCCCGATCGCTCCGGCCAACTCGACCACCGAGGGCCGGCCGGCGATCAGGCCGGCGACCTCGGGCAGGTAGTCGCGGGTGAGCCAGAACCGGTGAAGCCAGCCGGTGTCACTGGCGTCGTGCGTGAACACCACCACGCGGCGGGCCACCCGGCGCATCTCGCGCAGCCCGGCGATCGGGTCGTGCCAGTGGTGAATGGTGCTGAACGCCATCGCGGCGTCGAAGGACTGGTCCTCGAACGGGAGGCTCTCCGCACTGGCGGCCACACACGGCGCCGCGCCCGCGGGACGCTGTGCCCGCATGACCGCCGACGGTTCCACCGCCGTGACGTCGCGGTCGGGCGGCTCGTAGGAGCCGGTGCCGGCACCGACGTTCAGTACCGTCCGCGCGTGCCCGAGCGCTTCCCAGACCCTCGCGGCGATCCGCGGCTCGGTGCGCCGCGTCGCCGGGTAGGCGGACCCGATGGCCTCGTACAACTGCGCGCCGAACACCTTCAGTTGCTCCTCCGGCGTCGTTCTGATCCCCATTGCCCGTGCCTCCAGTTCCCTGTCCATGGCCGTCACCATGGCCTCGGCGCGGTCGCGCTGTTCCGCCAGCAGGCCGCGCAGCCGGTGCAGATGCGCGACGGTGTCGGTGGTCGGGTCGTCGACCAGATCCGCGATCTCGCGCAGTCCGAAGCCCAGCCGCCGATAGGCGAGTACCTCCCGCAGCCGCTCCACGTCGCCCGCGGAGTAGGCCCGGTACCCGGCCGCGGTCCGCGCGGACGGCCGCACGAGGCCGATCTCGTCGTAGTGATGCAGCGTGCGGACGCTCACGCCGGCCAGCTCGGCCACACGTCCCACGGTCAGGTGCTCTTCCACGCCACCGACCATGCGGCATGACGCCACGTGAGGGTCAAGCACCTGGCTCCGATACCGCCCGCTGCGTGGCTGCGCCGCCGCGGGTTCACCGTCGCGTGATGGGTGATCGGTTCCCGCGCGGCATCGAGGCGGTTTCCCCGACATTCGTTCGTATTCGGGCTCATACTCGACGCACGGGTGTTCTCGGGGGAGGAACGCGATGCGGTTGCGGCGGCTCAGGGCACGGGTGGGACTGATCACGGTGTGCACGTCGATGGCGTTGATCGGCACCACGTCGTGCGGCTATCTGGGGCTCGACGAGGGAGGCGACCGGAAGGCGGGCGTCGAGGATCCGGTGATCGGCTACGCGATCGGGCCGATCAAATTCTCGATCTCGACGCGCGGGAAGATCTCCATTTCGCTGGGCGCCCGTTGGGTCACGCCGGTGGGCACGTTCAGTGTCGACGAAGGTGTCGACTACTCGAAGAAGACCGCCGGCAACGAACTCGTCGTGGTGATCAGGCACAAGGAGGACGGCACGGTCAAGGAATCCGTCTTTCGGGTCGCCGCCGCGAAGGGGCTTCGGGTGACGATGGAGGGCAGGGTGGTCCAGGAGTTCTCGCCGGGGCGAGTGCTCATCGAGGCCGATCCGGGGACCGGCATCACCATCGATTCCACGGGTGGCGGTGCGAGCCCCGGGGCGAACCCGAGCGGCGGCACCCGGCCGAGCGCCCGCGCGAGCGCGAGTCCCAGCGGCGGCACCCGGCCCGCGACGAGTCCCCGGACCGGCGCGAGCAGCCGCACGAGTGGCAGTGCGCAGCCGACGGCCCGCCGGCTGCCGACGGATTTCGCCGCGGGATGGCGCGGGTCGGCACTGAGTACCTCCACCTACACCGTCGCCCTGCGCCTACAGGTGGGCCAACCCGGAAGCATCGTCGGCGAGTCGGAGTACCCCGGAATCAACTGTTCCGGCACGCTCACTCTGGAGACCGAGGACCGAGCGGCCATCCGCAGCGACCGGATCGTCCTGCGCGAGGACATCGTCCGAGACCCGAAACAGGTCTGTACTCGGCGCGGTTGGATCGTGCTCACCAAGGCACCCGGCGGCAAACTCAAGTACGACTACTACACGGTCTTCCCGAACACCGGTAACGCCGTGGTGCATTCGGCAGGCCTGCTCACACGCGGCCCCACCTCGAACTGACCGATGGCCGATCCGGCGCCCAAAGCCGCGCGACCGCCCCTTTCGGAGCCGGCGCGCGCCGGGGAGGAGGTGGGGCGGCGGCCGGTCGACGGCGGCGATGTACACGACGGCGTCCCCGGCCTCGGCCGGATCACCCGACCGGTCCCCGCCGGCCTTCTGCCGCGCGCGGTTCGCTTTGGCTTGTCGTACTTCGTCGGACCGACCCGCGAGCGGCGGATGGTTGCGGTGGGAGAGTTGCCAACTACGCTCGCTGCCAGGCACGTTCATGACGGGGGCGGACATGGCGAATCGGATCACCTCGCGCGCCGGCAGGGTCGGCATCGGATGCGCGGCAACCCTCTTGGCGGTCACGGCGGTAGCCGCGTGCTCCGGTGGCGGCAGCGGGAAAGCACCTCCGAAGCGGGCGGGGGCCGCTTCCTCGGGGGTCGCCGGGTCGGCCGGGTCCGGCTCCGACGGCGCGAACGAGGAAGCGCCCTCCTGGGGCACGGACAACCTGCCGCCGGGCGTCGACTTCTGGGCCGGCAAGGCGGACCTGGCCGTGTTCCTGTGCCGGGCCTCCGATCCGAAGACGGGCGGCTGCTCGAACGGCGCCGTCACCAACGCCCAGCGCGAGGAACTCCTCGCCGCGCTCAAGGCCATGCCGCAGGTCGAACACGTGTACTTCGAGGACCGGCAACAGGCATGGGAGTTGTTTCGCGCACAGAGCGCGAACAACCCCCTTCTCCTCGGCGCCACCACCGCCGAGCAACTCCCGGAATCCTTCCGCGTCAAGCTCGAGGACCCCACCACCGTCACCACCGTGGCCTCCGCGTTCGAGGGACGCCCCGGCGTCGCCTCGACCACGAGGCGCGCTCCCTCCGCCGGACGCGACTGACGAACTCCGCGGTCACCCCGCGATCGAACGCTTCCCGGGACGCCCGGCCCCGGTACCCGTCGGCCGCCCCTCGCTCTCGCCGTCGTGACCATCCGTGGAATCGCCCGACCGACGCCGCGAACGCCTACGCCTCACCCACCGGTCACCGATACCGAGCGGCAGGTCGCGCGGGACACCGTCCGTGCCTCTGTCGCGGTAAATCCGCTGTTCACCGCGGAGGTTGAGGTGCGGGCACGCCGTCGCATCCCGGCGCGGGTGTGCCGCGCAGGCGGGCGGTGACCGTGGCGATGGTCGCCGTGAACCCCGCCAGGTGAGTCTCGGGGATGTCGGCGAACAGGGCGGCGGCCATGCCATCGCGGCCTTCGCGCAGGTGGGTGACGACGGCGGTGCCGTGGTCGGTGAGCCGGACCATCGTGGCGCGGCGGTCGGTGGGGTGGGGCACGCGTTCGACGTGGCCGTCGGTTTCGAGCGCGTCGAGGAGGCCGGTGACGTTGCGCGGAGTGACGTCGAGGGCGTCGGCGAGGGCGCGCTGGGTCATCGGGCCGTGGTGGAGCAGGACCCAGAGGAGGCGGGCGCGGGCGGCGGTGAGGCCGTGGGCGTCGATGCCGTGGGTCATCAACCTGCCCAGGACTTCGGCGAGTTCGAACAACCGGTCCAGCGAGCCGTCCGCCCTGGCCTTTGCGGCGTTATCGTGAATAGAGTTCACTATGTACTCCCTCCTACATCAAGGATAGCGGCCGGATGGCGGCGGCTGGGAAGGTGGTGGTCGATCGTGCACGAGACGAAGGCGTCGGCGAGGTCGGTGCGCAGGCCGGTGTTCGCGCGGTTCTATGCGAAGGTGGCCGGTCCGGGTCTGGAGAAGGCGGGCGTCGGTGAGCATCGCGGGCGGTTGCTGGACGGCCTGAGCGGTGAGGTGCTGGAGATCGGCGCGGGGCACGGCGCGAACTTCGTGCACTACCCGGCCTCGGTGGCACGGGTCGCGGCGGTCGAGCCGGAGCCGCGACTGCGGGCGCTTGCGGTCGAGGCCACCCGGGCCACCGCGGTCCCGGTCGACGTCGGCGACGGCGTGGCCGACGAATTGCCGTTCGAGGACGAGTCGTTCGACGCGGTCGTGTTCTGTCTGACGCTGTGTTCGGTGCCGGACCCGCATGCGGCGCTTCGGGAGGGGTTCCGGGTGCTGCGGCCGGGCGGGCAACTGCGGTTCTTCGAGCATGTCCGGGCGAACAGTGCGCGGATGCGGCGGGTGCAACGGGTGGCGGATGCGACGCTGTGGCCGCTGCTGTGCGGGGGCTGTCATACCGGACGCGACACCGAGGCCGCGATCCGCCGGGCCGGCTTCACCGTCCCCGAGTTGGACCGCTTCGCATTCCCCGACACCCGGGTCCCGATGCCCGCCGCCACTCACATCCTCGGCACCGCTGTACGTCCACCGGCTCCGGGTGACGGTGACCCGGGCGCTTCGCGGGAGGGCGAGGCGTGAGGATCGGGGCTGCGGAATCCGTCGAGGACGCCGGTCGGACCGTCGGAGACGCGGGCGGGGACACAGCCGCGGACGCGGACGTGTCCCCGGGCGGACGTACCGTGCGTGGCGTCGCACCGTGCGTGATCGACCGACCGTTCGAGCGGACCCACGAAGACCGCGGACCTACGAAGCCGCGTTGAACGCACAACGGCGCCCACGCACGGTGAACGGCGCGCCGCCGGTCATGCGGCACCGCCCGCGCCGCACACGCGTCCGCCGTGTGCGCCCGTGCCTGTCGTAGCGGACGGTTCGAGCCGCCCGCTCGCGCCGCCGACTCAACCCGCGGTTGCGGGCGCCAGCCCCAGTTGATCGAGGAATGCCAACTGGTCGAAGTACAACCGATAGTCCACGATCCGTCCGTCCTCGACCGTCCCGGCGTCGCAACCGTGGATGCGGACCGGTTTGCCGGTCGCCGGGAGCATCTCGCCGTCGGGGAGCTTCAGCGGGCCGGTGTTGGTCCCGTGGAACCATCCTTCGTCGATTGCGGTATCACCCACTTCGTACTCGTGTTCATATTCGAACTCACCGTCCGGTACCGCGACGGCGAACTCGATCATGTACTCCGCGATCGCGTCACGGCCGCGGAAATTGCCTTCCGGCGTCGTGGCCACGGCGTCTTCCGCGAAACAGTCTGCGATGGCCTTGACGTCCTTGGACTTGGTCATCGCCTCGGTGAGCCGGTCCATGGCCTCACGTGCCTGTCCCATGACCTACCTCCTGCAGGTTCGGCCCCCACCACCATGATCCTCCCCTCGACCCGCGGACCACCGCCCCACCGCGTGATCCCCCCGACGGGGACGTCGTCAGACCCGGCCGGGACGAGGGAGCCGGCCCTGACGGATCGGCGGAGCCCAGGTGCGTCCGCGAGCGCCCGGCGGGCGGACGCAGCCACGTCCGCGAGTCCGCGCGGATGCGGCGAGCGCATCGGGGCGGGCGGACGCCATCCGCCAAGCCTCCGGCCCACGCCGCGAGACAGGCCGCCCGGGTCCGTGCGACGGACGCGGCCGCGGCTCGGCCAAGAGCTGATCGCGCCGATCAGCGTCTTGGCCGGACCACGGTGGCGCCTGGTCGCGCACTCGGTCAACCGAGCGTGTCCCCGGCCGCGTCCGGCGCGGCATCCTCGGTGGCGAGGGCCACGCACGGCGCCCCACACACCCGACACCCGGCGAAGCCGCCGGTGCCGTGCCCGCCGGATGCGGCGGAGTCGTTCGTGCCGCTCGCTCGGCCGGATTGCCGCCGACGCCGCCGACCCTGCGGGACTTCAGTTCGCGGGGACGGGAACGAGTACGCACGGGGCCACCGGTCCGGTGGCCAGGCGCGCGCGGTCACTGCTCACGTGGGTCCGGGCGTCGTTCCGGTAGTGGATCTCGAGCACGAGGGTCCGGCCGGCGGCGATCCGGTCGGGGTGGAGCCGCATGTATCCCTCGGCACCCTCGGTCGGCGCCTCACTGGTGAACAGCAGGGGGTCGAACTCGGCGAAGGCGGCGCGGGGTTCGGCGCACTGCCGGTTCAGCGGCACGAAGTCCACGACCGCGTCGACGCCGAGGTCCCGGAGGCGGTCTCGGAGCCCGGCGGGGTCGGTGTACTCCCGCACGCGGACCGTGATCGAGCCGTCCTGCTCGCGCTCCACCGCGTACGCCGGTGACGTGGCGCCGCCGCCGACGACGACGGGTACGACCACGGCCACGGCGGCGCCCATCGCCACCGCGATCGCGCCGGTGATCGTGGCCTTGCGGCGGCGGCTGATGCCGGGCCGGGGAGCCGGCGTGGCGGCCTTTTCCGCGACCACTCCCCTGAGTTCGGTCAGGAGCTGCTCTTGGAAGGGGCTCCGAGTGTTCATCGAGTCTCCATCGTGGGTGTCGTCACGGCGCAGGCCGTGGGGGTGGGGGTCGGGGTGGAGCGGGACGTGACCACCGCGGCGGTCGGGGCCGCGGTGCCGGCGACGTTGCGCAGTGTCCTGCGGGCACGGTGCAGGCGCACACGGGCGGTGACCGGGGATATCCCCAGCGCGGCCGCGGCCTCGCTCACCGACAGTTCGTCGATCGACATCAACTCGATCACCGCCCGCTGCCCCTCGGGCAGTGTCGCGAGCGCGTCGAGCGCACGACGACCGGAGGCCTCGGCGTCGATGCGCTCCTCCATGCGCGCGATGTCGTCGTCGTCGAGTCGACGCCGGCCGGCACTGCGGTGGGTGGCACGCAGCTCGCGCGCGGCCCTCCGGTTCTCGTTCTGTACGACGTTGCGGGATACCCCGTACAGCCAGGCGAGCTCGCTGCCCTTGTCCGGGCGGTAGGTGTGAGCCGAGTCGACCACGGCCAGGAACGTCTCCGCGGTGAGGTCGGCCACGGTGTGCGGGTCGTCGACCCGTCGCGCGACGAAGCGTGTCACCGCCTCGAAATGCCTGCGATAGAACACCTCGAAGGCGGCCGGATCACGACCGATCCGTGCAAGGTCGTACGCACCCATGTGGCGTGTCCCTTCGTTTGCTTTCCCCTACTTGGCCCCGGCTCCGGAAGGCGTTACAAGAACAGCGCACCCGCGCCGACGCCCCCGGCCCGGCACCCGGCACCGCGTGACCGTCCCACCGGCCGACACACCACAGGCAAAACCGATGCGCCGCTCGCTATTCGTGCGGCGAATCCGGCGCGTCGGGGAATGCCATGCCGTCCCGCGGGGTTCCGGCATGCGCGACACCCGATACCGCACGCACTGGAGAGTTCATGAAGATCGGCATCATCGGCGCCGGCAACATCGGCGGCAACCTGACGCGTCGGCTCGCCTCCTTCGGACACGAGGTGTCGGTGGCCAACTCCCGCGGCCCCGAGACGCTGACGGCCCTTGCCGAGGAGACCGGCGCCACCCCCGTCACCGTGGCCGAGGCGGCCCGAGACGCCGAGGTCGTCGTGGTCACCGTCCCGCTGAAGAACGTGCCCGACCTGCCGGCCGGCCTCCTCGACGAAGCCGCCGAGGGCTTCACCGTGATCGACACCAACAACTACTACCCGCAGCAGCGCGACGGCCGGATCGCCGCCATCGAGGACGAGGGGCTGACCGAGAGCCGCTGGGTCGAGAAGCAGCTCGGGCACCCGGTGGTCAAGGCCTTCAACGGCACCTACGCCCAGGACCTCCTGGAAAGGCCCCTCCCGGCCGGCCACCCCGACCGCATGGCCCTGCCGGTGGCGGGCGACGACGAGTCGGCCAAGAACGTCGTACGGGCCCTGATCGACGAACTCGGCTTCGACTCCGTGGACGCGGGCGACCTCGACGACTCCTGGCGCCAGCAGCCGGACACCCCCGTCTACGGCCTCCGCGCCGGCGTCGAAGCGGTCACCAAGGCCCTGGCCGAGGCCGACCCGGAGCGCAAGGAATCCTTCCGCGGCTGAGGCTGGTCTCCCACGCGGCGCAACTCCTCCCGCCGCCGGGTCCGTGCCGCCGCATCCACGAGGTCACCCCGCCTCGTTCGGTTCTTCGGGACGGGTGTTCACGGAGAAGGTCGCCCGCTTCGGAGTCGAGGACCTCGGCAGCGGCGAGGAGATCCGGAAAGACCTTCGCCTCGCCTCAGCACACGGGCCACGCGTGTCGGCGTCATCGCGCGCCCAACCCTCTCGTCACCGTGGCCGCGCGGGTGCCACAACCTCGCCTCACCGGTGGTGCGTCGCCGGTGCGGGCGACCACCGTGACCGACCACGTGTCGTTGTCACCGGGGATCGTCAACAGGGCGAAGGTGCCGAACGGCGTGTACGGCGCGCCTCGACGCCCGGGCTGCCGAGGGCCGGTGAAGTAGCGGGGACAGTGGGCGAATCCGCCCTCCTCCGGCACCGGTGTCGGCGGCACGCTCCATCATGGCTCGCATGACCGACGATCGATACTCGCGGCTCGCGGCCGAGCATCTGCCCGGAGATCTCGCCGAGCGGTGGACCGCTCTGCTGCGTCCATGCGTGCGTCTGCGCCGGGCGGCGGACGGCGAGCAGGCCGTCGCCGCCCTCGGCGGGGAGCCGGAACTGCCCGCCGGGGCCGACTGGCCACAGTGGCCGGGCCAAGGCCCGCTGTCCTTCATCGCATCGGTGCGATGCGCGCTGCTCCCCCGCGACGGATTGACCTCCGACTTCCCGCACGACGGGACCCTGCTGTTCTTCTACTTCGACGGCCGGGGCGACGATGCCGACGAGGGCGCGTTCGTCTCCCCCGACGACCCGCGGTCGTGGGCCGGGGCCCAGGTGCTCTACATCCCGGAGGACACGCCGATCTTCCGGGCGAAGACACCCCGCGGGCTGGAACCGTACGCGCGCGTGGAGTTGGCTGCGCTCGTCGAGGAGAGCGCCCCCGACCTGTGGCTGCCCCGGGTCCGGGAAGCCCTGCTCGGCGACGGCGGGCTCTGGCCCGACATGCGCGAAACCCCTGCCCCGCTGCGGCCGTTCATTCGGGCGTTCCGCCGGCTGAACGGCTACCTCGACCACCGGATCGGCGGCCACGCCGTGCCGGTGCAAGGCCCGGTGGAGTACGACATCGCATGCGGGGTGCTCGGCAACTCTCCCTCGTGGGGCACCCCCGTCCTGGACCGGGAAGCCGAACGCTGGGTCCTGCTCGCCCAGTTCGACAGTGACAGCGACGCGCAGACGATGTGGGGCGACGCCGGCGCCCTCTACTGGCTGATCCGTCCCGAGGACCTCGCCGCCCGCCGCTTCGACCGGGCACGGCTGACGGCGCAGTGCTAGGCGGCCCGTCGTGAGCCCAGCCGGGTGGTCCGTCGTGGACCCGGCCGGGGTGTTCGGTGCGTTGGTGGGGTGGGCTCCGCCGCGCGGGCCGTGCTCAGCGTCGGCGGGCGCGGTGGAGGGTGAAGATCAGTACGGCGGACGCGGCGACGATCAGGCCGACGAACGCCGGGTGGATGTCCTTGGACAGGCTCTGCGCGCCGTCGGGCCGCACCAGCCACACGGTGAGCGGGATCGCGAACGCGACGGTCACGAGTACGGCTCCCGCCCGCACCGCCCGGTCGCGAACCCGAGCCAGTGCGCCGACCAGGGCCACCACGACCGGCACACCCGCGAGCAGCGCGAACTGGCCCAGGACCATGATCGGAACCGCCCACGCGGAGACGGTCACCGCCCGCGGAACGCGCCGGGCCGCCCCGGTCTCGGGTGACGTCGGCGAGGCCGACACGACGTTCGACGGAGCTGACATGACGCTCTCCTCGTATGCGAGTGGTCGGGCGTACGGATCCCGAGGAACCGCACCGCGAAGCCCACTTAGATGATTTGCCGTTCGTTATAAGTTATAACTTCCACGGGCGACCGACGTCAACCACCTGCGTGATATCTTCTAACCACAACTTGACTATGTAGCCGACTGGGTTCGGACAGGGGTACGGCATGGCGGAAACCGGCACGGCGACCCCGCGCGAGCGCTACCGCGCCCAGGTACGCGCGGAGATCAAGCATCACGCGTGGGAACAGATCGCCTCGGCGGGCGCGTCCGCGCTCTCCCTCAACGCGATCGCCAAGCAGATGGGCGTGAGCGGACCGGCGCTCTATCGGTACTACGCCGGCCGCGACGAGTTGATCACGGAACTCATCACGGACGCGTACCGAAGCCTCGCCGACACCCTCCGCGCGGCCGCCCACTCCGGTGGCGACATGGCCGCGCTGGCGCACACCCTGCGCGGATGGGCCCTGGCCGACCCTCAGCGGTACTTCCTCATCTACGGCACCCCCGTCCCCGGCTACCACGCGCCCGAAGACGTCACCGCCATCGCGGACGAGATCCTGGTGACTCTGCTCGACGCCTGCACCGCGCTGCCCCCGGACACGCGTGCGACGCCGTTCGACGCGCACCTCGAAGACCATCGGCACTGGGCGGGCGACCATCCCGCCTCGTCCGCCGTCCTCCGCCGGGTCCTGGCCTTCTGGACCCGGCTGCACGGCGTGCTCTCCCTGGAACTCGCCGGACACTTCACCGGAATGCGGTTCGACCCCGCCCTGCTGTTCGCGGCCGAACTGGAAGACCTGCTGAACCCCGGTGCGGTGCCTCCCGGTCACGGGTGAGCGAGCACCCGGGCTCCGGACCCGGCCGGGTGACGGCAAGCGCGAGACGACCGTGCCCGCCTCCGAGGACGGCGGAGGCGGGCACGGTGCGGCAGCGGTCCCGCGTGGTCAGACTCCCGCCGAGTCCTTCTCGGAAGAGGCGCCGGCGCCCGACGGGGTCGCGGCTGCGGTCGCGGCCACCGGCGCCGGGCCGGCTTCGCTGAGCCCGAATCGGTCGTGGAACCTGCGCAGCGGGCCGGGCGCGTACCAGGCCGAACGGCCGAGCAGGCGCATCGCCACGGGCACGAGTACGCCGCGTACGGCGACGGCGTCGATGAGGATGGCCAGCCCGGTGCCCAGGCCGAACATCTGCATGAAGCCGACCTCGGCCGTACCGAAGGCGAAGAAGCTCACCGCCAGCAGGGCGGCCGCCGCGCTGACGATGCGTCCCGTGTGCCCGAGGCCGTTGACCACCGCGGACTCGGTCCCCTCGCCCAGGTCGTGGAGTTCCTTGATCCGGCTGAGCACGAACACCTCGTAGTCCATCGAGAGACCGAAGGCGATGCAGAACATCAGCACGGTCATCGAGGTGTCCATCGGCTGCGGTGTGAAGCCGAGCAGGGAGGCCATGTGCCCGTCCTGGAAGATCCAGGTCATGGCGCCCAGGGCCGCTCCCAGGCTGATCAGGTTCAGGACCAGCGCACGCAGTGGTTGCACGACGCTGCCGGTGAACAGGAAGAGCAGGAGGAAGGTGGTGACGGCGACCAGGGCCACCGCGATCGGGAGTCGGCCGGCGATGGAGTCCTTGGAGTCCACCAGTTCGGCGTCGGATCCGGAGACCAGGGGGCGCGTCCCGGCCGGCGCCGGCAGCGACCTCACCTCGGCGACCAGGTCCTGGGCGGCGCCGGACTTGGGCGTCAACGCGCTCACCACGTCGACGCGCTGGGCGTCGGGGCGGCCCAGGGCCGTATTGCCGGGCCCCGGCGCGGTGGAGCGTCCGCCGACGTAGGTGCCCGTGGAGGCCGAGACGCGGACCACGTCCTTGTGCTTGGACAGTTCGGCGGCGTACGCGGCCAACGGGGCCTCGCCCACCGGCCCGTCGAGGACGATGTGGACGGCTGCGGCGTCGTTGCCGTCGAAGTTCTCCCGCAGCGCGGTCGAGACCTGACGGGCCTGCGCGTCCTCGGGCAGCACCCGTTCGTCGGCCGTACCGAAGCTGATCCCCAGGAGCGGACTCGCGGCCAGCAGCAGCACCGCGAGCACCGGAATCGCGGTGAGCGCGGGACGTCGCATGACGGTGCCGGCGATCCGGCCCCACAGCGGCACCCGGGCGTCGGTGCGCCCGAGCTTCGCCCACGGCATCCGTCCGCTGTTGACCTTGTGCCCCAGGAGGGCCAGGACGGCGGGCATCACGAACAAGGTGGCGGCCGCGGCGACGATGATGACACCGACGCCGGCGTACGCGAACGACCGGAGGAAGAACTGCGGGAACACCAGCAGCGATCCGAGCGCGGCGGCGACCGTGGCGGCGGAGAACGTGACGGTGCGGCCGGCGGTGCGCACGGTGTGCCGGACCGCGTCGTCCACCTCGGCCCCCGACGCGAGTTGCTCGCGGAACCGGCTGATCATCAACAGGGCGTAGTCGATGCCCAGTCCGAGGCCCAGAGCCGTGGTCAGGTTGATCGCGAAGATCGAGACGTCGGTGACGCTGCCGAGGACGGCGAGGACGGCGAACGTGCCCAGGACCGCGATGGTGCCGATCAACAGCGGCAGCAGCGCCGCGACCACGCTGCCGAAGACGACCAGGAGCAGCACGAGCGTCAGCGGCACGGCGATCGCCTCGGCCAGCACGAGGTCCTTGCCGGTCTGTGTCGCCAGTTCGTCGGCCACCGCGGTGGCCCCTCCGGCACGGACGGTGAGCCCGTCCCCGTACCGACCGGTGTAGGTGTCGACGATGCTCTTGACGTTCTTTCCCTGCTCCGTGTCGTCGCCCTTGACGTGGGCGAGCACGATGGCCTCGCGGCCGTCCTTGGAGCGCAGGTTCGGGTTGTCCGTGTCCCAGTACGAGATCACGTTGTCGAGCTTCCGCTCCTTCTTCAGGTCGGCCACCAGGGCTCGACCGCTCTGTTTCGCGGCGGGGCCGTCGACGCCGCCGTCGGAGGGGCGGACCAGCAGGACCAGGTTCGGCTCTCCGCCGAACTTCTCGTCGATGACCCGCCCGGCACGGGTGGACTCGGAGGCCGGATCGTCGAAGCCGCCCCCGCCCAGCAGCTTGCCGAATGCGCCGAAGCCCACGACACCCATGAGGACCACGGCCAGGGCCGCGACCACGAGTACCGCCTTGGGCCGGCGAACCACCAGCTCGGCTATGCGGTCGAACACGCACTCTCTCCCTTGCACTCTCACTGCGTAAAGACATGACGAAGGTCGGAACGACCTGATGGGGGTGGGCCCCGGCGTCCTTCCGGTCAGGGGAGGCGGGGCGTCCGGGGCGGTGCCGAGGAGGCGGAAGAGACCGCTCCTCCGCGTCCATCGTGTTTCGCGTACCGGGGACGGGATGCGATGTCGTTCTCCCCGTCGCCATGGACGACATTAGTGAGGGACAAGAATCTTTGGCAGTGTTAGATTTTCTTCACAGAGTGCGGTTTTTGGATGCGGTACCGGAAGGTTCGTCGTACGGTCGTCGCATGCCTCCAGCCGAAGCCCCAGCGGCCGTGCCCACCCTGCGCCAGCGGCGCCGGGCCGTCGCAGTCCAGGAGATCCTGAGCGCCGCCGAGAGCCACATCGCCGAACACGGACCCCACTCGTTGTCCCTGCGAGCGGTCGCCCGGAGCCTCGGCATGACCGTGCAGGCGCTGTACCACTACTTTCCGAGCCGGGACGACCTCGTCACCGCGCTGATCACCAAGGCGTACGACGACCTGGCCGACGCCGTGCAGGCCACGGTCGACGGCGCGCACGACGCGTCCATGCCGCGCCTGGTGGTGGCGGCCGAGGGCTACCGCCGATGGGCCATCGCCAATCCCGAACGGTTCCAACTGATCTACGGGGCCCCGTTGCGGCACTACCAGGCGCCCGCCGACGGTCCCACCACGCAGGCGGTTCGCCGGATGAGCGCGATCTTCCAGCAGGAACTGTTCGCCGGGCTGACCACCGAACAACTGGGCGCCGCCGACACGCCCGCGCTTTCGCCCGCGCTCCGGGGACACCTGGAAGGCCTGCCGCCGGACGGGCTGGGAGATCTACCGCCGGCCGCGGCCGCCCTCATCCTCAGCTCGTGGGGGCACATGCACGGCCTCGTCGCCCTGGAGGTGTTCGGGCACACCGCGTTCATCGGCACGCACCAGGCCGAGGTCTTCCGCATCGCGATGCTCGACATGTACGAGGACGTGCACCGCCGAATTCCGGCCGTCGAAACGGGCGTTGCGCCGTCGGAACCGACGACCTGACCGACCGGCGAGGCTCGATGCGCTGCTCACGGTGGGGCGAGGGAGTCCGGTCCGCGTACGGCCGGCCCGCGCGCGTCCGGCGCCGCGTACCCGACCGGGCGCCGGCTCTCGCACGGCGGGAGTCGGACCTCGCCTCGGATCAGATCGAAGCGTCGCCGGTCGGCGAAGGCACGGCGCACGGGCGGAGAACCATGAGCGAGTCCGCCGAGGTCGCCACCATGGCGAAGGGGAACCGGTCGAGTTCGAGACAGAGTGCGACGTCGTCGGGATGGGCTCCCGCACGCACCCCCTCCGTCAACTCGGCGGCGGCGCGCGACTCGCGGGCACGGCGGAGGAACTCGGCCGCATCCGTGCCGGCTCCGGTGGCCCGGCGAGCGATGTATCGAGCGCAGGCCAGATCTTCGTCGGCCTTCCCGTCGTCGCCGGTGACCACGAACGTGACGCTCTCACACTCGCGTGTCCGCAGGAGCCGAGCCGTCGCCTCCGCCACCACGAAGCTCGCACACAACACCAGCGACGCCTCCTTGACGGCGAGGGCACCGACCGTCCCCGCCGTCGTCTTCTGCACAACGGTCCGTCCGCCGAGGTCGATGGACCGCAGCAGGCCCGGCGAGTTGACGGTGTCGAACCCGGGCGCGGGCGGACCGTCCTTGAGCGCCACCCAATCCGGATGGCGAGCCTTGAGCGCCAGGGCTTCGGCCGGCGACTCGGCCAGAACGATCTTCTCCGCCCCCTGGGCGAAGGCCCAGGCAGCCACCGTGAAAGCACGCATGACGTCGACCACGACCGCCACGGACGGGGGTTCGACCAGCTCGGCGATGCCGAGGAAACGAGCGTCCATCCGGCGATGATCGCGCATACCCGCCCCCGGCACCGCCTACAGCCCGAAATGCGCAGCCGCTTACGCCAACGGCTCGTGGTTGACCCGGATCGCCTCGTACGGCTACCGGCCCCGCCGGCGCTTGATGGGGTCGAGGGCCCCGGGCATGGAGAAGGTCGCGTTCAGGGCGTCGAGGTCGGCAGGCGCATCTGCACGATGACACGGGCAGCCGCCGGCGGGGCGTGGTCGTCACCCGGGACACGGACGTCGTGCCGGGCCGTGGCAACCGTCCGCGGAAACCGGCGGGTTCCCCGACCGGCCGTTCCCCCGTCACCAACCGGCGGCCACCCCGGCACGGTCGATCGGAATCGAGATGCCGGTGTGCGTCCGGCAGGCCAAGGACACCTGGCCGTCGCTTATTCGGCGTAGGGCTGGTCGGTTCCCGGGGCGCTGTAGCCCAGGCTCCAGACGTAGCCGTCGGGGTCGGCGAAGGTGGCGCCGTATCCGCCCCA